>JBCCQK010000314.1:0-9867 GCA_039024375.1 Bacteroidota bacterium
ATCTCTACACCACAACTCCATCTTTCTAATATTTTTTTTCTATTTTTTTTTTTTTTTTGGTTTTTTTTTGTGTTACCCCCACTCTACGGCGTGCCACGACTTGGTTATTGACCCGCTATATTACCTAAAATATTCTCCTTTTTCAAAAAATATTTTTTAACGATGCCTACACCACCACATTATTCCCCGACCGTTCAATTAGGAAACTTAGTTTTTACTTCGGGGCAATTGCCGTTGATTAGTCGAACGCCCAAACAAGCCCCCGAAGGTATCGAAGCGCAAACGTTATTATGCTTACAAAAAGTGGAAAAAGTGATTGCCAAACACGGCTTAACCAAGAAAGATATTCTGAAAACGACGGCCTTCATTGCGGACATTGCTGATTGGGGAGCGGTGAATCAAGTCTATGCGGATTTCTTTGGTGACCACAAACCTGCTCGGTCGATTATTCCCGTGAAGCAATTGAATTTTGGCTGTAAGATTGAGATTGAGGCGATTGCGGGGAAGGAGTGATGATATAATGGTTGTATTGTTGAATTGCTTTATTGTTGTTTTACGGTGAGGGAGATTCTTTCAGAGAATCTTCATCATTAAAGTTGGCTCTACGGCACATGGCAAAAGTTCAATCAGCTTGAGAAAAATGGTTCCAGCACTTCGAGTGCTGGAACCACTAAACTTATTTAAAATAAAGTCTATTCAACAATTTTCTTGCTACAACACAATCATTTTCTTGGATAGCACAGCACTTGCCGTAGTCAACTGATAAATCAACACGCCACTGCTACCCAAAGCAGATTGCTCGATTTGCACTTCGTGAGTTCCTTTCGTAAAATCGCCTTCGATGCGTTGCAACAGCGCCCCTTGTAAATTAAAAATATCCAATTGTACGGGACTCGCTGTTCCCAAATCAAAGCGAACTGTAGTGTTTTCTGAAAAGGGATTGGGCGTATTTTGGTACAATTTGACTTCGGGAGTTGTTGCTTTTTCAATGAAATTCAAAGCAATTGGCTGAACTTCATTGTCTGTCGTTACTGCCTCCGTTTTGCTAGTCGAACGAATCGTCAATAAATCTTTCAACTGACTGTCGGTCGTCGCAACAAATTGGGCGGTGAACAGCAGATTGTTTACTGCCGCTTCTTCGGCGCTAAAGGCGTCCCAAACGACGCTCAGTTCTTGATTATCCTTAACGGAAAAATGCTGCTCGGCTGCCAATCCCGATTGTACCTCAGCTAATTCCATTCCTTCGAATGACAACGTATATTGTAGGCCATCCAAGTCCGCTAGGTCTGCAACTGTTACAGGAACTTCTACTACTTCACCTTTTTTAATAAATTGATTCTCAATGTCTAATAAGATAGGATTTCCGTTATTTCTATCTTCA
Source organism: Bacteroidota bacterium (assembly GCA_039024375.1). GTDB lineage: Bacteria > Bacteroidota > Bacteroidia > Chitinophagales > Saprospiraceae > JAFMDF01. The sequence continues at coordinate 1,382 of JBCCQK010000314.1, forward strand.
CTTTGCGTAAACCCATCTACTTTAGCACTACCGTTCAAATCACCCACTTTGATAGCCAAATAATCCAACGAAGTCAAATTTTTGGTCAAAATGGGAATCGTAATCGTCTCGGATAGGGTAGGGCTTTGTGCATCATTTCCGCTATTTCTATTATTGGCGGGCATAAAGCGCCAAGGTGTATTATCCGTAAATTCGGTATCAATGCCCAGAATAATTTTTCTTAATAAAACCAAATCAAAAGAAGTGACGCTATTGGAGTTGTTGACGTCCGCCGCCATCATTTGGTATGGCTCGGTAAAGGGCGTAATACCCAAAATATGTTTCGAAATCATGATGAGGTCGAATACCGTTACGCCATTGTCCGCGCGGTCTTCCCTGTCGAAGGAGATAACGTAGCCGATGCCTTGTGGCAGATTCATTTCAAAAATACCCGAATCGTCCGTGGTGAATTGTTGTTCGTACAAGGCCGTTCCTTTGGCGGTTAAGGTAACGCCTTGGAGTGGAATATTATTGGTGGTCAAAATACCACCCGCTACCATGGCGACTACGTTGGGGTCGAACGAATCCGTTCCACAAGCCCCGTTGCCATCTTGCACGAATATGCTGCCCGTACAGAAATCCCAATTACCCGCCTCGTCCACGACGTATAATTCGACCGCCTGTGTGCCCAATTGGTCACAGGTCAATGTGAGATTTTTGGGCAAAGCTAAAACAACTGACGTCGCATCGCCCGATTGTGGGCGTGTAACCGTTTCCGCCAAAACGGGATGATAAATTCTAAATTCAAGTTTATCTTCCGCCGAGCAGTTGTCAGCCGATTTTTGATTGAGGTCAATAGCCCAAACTTCCGCTTTTCCTTCGTCGTCTAGGGTAGTGGCCACTCCGTCCAAACAAAAAGGTGCAGGTCGAACACAATCTTTAAAGGTGTAATTGACCGACTCCGCTGTTACGTTGCCGCAGTTATCGCTGACTTTCCAATTGACTTGGTACGACTTATTGGCGACGGTGGCCGAGAAAGAAGCTGTTTCTCCACTTTGTACGATATTGCCGTCCTCGACTAATTCGTAACTGTAAGTCAACCCTTCCTCTCCCAAACAGTCTGAGGCACTGATGGAAAAAGTTTTGGTGGCATTACATTCTGTTCCTGTGATACAATCGTCCACAGCGTTGACGGTCACTGTTGGTTTAGTTACGTCGTTTACCCGCAAAACTTGGATATACTGAAAACGACCGACGTTGGCCAAGGTCTGATGCGTTACCGTTTGTCCTTCGCTGTTGCCCCGAATATCTTCAATTCTGGTGATGTTAGTGCCCGTTTGTCCCGCTTCGTGCAAACACCAATTGGTCACCGAATAGGTGCGTTCGATGTAGTAACAGGCGTCGCTGTTGCCTTCGAAGCGTTTGTCTTGGTGCGACCAAGCGAGAATACTACAACCGCTTGTGTTCAAATCTAAAGTGGCTTCGGGAAAATTATCGCCACAGTTGCCCGACCAATCGGCGGGAAAAGTGACGCTGAACTCTTGACTGATGGTTAGGGTCACATTTTGCATTTTCCAATCGGATGCACTGTTATCTACACTGACTGCACGGTAGCGACGTCTAATTTTGGTTTCGCCGCAGTTGGCCGCAATCAACTGGTATTGCTGTTCGATGGTCGCTACCGAACCGCAGTTGCTGCCGCCACAATTGGGGTTCCCAAAGGCTTGATTGTAAGTCGTTTCCAAATTTCCCGTAAGGGCTTCCCATTCGCTATCATCGAAAATCTTATTGTCGTTGGCATCGGTGCTGCTACCGAAATTACTTACTTGAAAATCTTCGCATTTGACGGTGCGGTCTTGTAGGTCTCCACAATTAGGAACGGAATTATCTTTACCAATAATGAACGTATGACAGGTGTTTGTCACGCCGTTTTGGTCGGTCACTCGCAAGAAAACTCGGTTGTCCGCTTCGATTTCTGCACAGGTCATTGTCACGGTCTGTCCCCATTCGCCGCCCTGTTTACGAATTTCTTTGGACAAAATAGCGGTACAATTATCTTGGCTTCCTGCATCAATGTCTTGTACGCGTAAGCGAGCAACGCCGCCAGTTAGCGATACATTCAACGAGTTGACACAAAGTGCTTGTGGTGCTCGACTGTCTTGTACGGTGAAAAAGATTTGACAAGTATCGGAGTTATTGCCCGTCTCGTCTCGTCCGTAGTAGTTGGCAAAATATTGGCCAACGGGAAGATTGTTTAAAGACGTAAATTCTTTTTTCGAATGCGTATCGACTGCTTTTTCAAATACAATCGTCACGTTCCCACCGCAAGCATCCGAAGTAGTGGGCGACGGAATAAATACGCTTCCCGTACAGTCCGAACCCGCCGTGGCGATGTAGGGATTGTTTTCCGTCCCTTGTTGCCCACCGCTCGGGCAGTTAATGGCGGGTTTGCCCGTGTCTTTGATTTCAATCAATTGTTGGTCTAAAGTCACGGGGCCGTTTTGCTTACACCAATCGGTGATTTGCCACGTACGGAAAATTTTCTTGGTTTTGCTATTGGTTGCTGTCACTTCTTGGTCGCTGAAAGTAGCGATGAAATTACAGGTATTGTCTCGAATGGGCAGGTCACCAACGTCATCACCGTCGGTATCCAATACGGGATAGCCCGCTATTTCTGGGCCAAAGCCCGACCCACAGTCCAGTACGGTATCTCTCGGTCGGAAAAATTTGGTCGGCCGTATAATACCTACATTAAAGGTTTCCGTTTTAGAGTTTCCACAAAAATCTACCGCCGTAACCGTCACGGGAACGCTTAGATTATTCGTACAAAAATTCGTTGGAAAAGTCCCAACGGAGACAATCGTATCTTTCACAGAGCAGTTATCCGTTACCGAAATCGTTAACTTTCGTTTCACTTCGTCGCCCGTCAAGTTGCCACAAGTAGTCAGGGTAGGTGCATTGAAAGAAATAACGGGGGCCGTATTATCGACAAATCGAACTCGGCCCGTACAACTTTTTTCTACCGTGCTCGGCCCTCCACAACTCGTTACGCTTACGATACGGGTAATTTCAACGGCGTATTCGCGACCACAAATGAAGTCCTCGGAAAATACTTCTAGTGGGTCACTGTTCAGTGTCCCAAAACTAGCACCGCTGACAGTTTTAGTCTTTTTTCCTGCTTTTCCACCCAAATCAACGGATAGTCGATAGCTGATAGCATTACCGACACAGGGACTTTCTAGCACATCATCAACGGTAACGCTTCCTTTGCAACCCAAACCAATCGTTGAGGTCACGTTATCGTTGCAAGTCATATTCGGTTGGTCGAGAATGACGAAGTAGGTACATCTCTGGGATTCGTCGGTGACTGATGTTGCTGTAATCGAATGTGTACCTAGAGGTAAGGTAAAGGTCCCTAATGTTCCACCGTCGGCTACCATCGTTCCGCCCGTGATGAGGTTACAAGAAGAAGTGATATTGACCATCGCATTACCCGTTCCTCCACAAGTGGAAAAAGTAGGTTTGGGAATCGTCACCGTTATCATGCCGTCTAAATTGTTACAATCATCGGAGTCCGTTACGTTGTTGGGACATTGGACGGTAGTACTGCTACTTTCGCAAGTAATCGACGCTTGCCAACCGTTGCCTTTTCCGTTATCCCCATTGGTAAAAAACTCGAAAGAGACGCAGCCCGTTGAGTTGATGGCGGGGTCGCAATTGGCTTGTACCCAACCACCGAAAGCACGCGACGAACCTGTTCCCGATGCCGTTTGACTAGGTGCGCTCGGATTCTTGGTGACGTCGCCGTCGAAAAAGGTGAGGACGTCGCCACTTGCTACGTCAAAACTGGTAAAACTCACTCTCACTTGTCGGCCCGTTCGATTGGGACAGAGGACGATGGTATCTCGACGAGATTTTTCGTCAAAATAGAGGCCGTTGCCAGAGTCATCGTCGGTGAAAGTTTGACTACCGCCGCAAGAAACGGTGCGTTTGATAGCCAAAGTAGCGGTATCAAGTCGAATTTGCGCCGATGCGGAATGGGTGAAACCAAATAAGCAAAGGAAAAAAAGGCAATAGGGAAGCAGGTTAAAATTTGTTGTGAACTTTTTTTTCATGGGTGTTGAGACGTTAAGGGAAATGTAAAATTTAAAATTACAAATTCAAAATCTAAAAGTACTGACAATCAAGAAGTTAGAATTTTAAAAATGTAATTTTATTTTTTCACTATTCCTAAGTTTTTAGACCAAAAAATGGGTTTGCAGCAGTAAGCGGCCTAAAATATTTTTCTTTTGGTAAAAAAGTAGATTAGCTGAGCGAACAAAGGTTATCACTTCGTATATCTACAAATTATACTTTAAGCAAAGGTGTTGCCAAAGTAAGTACGGAACTGTAAATAATCGTCATTTTTGATGAGGCTATTTTTCGTTATACGAGGCAAAAATTCTTTGCATAGCACCGCTACGGAAATAATTTTTAACATGAGCAAAAGAGAAAGATTCGGGGAATCTTTAGCTTTTGTGAACCGCTTGCGGACGGGATGGTAGAACGGAAAAAGAGGCCATCATAAAATATGTCGGTTATTTGTAGTTTCGTACTTTCGTTGTCTGATGTGGTGTGGTTGTATAAATAAATCGGTAAGTAGGAAAATGTCCGAATTATTACGTTCGGTCAAGCCCAAAGATATTGACAAAACGGGCGTTGGTCAATTTTTTAGTGTTAAAATATGGTCGTTTGGTATTCGTTATTGTTTATTTGTTACTCGTTTAGCTGTTGACTGTTGGCAGTATTACTAGTAGCGAAGTAAATTTCCAGCCGATGCTCGTATGGAGACGAGCGGATATTGATTTCAAGCCTGCCTATGCCGGCAGGCAGGTTTGGAGACTTAAAATATCGGATACTTGGTGAAAAACTTATGTACGTGCAATAATAGTCCGATTTCCCTTAACTTTTTGGTTCAGTTTTACTTCCAATTTGGTGTCAAGCGGCAAAAATAAATCCACTCTCGACCCGAACTTAATGAAGCCCATCTCAGCGCCCTGTTCCACCTCTTCGCCTACGTTCAGATAATTAACGATACGCTTGGCGACAGCACCCGCAATTTGACGCAGTAAAATTTCGGTATCCCCATTGCCAATAACCACCGTCGTTCGTTCGTTTTCGGTGGATGACTTTGGATGCCATGCCACCAAGTATTTTCCCGGATGGTAACGGAAATAGTTCACTTTTCCGCCAATCGGATTTCGATTGACGTGGACGTTGGTGGGAGACATGAAAATAGAGACTTGAATACGTTTATCTTCAAAATATTCGTCTTCTTGTACTTCTTCGATAACGACGACCTTCCCGTCAGCGGGTGCATAAATGACATTATCGTCGGGCATCGCAATCTCTCGCCACGGGGAGCGGAAAAATTGTAAAACTAAAAGAAAAAGCACACCAGTGCCTATGTACGAAAGGGTCAACCAATTCGGAGCTAACCAAAATACTAATCCATTAACTGCTGCTAAAGCAATTGCTACGACTACTAAAATTTTATATCCTTCTTTGTGTATGGTCATAAACTGTTGGGCTTAATTTCAGGCACTACGGTGAAAGTTATGGGTCGGCTGTGTATGGCACAACTCGGAGAGTTGTATCACTCATTCTTTGGCATCGCCGCACAACTCTCTGAGTTGTACCGCATGTTAGGTGCCCGCACTTTTGAAAGTAGTGTCTAATTTCAAAACGTTGTCAACAAAAACAATTACAAATCTACTCCAAAGTTATCAAAAAATTCACTTCTTCGAGTCACCATTAAGTGATTTGTCGGTCAAGTTAACTGAATTTTTTGCTCTTTTGTAAAAAAATAGAAGAGACTTTTTGTCAATACTCAGTAAGTAAACGGTAAACGGTGGACGGTACACGGCCTGCCAAGAAATAAATTTCACTTGGATACGAATGATAAAAAAAATCCATAAATTAATTGTAACCGCCTTCGGCGCTGGTTATGCACCGATTGCGCCGGGGACGATGGGCGCTCTGTTGGCCTGCCTATTATTGTGGGGAGTAACTTACAATAGTGCCATTATTGAGAACGATTATTTTCAGCTAGGGTTCTTTTTGGTGATTGTTTTGACAACGCTACTAGGCGTTTGGGCAACCCAACAGTTGCAAGCAGAGTGGGGGGAAGACCCCTCAAAAGTCGTCATTGACGAGGTAGTTGGGGTTTGGATAAATTTATTATTTGTGCCGCTCAATTGGCAGACTATCTTAGCAGGGTTTGTGCTGTTTCGTTTTTTCGACATTGCGAAGCCTTTAGGTATTCGTAAAATGGAAGCCTTCGAAAACGGTTGGGGGGTGATGCTTGACGATGTACTAGCGGGCGTTTATGGCAACGTGGTACTGCAAATACTTTTGTACGCAAATGTTATTCCTTATTGAAAATCTGATTACACTCGGAACTGCATAAAAAATGATTTCAAAAATTGACTTCAGCGAGGTCATCAATATTTAGGAAAAATTAGAAAGGACAGTGATTTCCGACCTCAGCGAGGTCGCACATTATTTATCCTATTTAGATATGACCTCGCTGAGGTCAGTCGTCTAGAAAAGGTAGCGAAGTACTAAATAGGTTAGACCTCTCATTAGTGTCCAAAAAATAAACGGGTAATAATGTAGTCGGTGCGCTGCACCTTTGGAGACCTTGATTAGTCCACTTGATACAAAGGCGGTCGTCCCGATGGGACTTTTCGATGCCAAGATGCGTAGCATCGACTACATTTATATCAACTTAGGGCTTATTTTCCTTTTGATAAGGTGCGGCGCACCGACCACATTTGTTGCTGTTAAATTACCCGTTTTAATTTTGAATGTTAATCTGAGGTTCTTAGAGGCCACTTTTTATCCAGTTTTTAGTATAGTTGGAATCCGTGCCAATCCTTTTTATCCGTTTAATCCGTGTTCCCATTCACCATTAACGAAGCTCCTTTGTATCAAAAAAAAGAATTTGCCAAAGCCCAAGTAGCTGCCTTCATTGGAACAGCGGTAGATTATATGACGGTTATTCTCTTAACTGAATGGGTAGGTCTTTGGTACGTTTACTCGAATGCTGTAGGTGCTGCTTGTGGAGCAGTTACCAATTTCTTATTGGGACGCAATTGGGCTTTCGAAGCCATGGACGGTATTTTTTTGCACCAAGCGCTTCGCTACGCCTTGGTTTCCTTTGGCAGCCTTTTATTGAACACAGCGGGCGTTTATCTACTTACCGAGTTTACATCACTTAATTACCTCATTTCCAAAGTTTTCGTCGGAATTTTAGTGGCTTTTACGTACAATTATTTGTTGCAAAAGCGATTTGTTTTTCGGAAAAAACCGTAGGAAAGTTGTTTTGTTACGACTTGTGTCGTATGTTTGTAATGGATTACGACACGAGTCGTATTTTTTGAAGATGCTTAGTGTTTTTCTTTTTTGAGGCTGACAGGCGCTGTTTGAAATTATGATGTTTTATGTTTTCTGCTCTAACATGTTCCACATTGTACTAAGAAAAACATAATAAAAACATATCTGAAACAGCGTCCGTCAGCGTCAAAGAAAGGCATCCTCAATCGCTTAATATTTACAAAGTCAAATTAGGTCATGCCAACCAATCAACAACCTTCGGAAGCGGAACTAGAAATCCTACAAATCCTGTGGCGCAATCAGCCCATGACCGTTCGGGAAGTGCACGAAATCATTGCGCAACACAAAAACGTGGGCTACACAACTGTTCTGAAACAGATGCAACGTATGGAAGCGGAAAAAGGCATGCTAAGCCGCTACCGAGACGGCAAAGTGCACTACTATTCGGCAGTTTTAAAAAAAGCGGACGTACAGACTTCTTCGCTCAATCGCTTCGTCGATGCGGTTTTCAACGGCTCTACTGCTCAACTTATCATGCACGCTTTGGGGAATCAATCGACGTCTAAGAAAGAGTTGGAAGAGTTGGAGGCGTGGTTGAAGGCGCAGAAGGAGGAGGGGGAGTAAGCAGTGGCAGTGGCAGTGGTAGTAGGCAGGAAAAAAACTAAAAAAGCGTTAACATCTAGTTCTGTGTTCCAAAAACCAAGCAGCAGCAGTAAAATTAGTAGCGCATACAAAGAAGTACTAAAAAAGTGGTTCTTTGACAATTTTTGCAAAAGTTCAATCCCTTTAGGATTGTTAGGTTCGAGTTAGCCCAAATCTCCGCATTTCATACGAAGTTATTCAAGTTGAATCACTTCGTGATTTTTAGATTCGCAAAAATTGTCAAAGAACCAAAAAAGTATTTCATGCAGAGAACGCAAAGCCCGCAGAGTCCTAGATGTGAAGGCTCTGCGAAATCTACTACCTCTGCGTGATAAGAAAATAAACTGCTCAGATGGAAAGGTCAGCATCTGATTCTGCAAGTAATTGGACAGAATTAAATGAATAAATTAGACAGGATTACACGATTTACATGATTTTGATTATCAATATTTTAAATCCTGTTCATCCTGCAATCCTGTCAAAAAATA
>JBCCQK010000315.1:0-9822 GCA_039024375.1 Bacteroidota bacterium
AAAAATTTCAGAATAAACACCAATGGAAAACAAACTAACGCAGATTAGGGCATTCGTGTAAACAGAGTTAGCATCATTCCTCTTTTTCAAGATAAAAATCCATCAGTTCTTTCTCTTCTAGTTCACTGGTATATTCCAAATGCTGTTTTACATCCCATTTAATCCCCCACCAGCTTACATATTCATTCATTGGAGGTAAACCAATTTTTAGTCTTAAATCATCAACTACATTAGGATTATCAATTGGCCATACCATTGGTTTTCCTATAATGGGATGCGGAGGTAATTGGCTACCGTACTTTTGCTTAATTCCCTTTTTTACCGCCATTTTATCTTCCAGCATGGCTACATCAGAAGCGTTTGCTTTTTCTTCTAGTACCGCTTTTTGTAACAAAGGAAGGTATTTAATTTGGGTCTTCAAATCACTATGTTGGATAGTCAGGAATAAAGCATTCGTAACCGTTTGTCCAACTTCTTCTCTCCCTAACCAACCATAGCTATCCAAGATATCAGATACAATCACTAAATTTTGAGTCTGCCTAGTTTCCACTTCTTTTATCACCAATAATTCTTCATCGGTAATGCTTTTCTTTACCTTTTAAACCAGCATTGAAAAAGAATTGGTCAAAATAATAAACTGAATCCAACACTATTTTCAAAGAGTCAAAATTTATCGCTGGTTTTCCAACTTGGCTATTAACTTTATTGAGCGATAGGCAAAAAACTAACGGAAGGAGTAATATTTGTAATTTCATTGCAAGGTTCAAAAGTTAACATAATTATAGGCTCACAATGAAAAACGAGTTTTTAGGAAAAAGTAACGCTGTCTAGTTAGTTCATTCTTTTTTGGTGAGGCTGAAAAATAGGAGATTTTATCCTTTTGCGAAGTGGAACCTTTAAAATTCTATTTTTATAAAAACATGTTATTGTTTGTAATAAATTTTTAAATGAGTAAAATAAAAAATCATATTAAATCATCAACTTTATTGAAAAAAGGTAACTACTTACCACCCTGTATTGAAAAAGCTTAAACAGTACAAAATAGTCAATACTAGCGCTCGAAATAGTCAATGCTACCGCTCGGAAAAAAACTTTATGGACTCTATGAACTTTATGGACTTTATGGTAAAAAACGTGCTAAGTAGTTGCGAAAAAAGCCCAAAATAGTAACAATAAAGAGGTAGAAAACTAAACGGGCGTATCAATCACCCCACGAGAAATGGCAAACAAATGGTCACCAATTCGCTCTAGAGAGGAAAATAAATTGTGGTAAATCAGTTCGCTATGAACGTTGTAATCTTGTTCGGTTGATTTTTCTTGGCTTTCTCGCCGCATTAGGTCTCTTTGGTCGTTGATGCGTTTTTCTATTTCGGCCGCTTTGTGGATACTCTTCGGGTTTTCAGTGGAAGCGGTGAGATTTTCTCTAGTTATCACAAACGCATGGTTGATTAAATCAATCAAATCATTTAAACGACTGCGTTGATGTTGGTTGAACCAAATTTTTTCACGGCGCTTGCGTTCGATGGTCTTACCCATTAGATAAAAGATATTCGCAATCCGCTCCAACTCGCTACAACCGTCGATTAATCCTTTAATTTTAAAAGCCGTTTTGGAGGTAACATCTTCTTTAGAAATTTTAATTAAATATTCGGATAGCTCGACGTTCATCCGATTGGTGATTTCTTCGTATTTCTGGACTTTCACCATCATCTCTTCGGGTTCGTTGGGATTGATGGAAAACAGCATATTACTAACGAATCCCGACATTCGGCCCGTTACTTCCCCGAAGTGCGCCACTTTTTTTTGAATTTCGAGAATGGACAATTCTGAAATAGAAACCAACGTCGATAAATAGTCCAGCCGATTAATTTCATCTTCTTCGCCTCTTGACGAAATTGTCCTCGTAGCTAAACTAACCAACCAAGGTGTTAAGCCGATAAAAATCAACGTATTCAATACGTTGAAAACCGTATGAAAGGCGGAGAGTGCTAGAGGGACATTGCCCGCATCGGTGTAGGCAGAATTTGTATAAATGGTTTGTTGTAAAATGCCATCCAAAAACTCTAAGAACCATGGTAGAATTAACATCATCCAACAGACACCCAGAACATTAAATAAGGTATGAATTCTTGCTGCTCTTTTGGCAAATACGTTGCCAACTAAAGCGGCAATTTCGGCGGTTGCCGTCGTTCCCAAATTTTGTCCTAAGACCATAGCTGCTGCTACTTCCAATGTCACCCAACCGTTAGCGGACATTACTAAAATTAGGGCCATGGCAACGCTAGAAGACTGAATAATGAGTGTGGTCACAAAGCCCACTAAGATGAAAATTATTCCTGATAGCACGCCCCAATTGGCATAGGAAGAAAGAAAGGCTAACGCCTCCGAGTCGTTTTGCAGGGTCGGAATACTTTCTTGCAGAAACTGCAACCCAAGAAAGAGGATAGCAAAACCAATCAGAAAATCTCCCCAAAATCGAGCCTTCCCTTTTTTGACAAAAGTGAGCGGTACGCCAATGGCAAATATCGGGATGGATAGTGTGTGCAGTTTCACTTGAAAGCCCAAAACGGAAATAATCCAGCCCGTAATCGTGGTACCGATATTCGCCCCCATGATAATACCCGCAGATTCAAAAAGAGACAGTAAACCTGCGTTAACAAAACTCACGGTCATGACGGTGGTTGCCGAGGAAGACTGCACAAATGCGGTTACTAAGAAACCCGTTAAGACACCCAAAAATCGATTGCGAGTCATCAGGGACAATACTTTGCGTAGCTGTACGCTACCCGCTTTTTGGATACCTTCACTCATAATTTTCATCCCAAAGACGAAAAAGGCCAAAGCTCCTAGCACTTTTAGTATGTCAATCAACCCTGCAAGCATCAACTGAAATCTAAAATGTAAAATTTGAAATTAAAAAGTTCTGAAAATTGATATTCTACGTTTCAATAGATAATCGGGTGAAACCTTGCTAAAAGGTGGGCGATACTTTGAAAGTATCGCCCACCTTTTAGCAAAGTTTCAATACCCAAATTAAATAGTCAACCAACGAATGGCAAACACTAAAGCAATACTTACCGCCAAACCAAAAAATACTTTGGCTAAGTCCATTCCCAAATCTTTCAGCGTTGCTCGTGGAACTTTTTTAGCGAGACTGTACCGAACGGCAATCTCTCTACCCGCTAATAGTCCCAAAAAGACCCAAGTCGTACTCATGGGAATATTGTTTAGTTCTTTGAAGAAATATAAAACGATGCCGTAGGATAAATCAATGAAAGTGGCCGAACGAATGTCGGTGGTGTTGGTTTTGGCGTTGACAATGGCTTGAATGGCTCCTCCTTTTGAATAGAAAATATAGGCCAACATACTTAACAAAATGACCAAAGAAATGGCTAGCGTCATTCCATCCACTTGTCGAGGTAAATAGACGTAAATATTGGCAAAATCCTGTGCTAACCACTGCGTCCACAGAAAGCCCGTAGATAGCCATTGGGCAATGGTCCACCAAGTTTTTTCTTGGCTTTTGATAGGATTCTGGATAAACCTTTTTTCTAAAGTTCTAGAAATCAAAATATACAGAACAATCGCTGCCCCAAAAGCGACCAAATAGCCCGTCATAGATTTGACGACCATGTTCTGTAAGTTTTTAGGGTTGAAAAAAGTAAGAATCAAAAACGAAGTACTTACAGGGATTCCAAAGCGGGTAATTATCATTAAAACCAGCGGGGGTAAAACGTACACCCACCCAAAGGAAGCAATATCTCTCGGGTCTTTGTATTTGGGGTTTTCAAATCCACCATCACCCAACAGTCTTTGGTAAGAAACATCGCCACCGTATTGATACCAACCATAGACCAAAGTAGCCGTCATAATCGAAGCAGCAAACAGCCAAAGGACGTACCAAGGGCGGTTCTCGTTGGAAGCCAAAAAAGTTCCAAGTGTTTGAATAACGTCGTTACCGACAACGGAATACGCAGCAAGGATAAATCCAAGCCACATGATAATAAGTGGGTCCATGAATAAGAAGTTGGTTTTATTAATTTAAGCTGCAATATAGGTTTTACGAGGGGATTACAACCGAATTTGAAAAAAGGATTTCATTTTTTAGAAAAAAATCAGCTACAAAACTCTTGCATCTCCTTAAATTTTGGATTAAGTGTTCATTAAGTTAGCGTTAATAAAGCAACGATTATTTTTGTGAAACAAGTTTTTTCCAATGAAAAATTTTTAAAACTTTCATTTAAACAAAGGAGATAAGGAATAACTGGTCAACGTCAAATAACAATTATATTACCCGTCAATAGTTAGCCATGAAATTAACACCAATATAACGGTGGAAACCGTGACTTTTCGGGCAATATCTGTCAAATAGTCGTACCTTTGCAGCCGTTTTGGGTTTCTGGTAGAAAAAGAAATGTCAAAACAACAATTGTCAACTTTCAAATATTGAAAATGAAAATTAGAAATATTGCAATTATTGCCCACGTTGACCACGGTAAGACGACCTTGGTGGACAAGATGATTTTGGCAGGTCAACTATTTGGCGACCACGAGAAGCCAGGGGAATTAATTTTGGACAATAATGATTTGGAAAGAGAAAGAGGGATTACCATTGTATCAAAAAATGTATCCATTACTTATAAAGGAGTAAAAATCAATATTATTGATACGCCTGGTCACTCCGATTTTGGTGGAGAGGTGGAACGAGTACTGAATATGGCCGACGGTGTAATTTTGTTGGTCGATGCTTTTGAAGGCCCCATGCCACAGACTCGCTTTGTTTTGTCCAAAGCCATTGAGTTGGGCTTAAAACCATTGGTGGTTATCAATAAAGTGGATAAAGAAAACTGTACGCCCGAAGACGTACACGAGGCAGTTTTTGACTTGATGTTCGAATTGGATGCTACGGAAGACCAATTGGATTTCCCCGCCATATACGGCTCGGCCAAATACGGTTGGATGAACTACGATTGGAAGGAGCAAAATGACAATATTACGCCCTTACTCGACTCAATCATTAAGCACATTCCAGCGCCTAAAATAGAAGAAGGTACGACGCAGATGCTGGTCACTTCATTAGACTATTCTAACTTCACCGGTCGAATGGCGATTGGAAGATTGGTTCGAGGTGAGTTGAAATCCAATACCGACATTGCCTTAATCAACAAAGAAGGTAACATCAAAAAGCACCGAATTAGAGGACTTTTTACTTTCGAAGGTTTGGGCAAAGCCAAAGTAGATAGCGTCCAAGCGGGTGATATTTGTGCCATTCAGGGCATCGAAGGCTTCGAAATCGGCGATACGATTGCGGACGTTGAAAATCCTGAGGCCCTAGCTACCATTGCTATCGACGAGCCGACGATGTCGATGCTATTCACCATTAACGATTCGCCATTTTTTGGCCAAGAGGGGAAATTTGTTACTTCTCGACACATCAAAGAACGATTGGAAAAAGAGTTGGAAAAGAACTTGGCGCTTCGAGTCGAGCCAACCGATTCGGCCGATTCGTTTAGAGTGTACGGAAGAGGCGTTCTGCACTTGGCTGTTTTGATTGAAACGATGCGACGAGAAGGCTACGAATTGCAAATCGGTCAGCCGCAAGTAATTATGAAGAAAATTGATGGGGTGACTTGCGAACCCATGGAGGAATTGACCATTGATATTCCCGAAGAAACGGCGGGTAAAGCTATCGAGGCCGTTACCAAGCGAAAAGGTATGATGGTGTCCATGGAACCTAAAGGTGGCCGTCAGTTGCTACAATTTGACATTCCCTCTAGAGGGATTATCGGCTTACGAAGCTACCTACTGACCGCTTCCGCAGGTGAGGCGATTATGACGCACCGATTCAAAGATTTCCAACCGCATAAGGGCGATATTCCCGGTCGAATCAACGGCTCACTTATCAGTATGGAACAAGGAAAAGCGATTCCTTTCTCCATCAATAATCTACAAGAAAGAGGTAAATTTTTCATCAATGCTAATCAAGAAATTTACGAAGGGCAAGTAGTCGGTGAAAATAGCCGTCCGGGTGATTTGGTGATTAATTTGACGAAAACCAAAAAGCTAACGAATATGCGTTCGGCGGGTAACGATGCAAAGGTTAAGATTGTGCCGCCCATCGTATTTACCTTGGAAGAAGCCTTAGAATACATTCAAGAAGACGAATACGTGGAAGTAACACCTGGGTCCATTCGTTTGCGCAAAACGTTGTTAAAAGACCACGAACGGAAGCGTGCTAAGAATAAGGCGTTGGCGACGGCGTAAGGTTGTAAGGGAAATAAGATTATGGGGTGAGAAGGAAAGAGGAACATTCGGTGAGATTACATCGAATGTTCCTTTTTTAGATGGTTGTGAATTGAACCTTGCTGATTTTTTAGAGGAACAGGGCATTACTTTTTAAGGTAATCCACACGATTGAAATTAAACTAGACCTCTCCCCTCTTTCACAATTGCTCCTTCCTTATTGAGTTTCTTTAACAAACGGTCTAAGATACCGTTGATAAAATCTTTACTTTTATCAGTGCTGTACAATTTGGCAATTTCTACAAATTCGTTCAAAGTTACTTTTGTTGGAATGGTCGGAAAGTTGAGTAATTCGCTTAGGGCCATTTTTAGCAAAATCATATCGATGATGGCTACCCGTTCGGCGTCCCAATTTTTCAAGGTAGGTTCAATAATTTCTAAGAGTTGCACATCTTTGAGAAAAACGTCTTGTAGCAATGCCTCGCCAAATTCCGTTACAGTATCAAATCCCGGGCGTAAACCTTCGATGTAATCCGATTCTAAAGGGAGTGCTTTTAAGGTTTTTTTCATCGCCCCTACAACCAAGGATTTATCATCCCACCAGTTGGAGAAGTAATCATCCATCAAGTCGTTGTAGGTTTCGCCGCCAATGGAATATTTAAACAAAAACAGCAAAATATTTAGATGGTCTCTATTGGTTGTATTTGAATTGTTGAGGTAGGATTTATATTCGGGGGTTTTAGCAAATTCGATGTAAAGTAACCGTGTATTATCTTCCGATAAAAATTTATCTACTTTGCTTTTGCGAAGGATTAACTCAAATTGTTCATCGCCAACGAGCGATTGAATTAATGGATTTTTGTACAATTTAGCGGAGAAGTTCTTGTCGAAATCGGAGGGAAGGTGTTTTTTTTTGCGGTGCGCCTCATCTTTTAGCGAATATTTCGTTATTTCCCTTATTTGCAAGAGGTTAAACAAATACAATTCGTAAGATTGGTTGATGCTTTCCCGATAAACGGTAGTGGATAAGCGAACGTCAGATTTGAGTACATTATCACGGCTGATGGCGTACAAACACTGCATCACTTTAACTCTAATATTCCTTCTACTAAGCATACGTTTCCTTCTTCAAGGCGTTTTTGGCAGATTTGAATTTTTGGTAACACTAAATTGTTGTTGCAAATTAAAGTCTTTTTTGAAATACTTCGCTACCTTTAAGCCAACTATTTTTCAATATTCTGTTAGGATGGTTGCTGTCCTACAAGATTGACAAAAAATCAATGGAAAAAATCATTTATCCTATTCTTTACTACCAATTAGGAGAATCCGCTACGTTAGGGTTACTAGTTGGAACGAATTATCAGCTAGTCGCTAAAAACCTAACTGCATTAAAGTCAGGATTTCATACGTATATCAATCAACAATATAAAAAATTTGACGACTATTGGTTGATGGATATCATTGACCCCAAGTTAAAAATCATCGAGGTGAGTGTGCGCCCTACTTACGCTACCGAACGGGGACGTTATCCCGCCGCAATGGATTTAAAAGTTCTGATGCCATGCGTCTTTGGCGAAAATTTTCAAGGGCATTACGAATGTTACCTGCCCTTGCTAGATAGACGTTTTTTTTATTATGAACCCAAGCAGTTCCGAACGTTAGCCGTCCACACCAGTAAAAATGCCCTAAATCGCATGCCGCCCGAGCAACTTCACCGATTGCTGTTGTACAGTCCGCCCAAGATGGACAAAATTGTTTTACGCATAAAAAAAGACCGAAATTTTGTGGACGATTGGAGCGATGACCTTGCTCCTCCCATTAAGGTTTTGAACCGTTTGGCGGAACAATACCCCTATTCGAAGGCCATTCAAAAAAGTACCAATACCCTACCCGACGTAGCTTGGGAATTAGAGCATTTTGTGGAGGAAAGCATGGAGAAAATTGTCCACCAGAAGGCTAATATCATCATTGTGGGCAATCACGGAGTAGGTAAAAGCGCCGTCTTAAAACAAGTATTCAAACGACTGCACAACCAAGTTCGGAAAGGAGAACTGGCCCTCACTTTTTGGCGAATTATGTCCCAACGGATTACGGCTTCCTCTAAATACTTGGGCGAATGGCAAGAAACCTGCGAAGCATTAGTCAGCGAGTTGAAAATCGTTAACGGTATTCTTTGGGTACAGGACCTAATTCAACTCATTCGGATGGGTGGTGAGGGCCCAGAAGACAGTGTTGCTGCTTTTTTATTAACCTTTTTACAGCGGGGAGACTTGCAAATAGTAGGAGAAATAACGCCGCAAGAATTAGAAAGTATGCGGCGATTTTTGCCCGGTTTTGTGGACAATTTTCAAATTATCGAAATCAAGGAATTACCCGAACAGAAAGTGCAGGCCATTTTGCAGCAATTTGCCGATTACGCCCAAAAAAACCTCAGAATATCGGTGAAAGAACCCGTCCTACAATTGATATATCGACTCTTGGTCCGCTATTATCCCTATGAAAGCTTTCCTGGCAAAGCCGTCAATTTTTTAGGAAAGTCCATTAGCTTGGCCCAATTGGACGGAGAAATAAAGATTACAAAAAATAAAGTCATTGACCAATTTATTCAACAAACGGGCCTGCCTGAACTATTTTTAAAGGACGAATTATTACTCGACCAATCAGATTTAGCAGCCTATTTTCAACAACGGATTATTGGCCAACCATTCGCCGTCAAAAAAATGACAACGGTGGTCAAAATCTTCAAAGCGGGACTCAATAATCCTTACAAACCAATTCAAACGCTACTTTTTGCGGGGCCAACGGGCGTAGGAAAAACGGCAAGTGCCAAAGCCTTGTCCAATTATTTTTTTGGAAAAGGACAAAAGCAATCTCCTTTGATTCGAATTGATATGAGCGAATTTCAGCACCCCGGCATGATTCACCGTTTTATTGGTTCGGGAAAAGAAGTAGGCAAATTGGTTCAATTAGTCCGCGAGAAGCCCTTTTCAGTCCTACTGCTAGATGAGGTAGAAAAAGCCGACCCTTCCATTTTTGACGCCTTATTGACGGTTTTGGACGAGGGGATTTTAGTAGATGCGTTTGGCAGAGTGACCAATTTCAAAAATACCATCATCATTATGACCACCAACCTGGGGGCTACTAGTCGGCAATCCATTGGTTTTGGGAGTACGGATGACCACGAGACGGCTTACATGTCCGCCATCTCTAGCTTTTTTAGACCCGAATTTGTCAACCGCATTGATGGACTCGTTTTCTTTAAATCCCTAACGGAAAAAGATATTCGAAAGATTACTGAACTAGAACTCCAGCAACTCCAAAAACGGGAAGGTTTTTTGAAAAAAGGACTTACGCTACATTTTTCGAAATCACTCGTTCGCCATTTGGTTTCGGTTGGATTTGACGAGAAATACGGCGCCAGACCTCTCCAACGAGCGATTGAGAATACGATTATTAACCCGATGGCCGAATGGTTGTTGACGCATCCGAATGCTGAGAATCAAGTAATTAATTTGGATTATAAGGAAAGATTGATTGTTCGATAACGTTTATTCTGGATTTTTTCAAATCAAGTCGTTC
>JBCCQK010000316.1:0-9809 GCA_039024375.1 Bacteroidota bacterium
AAAATGGCAGGATGATTTAACGATAGCAAGTTGTCGAGAACGAAAGGTGCAATTGAAGAGGTGTGAAGATTGTTAAGAGGGTAGGGAGAGGTGAAAAGTTGGCAGATTGAATATCCAGATGGTTACATTGTTTGATGGCTATATTGCTATTGCTAGTTGTCAAAATTGCACAGAAATAATATAACAATAAAGCAATATAGCCATTCTGGTACCTAACTCGCTAATTCACCGTCTCCTCAATCCCTTTCAGTTCTTCCACCATTTGGTCGGGTTTTTTAAAGCCCGGAGATACTTTCACTTTATTCAAGTCTTCGTCCAAATAGACAATTGTTGGATAGGCGGCACGGCCGTCCAATAGGTAATAGGCTAAGGTGTTGATGCCTCTACGACCTACGGTGACGAACTTATATTCCTTTCCTTGAAAAGTAATCTTTTCTTTGTGCTCTCCGTCGAATTTGACGGCGTAGAAATGCTCGTTCATGTATTGGATGACATCGGGATTCGTGAAGGTTTCTTTATCCATTACTTTGCACCAGTGACACCAACTGGTATAAATATCAATAGCGATTTTCTTGGGGTTGGTTTTGTTGGCTTCTATCGCTTCTTCCAACGTGTACCATTTTATTTTGGTATCATCTACAGCATTGGCAGATGGTTGAAAAATGGTGAAGGCATAAAGGCTTCCCAAAAGAATAAATAAAGTGGCTACTAAACTGATTTTTTTGTTCATGACGTTAGGTGGTTTATGAAGAAAAGGAACGTTATTATTTGTGGCACTATGGTAAAAATTATGGGTCGGTTGGGTGTAGCACAACTCGGAGAGTTATGTTACTTATTCGTTGCAACCGTAACATAACTCTCTGAGTTGTGTAATTTTCGAGTTACCCACAATTTTTACCGTATTGCCTTATTTGTAATCTGGTAAAATAAACGGTGGAAAAATCGCTTACATTGTCTTTTTCATTACAGCACTGCGACTTCAGCATTTATTGATACTGGGGCAAAATTAGCGGCAAATACGGCTAGATTCAACATTTTTTGGGTGGATTTCGGGCTTAAATAGGGTCTAGTCCTCCTCTTTCTACCTATTTCATTTTAGCTCTAGTAAAATATTTTTTAATTCTTTCAACCTTCCTAGCAGAAAATCGTATTACTTTTTGAACTTGCTTAATCAGACACTTTGCTAACGTGGCTCCATCGAACTCGTGTTAACATTTCTTTTAGCAAAAGCCAACTTGAATTGTCCTAACTTTGTCTTTCAAAAAGCATAAAGTTGGCGCCGAAGAAACGAAAAATTGAATCGGTTCGTTTTTTGTACTAGATAATAGTAGTCTAATTTTTACAGCAAATTATATCTTTCGTGACCAAGAACAAAAACTAAAGGGTAGGGACAATCAAAGATAACTTTACATTTTAAGAATTCTAAACTCTTTGATTGTTAATACTTTTAGATTTTAAATTTGTAATTTTAAATTTTACATTTTTTGACAGGTTTTTGTTTAAAAATTCCCGCAGTGTGGCAGATAGTTTAGTCATCATACCTACTTACAATGAAAAAGAAAATATTGCCAATATCATCAAGGCAGTTTTTTCTTTGGATGTCCCTTTCCACGTGTTAATTGTGGACGACGGTTCGCCCGATGGTACGGCGAAAATCGTGAAGGAAATGCAACGACAATCTCCTCAGTCGCTGCACCTCATCGAACGGAAAGGAAAGCTGGGATTGGGAACAGCCTACATCCGTGGATTTAAGTTTGGTATCGAAAAAAAATACGATTTCATTTGCGAGATGGATGCCGATTTTTCGCATCCACCGAAAGACTTGGTTCGACTGCGGGCCGCATGTATTGACCAAAATAAAGACGTAGCCGTTGGGTCTCGCTACGTCAAAGGTGGGAAGTGTGTCAATTGGCCAATGGATAGACTCGTTTTATCTTACGGCGCTTCTTGGTACGTGAAATTAATTACGTGGATGAACGTCAACGACCCAACGGCAGGGTTTGTCTGCTACCGAAGAAAAGTCTTAGAAACCCTCGACCTCAGTAAAATTCGATTTATCGGTTACGCTTTTCAAATCGAGATGAAATATGCCTCCACCACTTTGGGTTTCCAAATCACCGAAGTACCCATCACGTTTACTGACCGCATAGAAGGTATTTCTAAAATGTCCAAAGGCATCATCAAAGAAGCCGTCTTTGGTGTCGTGAAAATGCGCTGGTCCAGTTTCTTTAATTCTTACGAAAAAAAAATAACGCCTCCACAACGTAGCCAGCCGTCGATTCGACCGACGAAGACGGTTTAGCTTTTTTACGGCTACTTGCTGTACTCATTTTTTATCATAAAGGAATGGAGTTCACAAAGTGCACGGAGTTTTTTACGAGCGCAGCTTTGACGAAAAGAAGGCTTCTATCTAAATTAAAGATAGAAGCCTTTTTTTATCCAATTAAAATCACTGTAAGCAACATATAGAATTGTCAAAGCCTAGTATTGAATGACCTACACTGAATGCCCAAAGAGCACGACCTACAAAGTCCTTGCCATCCTGTAACAAATCCTATCCTTACTGAATACTAATCATCTCCACCGTAAAAATCAAAGCGGAATAAGGCCCAATTTGTGGTGGTGAACCTCTTTCGCCATAGGCTAAATCGTAAGGAATATATAGCTTCCATTTAGCGCCAGGCTGCATCAACTGCAATCCTTCTACCCAGCCTTGAATAACTTGTGTCACACCGAAAGTCGCTGGATTACCTCGCTTGTAGGAACTGTCGAAAACGGTGCCGTCAATCAATGTTCCTTCGTAGTGAACGGTCACTTTATTACTCTTGGTCGGTTTAGGACCCGCTCCCGCTTGTAGCACTTCGTATTGTAGGCCACTTTCTAAAACCGTCACCTCGGGACGCTTCCCATTCTCTTCCAAAAAGGCTTTGCCCGCCGCAATTTTATCGGCGTTCAATTTCTCCTTTTGTTGAGTCATGTAATTTTGGAAAATAGACTGTGCCTGCTCGGGGCTAATTTTTAGCGCATTATCCGCAAAAACATCCGCAACGGCGGCGGCCATAGAAGACGCATCGACGGACGTCATGCCTTGGTTCTTTAAATTTTTGGCGATTAAGACGCCAACACTGTAACTAACTGTATCCATATTGTTTGATAAATTTTGTGCACAAAGAGACGAAATAAACAGCACAAATGCGCCTAAAATGGGTATTTTTTTCATGTTTTTATAAAATGTCGGTTTCGTTTTCTACTAACATTAGTATTACTGAAAAAATAAATTGACCAGAAGAATTTTGAACCAGCCCGAATGCCTCGGGCGGGCGGGTTGAATCTTTTTTCTATACTTTTTCAAAGCATACAAAAAAGTATCCATTTCAAAATTGGTAAATTTATTTTTTCAGAGTTCCTTAGAGTTGTAGTAAACGAATCTGTCAGAAAAATGAGATTGGAAATAAGTGAAGGCAAAAACTGTGCAGAACAGTAGCACCTTCCCCGTATCGGCGGCAAAGGTAGTGGAATTTACACTAGCAAGTCATTAAGAAACGGTTAAAATCAAAATGAGGAATTACTCAAGGAATGGGTCGGTACAAATGAATTTCAATTCGTCGATTTTTTAAGCGACCGGCAGCGTCTTTGTTGGAAACAATAGGATAGGCCTCTCCGACGCCTTTAGCTATCAATCGCTTAGGATTAATGCCATTTTTGACCAAATACTTTAAAATGCTCTGCGCTCTTTTTTGGGATAATTGCTGATTATTGGCCGCATTACCCACATTATCTGTGTGTCCGTAAATAGTTAGGTGGTGCTCGGGATTTTCTTTTAACAAAGTTAATAATTTGGTGAGTTCCGCTTCGGATTGTTCCGTCAGCGTAGTTTTTCCCGATGGAAATTGAATCTTATCTAAAGGACGGATTTCTCCAGCGAGTAATTTTCTTTCGACAGAACGAGCAAAAGCAAAGTCTTTTGGTAGTTCGTTAAATACCAGTTTTTCAAAGCAGATTTTGTGCTGATTGCGCTTGCCGCCCGTTGCCGAAGTAAATCCCCAGTAGGCTTTAGGATTATTATAAAAAATATCTGCCACGATGTTTTTTTGTAAACCAATGACGGGCTGACCATCCAGATTGACCAACAATTCCTTTTCTCTCGCTTTCCAAAGTACCTTTAAACGATGCGTTTTACAGTCTTCTAGGTTAGTGGATAAAGCAATTGGCCCCGCTAAATCAAAACGGTGATTGGGGCTACCGTCTGACAATACGGCAACGTGGTCGGCGGCGGGGTCGTTGAGGTGAAAATTTTGGTAGGTATCGAACTCAATACCAAGAGAAGGATAAAGCCCCGCAAAGCCCATACCTTCTCCCGCATATCCTACTTTCAAATCGGGACTAAAAATGAAAACGATGCCGTCTGCCCCGTTATCATCGCAGCCTAAAAACAAGTCCACTTCCATCTCGAAATTGTCATTCAGATTGACGGGATTGGGATACCAAATGGCGCCCGAAGACCAGATTTTATTTGGTGTTAGTTGATAACAGTTATCCTCAAGTTTAACAACATCTCCTCCTTTTCGAAAATTGACGTCTGCTAGAGGAATATTTGCTACTTGCGCCGTTAATTCTTTGGCCCAACTCCCCATAGCCATAACAAGGAGTAGTACTAAGCAAGAAAGATAGGTATTTTTCATATCGTCGAAAGTTACTCTTTTTGATAGATTTGATAAAATCATTTAGTCACTAACTTGTCGATTTTAATAAGGATTAGCTCATTCTTTATATTCTTGTTTAATATATTCTTCTCATTGTTCAACGTAGTGATTTTTTCTGTTTTGAAAGCGAATTTTTTTTGTAGAAAAATAGAATTTGTGACGACATAATTTGTAAATGTATATTTATTTCATATATTTGTAAGTGTAATAGCCTAACCATTTACATTTACCACTTTCCCTAAACTCAAATTTAAAACCATATTTAAGATATTACAGATGCTTAGTATCTGAAAGAACTAGGTGTGTATTCACCTAAAGATTGGCCTTTAATGATTCTCTCTATTGCGGCGGGGTTCCTTCGGGAGTCCCGCCTTTTGCCTTTCTAACAAAAAATTATAAATTTTGTTATTTTACGGTTTTTATTAGACTAAATCTTAACATATTGCTCGAATATACTACTGCCCGTACGACTAAAGACCTCCAAGATATTCTCGATTTGCAGTGGCGGAACCTACCGAAAAATATTAGCCAAAAAGAAGCGATTGAACAAGGCTTTGTAACAGTTCATCACGATTTTGAAATTTTGGAAGCAATGAATGCCGTTTATCCGCACGTCATTGCTAAAATGGTAGATAGCGTAGTTGGTTATACGTTGGTCATGTTACCCGAATTTGGCGATAAAATCCCCGTATTGATACCGCTTTTTGAGAAAATCAATCAGTTAACCTATCGAACTAAATTGATGAAGTCGATGAGATATTTTGTAATGGGGCAAGTTTGTATTGATAAAAAATACAGAGGACAAGGGGTATTTAATGGATTGTACGAAAAAATGAAGACGGAGATGTCTATAGATTTTGACTGTATTGTTACCGAAATTGCCACCAGAAATGTTCGGTCGATGCGAGCGCACGAAAAGGTTGGATTTGAGACGGTTCACACTTATTCTACCCAGGAAGAAGAGTGGGCGATTGTGGCGTGGGATTGGCAATGAGCCATGTTAAACCCATAGAGATTAAAATTTAATGAGTGACATTTTTAACAAAACATTTGCAGTTTTCCTTTTTGTTTCGATTGATACAAGTTGCGGCCGTTGCGGTTTTTTTCGGTCGGGCTTGGCAGCATTTATTTTGGGATGCCCCTTTTCGAACATTGCTTTGGGACGAAGCGCTGTTGAGTGATATTGTTTATTTCCCCTTTGGGATGGAGTGGGAAGCGTACATCACCAATCCCTCCATAGAAAAAAAAATGGAGCAACTTATCAGAGGATTTGGCGGGTTCTACGCACTAGTGGGTTTGACGGCAACTTTTGTTCGCTGTCTTCCAAGATTTTTTCATCATCTATTGTGGATAGGAAGTTTGGGGTTAGCCTTCCTTGCTTTTTTATACACTAAAGAAAAATTTTATAACGTCGGTCAGTTCTTCGAATATAGTTTGCAAATTGGAAGCCCTGTTTTACTATGGCATTTGGCACGTCAAGCGACTACTTATTCTTTTTCAGCTCGTTTTCTTCTATTATTAAAAGTATTGACTGCCCTTACGTTTACTTGCCACGGGCTGTACGCCGTTGGTTACTACCCGATTCCTGCCTATTTCATTGAAATGACGATGAATATTTTGGGAACTAGTGAATCAACTGCCCGACAGTTTTTATTAGTTGTTGGTTGGTTAGATTTTGCACTAAGTGTAGGTATTTTCTTACCTTGGAAATATGCCCGTTTTTTTCTAGCCTACGCCGTTTTTTGGGGATTTGGAACGACCATTGCTAGGATATGGGCCAATTTTAATTGGGAATGGTTGGATTACGTATTATGGCAATGGTTACACGAATCGGTCATGCGGATGCCCCATTTTTTGATTCCTCTGGCCGTTTTTTTCTACTATTGGAAAAAAGAAAAAACTATCCACCCAGCATAGTGCGAATGCTCTCCCAGATTTTGTCGGGATTTAGGAAAACGTCCCAAGAGTTCCAGCGTAGTATTCTTCCAATAATGACCCCAATAAGGCTCAAAATAGTAATAAGAATGGTTCCTCTTTTGGAAAATCCGAACCGTTGTTGCACCAGTTTTAGGGCCAGTAAATAGAGTAATATTCCGATGAGTGCGATTGCGCCAAAGAACAACACATCCTGCCACCAAGCGACCATGCGGTCGGCTCCATAATATTTTATATCCGTTACCAAATAAAGGGTGTTAGGTAGCCAGAGTAGCCAAAGACCGGCCAACAAATAGGCGAGGTATTTGGGTTTTGAAAGATACGCTAGCCAACCAAAGAAGACCGCTATCCAGCCGTAGATAACGTTCCACATAAACCCCGAATTTCTGGAGTCCATTAGGAAAGGGTACCAGTCGATTTCTGAGAGGGGTAAAGTCCATTTTGACCAGCGGTGAAGTTGCAGGACTATTAGGACTGCACTTAAGATAAGGCAGTAATAAGTCAGTTTTTTGATAGCCATGAAGCTAAAATGCTATTTTTTTGTGAAACTTGAAAATTACCCTGTGCTAGTTGAAGTGTAAGTTGCTGATTTTCAGTGTTTTTAGGTTTTATACCGATTTTTTGGGATTAAATTTTAGATTTCACTTAGCATTTAGCATTGGGTTATCCGAAGAATCATTAATTGTTTGATTAAAACCATCTTGTTAGACAATGCTCGTCATATACAGCGACTATATGCTGAATTTAGTCTGATTGTTTTTCTGTAAGGGTGACTATCAGACCATTAAGCCATCTGTTTCAAAACCCACTCTGGCAGCTAATGCTCATTTAATACTTACCCCAAACTTGTAAATAGTCGTCGAATCAAAAGCCTCTTCGGGAAGCAACACGGTCGAAGGGAAATCGGGTTGGTTCGGCGAATCAGGAAAATGCTGTGTTTCCAGACAAAAAGCACAACGCTGGTCGTATCGGATTCCCGTGTGTCCCGTTAAGCTGCCGTCTAACCAATTGGCCGTGTAAAATTGTACGCCCGGTTCGGTGGTCCACACTTCCAAGGTTCTACCCGTTTCCGGTTCAACGACCTTAGCCGCCTTTTTTAATCCCTTTTCACCGTTTAGGACAAAATTATGGTCGTAGCCATTACCAATTTTTAGTTGTGGATGGTTATCATTAATGCGCTCACCGATAACATGACTTTCCAAAAAATCGAAGGGCGTATTTTTGACCGATTGGCGTTCTCCCGTTGGAATTACATGGGCGTTGACGGGGGTAAATTGGTCAGCTAGTAATTGGAGTTCGTGGCCCAAGGCAGTTGTTTGGCCACCATCTTTTAAATTGAAATAGCAGTGATTGGTTAGGTTTAAAACGGTCGGTTGGTCAGTGGTTGCGTGGTAACGGATAATTAACTCGTTCTCCGCCGTTAATTGATAGGTGACTCGGCAATTTAAGTTGCCGGGGAAACCTTCCTCACCATCTGGACTTAGACAGGTTAGCACTAGGGTAGAATTGGGTTCGTCTTTTATTTTTGCGGCCCACACTTTTTTATCAAAACCTATTTCCCCGCCGTGCAAATGGTTGCCATCTGCTTTAGTAGCTAACTGGTATGTTTTACCATCTAAGGTAAATTGTCCGTTGGCAATTCGATTGCCGTAGCGGCCGATAATGGCGCCAAAATAAGGGTGTTCGGTTACATATTTTTCTAAATTATCAAACCCTAAATTAACTTCACCTAATTGTCCGTTTCGGTTTGGAACTTGAATAGAAGTGACAATGCCACCAAAGTTACTGATACGGACTTTCATTCCCGCACTATTTTCTAAAGTAAATAAATCAACCTGTTGTCCACTAGCTAACTGACCGAAACTTGTCTTAGAAATAGGCATATTTGAGAAAATTTAGAATGCGTAGTGCAAAAGGTAAAAATAACACTATTTATTTTACTAGCTACTATTAGACGATTTGAGAATTTTTCGTTAACCTTGTCCACTATTTACATCATTGAAAATAAGACGACTCATGGCAGATTGGACCAATCAGATAGTTTGGATAACGGGCGCTTCGGACGGTATCGGAAAAGAAATGGCCATTCAAATGGCTCAAAGAGGTGCTTCTATCGTTTTGACTGCACGAAATGTAAAAAAATTAGAAGCAGTCCGTAATATGCTTCAAGGAGATAATCATTTGGTGTACCCAATGGATTTATTGAAAGTAGAAGCTATTCCGAGTGGGGTAGAGGAAGTGCTGAATAAAATGGGAAAAGTGGACGTGTTAGTTAATAATGCGGGTATTTCTCAGCGTTCCTTAGTCAAAGATACCAGTTTAGAGGTAGACCGAAAAATCATGGAATTAGACCATTTTGCGGCCGTAGCTTTGACTAAAGGGGTGCTACCCCAAATGATAGCCCGAAAAAGTGGCCGAATCATCACGATTAGTAGCGTAGCGGGCAAGATGGGAACTCCTATGCGTAGCGCCTATTGCGCCGCCAAACACGCCATTATCGGCTTTATGGATAGCCTACGGGCCGAAGTCCACGCAGATAATATTAAAGTGATGGTTGTCATTCCGGGGTCGGTTAGAACAAATATTTCCGTCAATGCTTTGGAAGGGGACGGACGAAAACATAACGTTGTGGACCCCTTAATTGCCAATGGTATCACCGTAGAGGACTGCGTAAATCAAATTATGCGGGGAATAGACAAAGACGTTCCTGAATTGTTGATTGCCAAAGGGAAGGCCAAATTTGCGGTGTACGCTCGTCGTTTTTATCCCAAGTTTTTGTTCAAAGCCATGACGAAAATTAAAGCGACGTAGGAGAAGTTGGCAGAAGGCAGTGAGGAAGTAAGTGGCAGTAGCAGTGGCAGTAGCAGTAAGGACAAAAAGTAAAATAGTCAACGTCCAGTTCCGTGTTTCCAAAAAGTAGCACAAGGCAGTAGTAGCAATAAGTAAAAAAATAAAAAGTGTCAACATCTAAATCCGTAGCAAAAAAAATCCGTAGCTAACTACTTTGTCAGCTGCGGATTGTCTATCTTATTTTATACGTACAGCAACGCGACTAAAACCGAACATTCATCAAGCCCGTCAAATCTTTTACATCTTTCAACGTCGCCTGCGCCTGCTTTCTCGTCTCCGCCGAAGCGTACTTAATTTTCTGCTTAATTTCCTTTTTATTCT
>JBCCQK010000317.1:0-9808 GCA_039024375.1 Bacteroidota bacterium
GTTAATTTTTCCGTCGGGTTGTTTATAGGCCATTAATTTTTGCTCGAAGGAAAAATTAGAACTACTAACATCAAATTGTTTTATAGTACTGTCATCATTAAACCGAAGTTGAAAAGCCCAAGGTAATTTTTGCTTATTAGCTAATTCAAAATTAACCTGATAATAAGGTTTTAAAACGCCCTTTGTTAAGGATAACCAAGCAACTTCATTATTGGAAATTTGGTTCAGTTTAAACCCCCTACTGACTTGATCGCTAGCCTTATTACAATGGAAAATGACCGTTGGTATTTCTTCATAAAAATAGGCATAACCTAACTTACCTTCATCTGCCCGTGAACCATCACTTTTTATGGCATACACCTCCTTTTGGCCATTAAACATAGCGGTTACCCCAGCTTTAAGTTTATTACCATCGGATACTAATTTCACATTCTTAGGCACAAACCTAGCTTCCATTTCATAAATATTTTTGAAATCAATGGGTATAGCGACCTTAGAAGTGGTAGTATCTTTTAAATATAGCGATTGCTCAAATGGATGGGGATTAGATGGGTGAATCAACCCCTTGGTGTTGACCGCTTCAATAGGGTTAGTAATCATCAGATTCCCCAATAATTTTTGCTGGTCATATCCATCCAAGCCTTCTTTTCCACCCACTGCTACAAAATGGTGGTCTTTATAAGGTTTGACTAACGGTAGTGGGTCAAATACTTTTTCTTCATCAGGGTGGTCATATTTTACCTGCGGTAAAGAAAATGCTTCATTTAAAGGTTCAACCGTATAACTGGCTAACTTCTCGTAAAGACTATTATAGTCACTGATGGCAAAGTGATACTCGTAGATAGTTTCGTATAATAGTTCTTGCCCACTTGGAACTTGGGCATTTTTTAAGCGCGTTACTCTTCTGGTTATACTAGCTCCCGCTTCTTCCGTTTTACCACCAGAGTTAACCTTTTCTTGACCGTACGCTTTTTCTTCTTCTTTGGTCTCAATATTACTCGTAAGCGTTGCATTAAAAGCTGCTTTGGGTGCCCGTTTGATGGCGAGTTTAAAGTATTTTCCTTTCTTGGTTGCATCAATGCCAAAGGCTTCCCAATCCGCATAGGTCACAGATTTGCCTTCGGTTACTACGGGTTTGATGTAAGGAATGCTGTAATTTAGATTTTTTCCCTGTTTCTCGGCTATCTCAAATTTGGTAATCTTTTCGTCTTTCCCCGGAAACTGTCCTAAATCTCCTTTTTG
This sequence comes from Bacteroidota bacterium, assembly GCA_039024375.1. Taxonomy (GTDB): domain Bacteria; phylum Bacteroidota; class Bacteroidia; order Chitinophagales; family Saprospiraceae; genus JAFMDF01. The sequence goes on from JBCCQK010000317.1 coordinate 1,243, forward strand.
TACGCTAATTTGATTGCCAGAACTAGCATCGTATTCGGTCAATTCTATGGCGTAAACCAATGGAATACCTTCGGGTAAATTTTTCCCTTTATCGGGGTAATCTTTTTTAAGTTGAGTGGAGTTATTCGCAAAGAAAAAGCTATTACCTTCTTGTTTAAACAGTAACTGGGGCACCGCATAATCCTTGTGCCAAAAACGCTGTCCGTAACCTGGCGCTTGATATTCGAGCATTTCGCTCGCTATCGTAGTGGGTAATCCTCCCGTTTTAAAGGTGTATATTTCGGGAGAGGTTTTTTCTACATAGATAGCAAGAGATTTATTTTCGTCGATATAAGCATAAGGTTTCCATTCCCCAGACACCCACTCTTGCCAAGTTGCTTCAGCAATGATTTCATATTCCGCATTGGGTTTTAATAATTCCGTCTGGAAGAAAGAGGCGGAGTAATTATCCGTAGCATAAGAAAATTGCCCTGACACCGTTTCCTTACGCCCTTTCTCTCTGATTTCAAACTTGGAGAGAAATGCTCTAAATGTTCGGTCTTTCGTCTCTAATTCGTCCTCTTTTTCTATATATTCGGTAATGACGACAGGTTTATTGACCGGAAAGTTAAAAGCGATAACTGGGTTTTGGTAAATCGGCACTTCGGTTACTGTATTCTCCGGAGCAATTTCTGCTATGATGGGCATATCCGCCATCAAAGCTTGATTCATTTTACAGCGGGTACCAATCTCCGCTTTAAAGTTCACTTTTCCAGTAATCGCACCATTCAACACACTAAATCGTGCCTTAATCATCGCCCTCAACCAAGTGGGGTTGGGTAATTCTGCTTGCAAGACGGCTGCTGCGTAAGCATCAAAAATATTGAACCATTCATCAATAAAAATCAGATTGATATGGATGTCTAAAACTGCTTTGATGTAGGCATAGGCCTGCCCTCGGGCATACCAATTATTGAGGCCAAATTTTCCATCGCCATCACTACAATTTAACCTTTTCGCTTTTTCAGCATCGTACTTTAAAAAGGAAACATCAAATCCTGCCCCCGCCGCCAATCGAGCACGGAACATTAAAAACTCCACTGTATTATCTGGTATCTTGAACCTAGCGCCAAAAATCATTCCTTTACCACTCGATATTTTGCCAAAACCAGGGTCACTTTTCCGTGTTTTCCCTTGAGAAGCATCGTTTGTGTCCCATTCTGGCACCAATTCAGCAATGGTTGGGATAGGGTCTAGATGATGCCCTGCTTGCAAATAGGCTTCCATTCTACCCAGCGTAATCCCCAAAAACTTAAATTCCATTCCGACGCCTTCTTCTGGCGACCCAATTTTCAGACTCCATTCACCCGCCTTTTCTAATGGTATATCCACTGTAGTACTAGGGTCTTTCCAAGCTGCCATAAAATTAGCTTCTCCAAAAGTTCTAGTGGCAAAGGTCTGAATATCATCAGGGAGTTTTTTTGCTTTTCCTGTATTAATAAAAGCAGCCTTATTCAAATGCTTATCCCCTTGTGATTGGGAAGGGCTTGCTGGATATTCTAATTCTATACTAGCAGTTGCAATAAAGTACCCTTTTTCAAAATTCAGTTCTACTTCCATTGCCCCTAAACCCGCAGCTGCAGAGGGGTCGCCGATGGGTGGACAGTGCGGGCCCTGACAATCATCGTCTGTGGGGGTCAACAAGTAGGCATTTCCTCTTAAGTTAGCTTTCAACGGAACCATATCTGTAGTAAAGGAAATATTGAATCCTAAATCCCCCCAAGCCAGCAAAGCATTTCCGCCCATGCTTAGAATTACTTTTCCGCCAAATCCGAAGACTTCTGGTCTAGGCTTGAAAATTAAACCAGATAAACTTTTACCTGGCAGCAAATAGCCATAAGGGTCGGCCTCCTCGGATAAGATTCCAGAGTCGTGGCTTACTTCTCCAACATTTTTAGCTTTTTTCTTTCTAGCCGAATTAAAGGATTCCCCAGGGGAAGTATCTTCGGCAATCATATTTATTTGAAAACCTGCCCCTAATCCATGAAAAAACAAAGGAGTTTTTGGAATAGGTTTTCCTTGTTGTTTAAACACTTCTAAATCAAAAAAGCCGTAATCGTAAGTAGCATCATCTCCTCCTTCTTGACCAGTACTGTCATCATAATCCGTCTTTCCCCATTGTACCACAGCCTTTGCACCGATTCCTACTTTCGAAATAAGTATATCTAAATAGCCTTTAAATCCTTTCCCAAAAGTTGGATCATCATTGATTAGCACGCAACCACCATTAAAATCAAAAAGGGAAAATTCGGCATTAATTAAAAAAGCTTCGGGCGAAACTTTTAGAAACCGCATTTCTGCGGTTTCAAATTGCTCCTTTTTGTAACCTGTATGGACCTGTAATTGCCCCACCATTTTTAACTCCGAAATTTTCTTAGGTTTTTGTTTTGGTTGTTGCTTGGAAACTTGAGAAGCAGAACCTCCTAAAGTCGTTTTAGTTTTCCCTCCTTTTCCAGCTTGTGCACTAGCAGTAGAAGCACCTTTTTTCGTATTTACCTTCACCCCTGAAACTTGGTCTTTATTGAGCTCAAAATCAGATTTTTTCTGGTCAGACACATTACCTATTAGATTGACATGTAACTCAAAATCAATCTTATATCCTTCCGTGGCATCGGCACTATTACAATTAAAATTTACATCCCAAACACTTAATCCCTTTCCTTGTAAACCAGAATATACTTGGCGTTGAACATCGCTGTTCCCCTCTTGATTAACCGTGCCTGCACCTCCGGAACCACCTACCCCAAAAGAACCAAAAGTCATATTCTTGATGCCACCCACAGTTCCCTCTGAAGATTTACAACGATTATAAATGCCAGGGTCATTAATTTTCCATTCCGTAAAGGACAGTTTGGGAATATTAAAATAGGGCATAAAACCTTCCTCTTTATAAAAGCCACTTTTTTCTGGTTTAGAGCCTTTAAAATCTACTATAAAAATTCCAGAAATATTCGCAAAGGGTTCAAATTCTGATTTGTTCCAATAATCGTCAGAATCTTCATTAAGATGCAAGGTAATGGCCGCAGTCGGCGCATCCACATTGGTCCCAATTTGCATCTTAAAGGCTCCCCACATCGGCAAGTCAAATTCTTTTCCTAGTTCCGTTTCTTCAATTCTTAAAAATGCCGAAGCAGCATGACTAATATCGTCGTAGCCCAAGCCCGCCCCAAAGGCCATCCAGTTCTCCTCATTATTCTGGTCTACTACGGGGAGCATTATTTTCCCACCGATGTAGGCGCCCCCATTTTTGAAGTAGTCGGCCGTTATTGCCTCCTGATTAAAAGGTGTGCCGACTACGCTATTTTCTACCTCAAACTTGAAGGTTTGCAAGATGGTCTGCCATCCACCAATGTCAATTTTTTCGGACAAACCGGTTGTCTTGTGACTACCCGTTAATCCTGCGGGGGTAATAAAAAAATCAGCGACCTCTTTCACCATAAAATGGGAAGGACCATCTCCTTCTTTACCGTTTCCGATTCCAAATACTTGGACGTCTAGTTTACTGAAGTGTACACCCGTAAAGTTGCCCTTATTCGCCAAGACTACTTTTTGGGCGATACTCGATTTTGGATCAACATTTTCCAATCTGCTACTACGGTACACATTACCAGCAACTGGTCGAAATAAAACGGATTCAAATTGATTGAGCAAAAAGGGATTTTTTACCCTATTGACATTGATAGGGGCTACAAAATTGTTTAAATCCTTGTTCTTAATGGTAAATGGTAGAGTCAGTTGCTGTTTTAAGACGGAGCGGCAAGACTTATCTTTCAAGAATTTCTCTCTTTGTTTGGCAATTTCTTCAACATCATTAGTATTGACTAGAGCTACTTTTTTATTCACTTCATTACATTCATCGCTCTTAGTGTCCAACTTAAAAAAATGTTTGTAATCGGCCTGTATATTAAAACCAACAAAGCCATCACAGGATAATTCTGCGTAGCTTCCTTCTTCAGCCTTCGGGTTAATGATTTTCTTGAGGTCAAAGGACATTTGATTGTCCACTATTTCATAATCTTGAGTGGTATATAATTTTAAATTGGAATTAGTTTTTTTTGATTTATCCGTTTCACCAAAGCCCACTTTATTGGGCGCTATCAGCGCATCTGCTGCCCCAAATACAAAAACTTGTTTATGCGCTTTGACGGTCAATAGTAATCGAGCTTTGGCTTCAGTATTATCTTTATTTAGTTCTAATCCAACCAGAATCAGTCTAGCATTTTCTGGAAAAGCATATTTTTGATTAGATGCTAAATACTTGCCCAAAAAGGCACGAAGGTGGTCGGTTAAATCAATGGGTAACTGGAAATTGGTCGCAGTCCCGTTGGAGGAGGCATTGTCCATTTCGCCTTTCACTTTGTCGCTATGTGTTTTTAAGGCTTTCAAAAAGGTATCGTCCAATTTGAGCTCATTCAAATTTAATCCCTTGGCTCCGCCTTGGCCAACAACTTCGGTAATTTTAGCCATGTCGTAGCCATTCAGACCAGTCCCTTTAACTACTTTTCCGTCTAATTCTAAATTGAGTTTTAAAAAGGGAATGGTGAGTTTATTACCATTGACTGGGAAATTAGCGAAGGTGACTTTCTGTTGATGTTGAATAGAAATACTTTCGAGTTGGAAATTTTTATCAGTTTGCTGTACCCCTTTTAAGATTACCTGAAAAGTAAAACCCTTTTTTTCACTACTCACTATTAAATCCATATTCCCAGCGTTTCCACGTCGTAGCGCTAGATTTTGGACAGGATATTTTCTTCGACCTATCCTTACATAAGCAGATTGCTGGCTATAACCGTGCAGGCGAATCCGTTTCGATTTTTGTGCCATTGGGTCCAAAATCCATTCCAATTGGGGTAAGTGGACTTCTACGGATTGGGTTTTTTTAAATTTTAAGGTTTGTTTAAAGGCTGGCAAAGACGCAGTCTCTTGAAATTGGATAACTGTTGCTGCCTTTTTTTTGGTTATATCCAAATGAAAATCTCCGGTTAGATAGGTATAGGGAAGGTATTTTTTTGTACCGTTAATGTGGCGTTCTATCAATTCAATGTGACTAGAAGTAGCGAGTTGGTATTGACCATTCCAAATATTTAACTGCTCCAGCTTTGTTGGAGAAAACGCTAACTTATTGTTATTGTCTTTATTTTTAGCAATAGGTATTGCCCGCTCAAACAAAGGTAAGGTAATAGCGCCTCGCAAATCTTGATGTTCGACATTCAAAGCCCCATCAACGGTATTAAATTCTAGGTGCCACTTTTCAGGAGTGATTAGGGGTGTGAGTAGCGGATTATCGGGAGAATTAACTGATTTACTTTCTAATTTTTTTTCCTCTTTAGAATCGGTCAGATTATGTTTTGCCCAAAGATTTACATTATTAATAAAAAATGCCGTAGCTATTGCTAAAATATTTATGAATCGGACCATCTTCTGAAGGTTTCAATGCTGTTTAATGTTTGTTTTTAAAACTGAGAACAGGTAACTGGCACGAAAATACGATAGTGTAGCGACGCCTATGACATCAAATCTACTTCTCGTGAGTAGTTGCCTGTAAGCTATTTTTTCTATAAGGTTCTTTGAATTAGAAAGTAGTTGGATGTGATTTATTTTTGTATTAAGCTGCTTCGCTTTTTGGATAGAACCAAAAAATCGATTCGCCACAAATATAGAAAAAATGAAAGCACATCCCGATTTTCTATCGATTTATTTTTTGTGAGTTGCTAAGAGTTGCTACAGGAAGCAAGACTAAATTTAGCGTAGCTTTTCTCACTCTTCTCCCTCAAAAATTACCGATAATACTTCGCTCATATCCGTTGAAATGCCGTTATTATAAATGACTCTCACCGCATAATTATACAAAGCTCCTGCTTGTAAATCCTCATCAAAATAAGACACTTGCTTTTCATTCAGTTGCACAAATTCCTTAACCGTAGCTCCACCGTAAGACTTGTATAAATAGACCTTGTAGGTTTCTGCTCCTTCGGGCAAAATGCTCGGCGGTAAATAGGCCCATGCTATTCGGACACCGCTATTATCTGGCAATAGATTTACCTCAAATTCACTCACTTGCAGTTGACTATAATCGTAGCGCAACTCTCCCGTCACTGGATTGGACTTTTCGGAGTAATTATTGGCATCATCTACCGCCTCCACTATGTAGGAATATTTTTGGAAAAATTCACAAGATTTATCTACATACACCATCGTAATGCTATCCGCTGGTAGAATAGCCACTTCTTCCCAGCGTGTATTTTCTGCTGAAAAGGCTTTGCGCAGTAAATTATATTGGACCACATCTTCACTACCACTTGGCGTCCAAGACAAGATAACTGCCGTATCCGTTTTTACGGGCGCATTCATGATGGGGGTAACTGGTGGTACATTGTCCGGGCGGTCCAACTCTATCATAAAAGATGGCTCACTTCGGTTATAATTATCATCTTGCGCAGAGACGGAGTAATAGATTTTTTCACTCAAGGATTTTAACGGAATCGTATCCTGAAAAAAGTTTTCAGTTAATAATTGACCATTTTTTCTAAAAAACTGGTCTTCTGGATGGTGTCCATAAAAAACCCAGTAGCCTTCTACATCATCTGAGGGACTATGGTCCCATGCTAGGCTAACAATCCCATCTTTATTAATAGAACCTTCTAAATTGGTAGGTTCTGCTGGTGGGATTAAATCCGGGAAATGGATGTATTTCACCGAAGATAATCCTAGATTGCCATGAATATCTTCCGTAGCTACCTTAAAAAAATAGGCACGATCATCTTCGGGCATCACAGTATATCGAAAAATGCTATCCGTAATGGGTAATAATTGGCTGATGGTATCAAATGCTCCTTCCATTCCCTCATTTAGTAGGATTCTGAAGCCAGCAAAATCGTCGGGCATTTCATCAAATACCCCCCATTTTAATTCCATGGTTAGGGTATCATCCAGTAATTCCCCTGACAATACATAAGGTTTGGGAGGTGGTGTTAGGTCATGAGCTTGTCCTTTTACCTCAGCTGGTTCGCTTTCTTCGGCAAATGCATCCAAACCAATGATTCGATAAATATAAGTTTTATAATTTTCTGCCACAGAATCCCGATAGATACATTCTGTAATAGGATATCTGGGGTCACTTAAGAAAGACAAAGGACGGGGTGTTAGGCGCTGAAAGGTTTGTCCATCATCATCCGACCGTTCTATGTAATAAGAAGAAAAATGCACTTCATTAGCCGCTTTGTTCCAACTTAGAGTGATTTCGTGTTCTCCCGATTTGGTTTGGATATATTGTGGTATTGGATTCTCCGCTTTGGTATTGGTTACTTCTTCGAAATCTCCTGATTGGCTGAAAGTCGAAGCGGGGCTGTCCACAAAGTAGATGTAGGTTTTCCCTGATTCTACATTTTTGTCTACATAGCGCAAACCCAAAATTTCTGCTGCTAAGGGAGACCGTTCCGCAGCATATAGTGAAAAAATAAAGCGATTTTCTGCCAAACTGGTTTGTTCATAGATATCCTGAGGATAATCATCCATTTCACCGTAGAGCATCTGCCCTGCTACTAGTGCCATAGAATCCTTCTCTATATTTTCCAAGTCTCCCATGACCCATTCTTCTGGCCATGGAGTTTTGATTCCTATCGGTGAAAAACCAATACCATCGTCCCGCTCTTCTAGTCGCATAATTCGATAACCTGCTTTGTTCGCACGTTCCCAAAAATCGAGGTGATTGGGCCCCCAGCGTAACACAATAGAGTCACCGTAAGCTTTAGAAATCAATCGAATCTGGTCAACTGGATTTTGGGTTAGGCGCCCACTCATTTCGGTTAGAGATTGTCCACCGGGAAAATTAAATTGCCAATCCACATAGCTACTTTCCCAAATACCCGATTCATTGTCCATATCAAATAGAGCGGTAGCAATGGTTTGTCCATTAACGATGCCATTAATCACATAGCGATACGATAAGCCATCTACCATGGTGGTATCTTCGAAGAACATACCCAGTGCTTTGGCGGCAATGTGGTCCGCATATTGCGCTTCCTTGACTAGGTAATTGAACTTTACTTCTATATCACTCAAAATATCGGTATCTCCATAATCGAAAGCTGGGTCATAGAGCAGCATTCCCAGCACTTCTACGTAGCCATCGTACTGAGCTCCATTTTCGGAAAACCATAGGGAGTCTTTGGCCGTGATTAGATTGGTGTTTAATATGGATTTGGTAGTTGATATTACTGTACCCGTCTCATTTAGCTGATAGCGTTCTAGTTGATAGCCGCCTGCTTGCAGACTATCCCAAATTCCCGCAGTTGTAGGATACCATTTCAGAATTAGTTGTCCGCCGCTATGGCTACCTGTCAGTTGGATGGTTTGGGATTGTGCATTAGTAGATATAATAACAAGTATAAATAGAAATAATATGTGGTTAAATTTAATACTCATAAATTATTAGCGATTTGAATCTTTAAATTTTAAGACTTCATAGATGTCTTCAGTCTTAATATTCATTTTCTGTGAATCTCTGCCACGCCAATCTTTTGTTTTA
>JBCCQK010000318.1:0-9806 GCA_039024375.1 Bacteroidota bacterium
GATATAGGGTAGTCAATAATCACGAAAAGGTTGTTGAAGTCTGCCAACAAGCTTTACATTATTTTGAGTCTAATTCCAATGTTAGGTCTTCCAGTTCCATCGCTGTTTTTTGCATCGAAATTATTATATCTTGTATCAGTCTAAAAAACTTCGACCTGGGGGAGAAGATATACAGGAAATCAGTGGAGTTTACCCAAGTGGGTAGCATCAACTGGTTTTTAACACTAGACGGGTATGTTTTACTTTGCTTTCACACAAAGAGATATGAGGATGTTTACCAAATTCTACATTTAGCGACCAGTAACAAAAAATATAAACTCCTACCCGTACAATACCAAGAAATCTGGAAGGTTTATGATGCATACATCAACTTCCTAATAGAAGCTGAACAACTTACGATAGATAAGAGGGAAAATATAAAAAACTTTAGAGTCGGAAAGTTCTTAAATGAAGTCCCTCAATATTCCAAAGACAAATTGGGCATCAATATCTCTATCTTGATTATCCATATCCTGTTCCTGCTCTACCGAAAAAAACGGGATGCCATCGTCGAAAGAGTAGATGCCCTAACGCAATATTCCTACCGCTACTTGATAAAAGACGAAACCTATCGGAGTAATTGTTTTATAAAAATGCTAGCCAAAATGGTCAAAGCTAGCTTTCATAAAAATGCGACCAAGCGAACCACTAAGAAACTCTACGAACGATTAGCTTCCACACCTCTAGCAACCAAAGGCCAAAGTCAGCACGTAGAAATTATTCCCTACGAAGACCTTTGGGAACTAGTGCTACAGAAGCTCGTTAATCGGGCCATGTAACCCCTACTCTACCGACACTCGAATCCCTTCCGAATGGCTCGTAAATTCGGGTGCGTACATACATTGCATCGTCGTGATGCCGTTGGAGAAATCGCCTTTGTGGGCTACTCGCAGCGGATATTCGAAAACGTGCGTCCCTTTTGGCAAATAGTCCATAAAAAAGTTCGTCGCCAAATCGCCCGTACTTTCGTAATACCCCAAACCATTCCGCCATTTGTAGCCACTCAGTACGTTGATGGGTTCGAAGCCGCTAGCCCGCATATCCTTCAAATGTACGTATTCCATAGACCTATCTACCCGAATTGTAATCCGAACTTTCAGTTTATCGCCCGGCTGCAAAGGCGCCCCTTCGGAAATAGGAATCAACTCGGGCCCCTTGTCCGTATTCACTTCTTTGAACAACCGCTTATCAATAGTTAAAGGCGTTTCTTTAAAGGTTTTGATTTTATCCAAATCTTCAAAATATTGCCAGTAAACGGCGCCCCAAGCGGGCTGTTTATTCGGGTTTTTTACTTTCAGAGCAGCCATTTCTTCCGTTATTTGGTCGCCGCCCCAAGAAGTTTTGAAGTAACCTGTTCCCGCTTCTTCGGTCGATTGTGCCGATTCAATTTGTCGCTGGTACTTTTTGTTATTTCCAATAGAGACCTTCACCGATTGGTCTTCCAAAACCCAATTGTCGCCACTCATCAAAAGCGCATAAGTAACGGCGCTTGTAGCCTTGGTCGTTTTCCAGTGATTGGTCTGCTTATTTTTTAACAACCAAATCTTTAATTCATTAACGAGTTCGGCGTTTTGTCCCACTTCTTCGAACAATTCGATGGCCAAGGCGTGGGTTTCGATGGGCAATTGGTACCAGTAGAAACCACCATCATTTTTCCAGTACATCCCCAATTCTTCGCTTTGCAAAGACCGTTCTTTTAATGATGCCAAAATTTCTTGTGGTACGTCTTTTCGGTTCATCCGATTGAGCGCCAACCCAATCATACCTTCTTGGTAAACGCCTCGATTTAGCCAAAATTCCTCGGCTTGACTCACGTAATAATCAAAGGCTTTATCCGTGGCAGCATCTCGCTGCACGTCGGGAAAGAAAGACCGTGCGTACAGATAATGGACAATGATGTTCGTTAAATTGTTATCTTCAAATTTCGCTTGCTTTTTGGCGACCCGTTTGGCTAGCTCATCATAAGATTCCTGCATTCGTGCGTCCGTGTAGGCAATCGCTTTACTCACCATTTGACTAAGCGGACTTTCGGGGTCAATATCCAGCGCATTCAATTTGCGCAAATGCCCCAATCCTTCTACCAAATTTTGAGTGATGTACCAATTATCTCGGCCACCGGGGAACCACGTAAACCCACCGTTGGGCAATTGTCGTTCCGTAATTTTGGCCAAGGCTTTGGACTGTTCTTGCGCCATGCGATTCAAGTCGAACAACAGGCCAATATTCTTCTTTTGCTCCGCTTCACTTTGCGCTGCCAGCACCCAAGGCGTCTCTTCCAAAAGTGCGGATTTGAGTTCTTGATTTTTAGATAGATTGCTTTCCAGAGCATCCGTTCCTTTCCAACTATCAAAAACCGATTTTATTTTAGGATGCGCATCAGCCACCGTACTCGCCAAAGCGTTGGCGTAGTAGCGATTGAATACCTGCTCCGTACAATCGTAGGGATATTCCATCAAGTAAGGCAAAGCTTGCACGGCGTACCAAGCTGGATTAGACGTAAATTCCAACGTATATTGGTGCGGTGTCAACGTGACCGAACTGTTCAATTTTTGCAGGCTCTCGACGGTAAATCGCTTTGTTTCTTTTCCTCTAAGTGTCACCGGCTTGGATTCCGTGACCAACATTCGATTGGTGACGACGGGAACCGTACTTTCTTCTCCGTCGGAAAAGTTACCCGCACTGGCCACCACTCGGTGGGTGACCGCCATTACTTTTCCGAAAGGAACCGTTAGTTCCCAACTCAACGGCGCCGACTGTCCCGCTTGAGCGGTAAACGTCCGTTGCGCATCCGAGTTGCTCAATAAACCATCAATCGGTTGTCGAGTAACGGCATCGAATAGTTGTAGGGTTGCTTCGCCTTGCAAATCGTTTTCGGTCAGATTACTCACTTTCGCCGTAAAGGTAATTCTATCTCCTTCTCGGAAAAATCTCGGCGCATTCGGCTGCACCATCAACTCTTTTTGAGTGACAATTTCTTTAGAAGTCGTCCCAATTTTCAAGTCTTTAGTCGTCGCCAAACCAAGAAATTTCCATCTAGTCAGCGCCTCGTTCATCGTGAATTGTATCAAGACGTTCCCCGCTTCGTCTGTTTGCAGGTTAGGTAGGAAGAAAACGGTTTCGTTGAGATTGGTACGCACTTTAACGTCTGCCAAATCTTTTTTCTTTTCTTCGACGGTTGCTACTCCCATTTTTCCAACTGGCGCTTGACCACCATCGTCCATTTCTGCCGCTTCCACCGCACTATAAGCCACCGCTTCGTCGGCCATCGGTGCGGCCTCCATCATCATTGCTTCGGGTGCGGGCGCTGCGGATTTCCGCATCACTCCTCTCGAACGACTTCTAGCCATCGCTACGGGTCGGTCGTAAAAAGGAAAGCCAAACCAATTTAATCTCGGATAGCTTTTGGTAACCGAACGAACGTAAGCGGGTTGCCAATTTTGGGCGTACAAATAAGTGTTTTGTGCATTAAAGCCACTGATGTTCCAGTTAAATTTAGGATAACCATCCGTCGGATAGACGTTCAAGTTCCAATTATTGACGGCGAATTGGTCTAAGGAAGCATCGTACATCGTCGCCACCATTTCTGCTGCCACTTTTTCGCTTTTGGGACCCGAAATTTTTATCGTCCACGTTTCTTCTTGCCCGGGTTTGAGTTTGTCCCGAAACGTAGCATACTCAATTTTCAATTCTTTATTCGTCCAAGGCACATTAACCGTTTGCGACTTTCTGTACGTCCGATTGTTTTTGGTAAAGGTGAAATGATAATGAAAATTCCCCCTATCTTTTTCCTCAATGGAAAATTGTAAATCTTCCTTTCCACTAATCGTTAACCAATCTCGGCGAACCAATCGACCCTTTTTTTCCACTTCTAATAACCCATAAATTTGGTCAAATCCCGTGGCGATACAAACGTCGGCCGTCTCGCTAGGTTCGAAGGCTTTGGTCGGATGATTCAACCATACGGGGGCTTTGCCAGCGTAGGTTTTCGCCGTTTGGTCGTACAACTCAAAGTATTTGATGACTTCAATCGCTTGACCGTATTTGTCTTTCGTCGTCAAGCGCAATTCGTACTGTCCTGCTTCCCACTCTTGCACGGGCAGTTGCCATAGCTGCCTTAATCGAGTATCTATTTCTTCTCTAAATAACGCCTTATCCGCTCGCCATTGCTCTTTTTCATCTTCGTTTTTGTATGCAAAATTGGGAAAACTTTCCGAAAATTCCTCCGCGGAGAGTACGTAAGTATCGGGCTTTTCCCACCTTCTTTGTTGATAGATAACGTTGGGCGTCTTTAATTGATGCACTATTACCTCAACCGTTGCGTCTTCGGGTTCACCCGCTAAATTTTCGGTTGTAATTTTTAACGGAAAAGGCGTATTTTTTTCGACTTTTTCGGGAACAGCAATATCCGCCGTTAGCGCCACGTAGCCCACTTGAGTTCGGCAGGTATTAGATTGCGTTTCTCCCGTAATGTCCGTCACGTCTGCCACAATTTCGTAGGTAAAAATGGGCTTTTTGTCCGCTGGAATAGACTCGTCGGGTAACGCATCAAAATCAATGGTAAACTTTCCTTCGGCATCCGTGGTCGTTACGCCGTTGGCTATTTCTATATCGGGGCGTTGGTATGGGTTGTAGCGAGACCAATAATACGGTCGATAGGGAAAACGAACTTTTCGTACGACCCGATACTGTACTTGCGCATTGTCGATGTTATTTCCCGCAAAGGCTTTCGCTACTCCTTCAACCGTCAATTCATCCCCTAATTTATAGCTCCCTTGAATTGGGTTAAAAGTCACTTCGAACTTGGGTCGTTTGTATTCTTCTACTCGAAAGTACTGACTACCGTTCAAGCTACTCGAAATATTCATATTACCCAAAAGTCCCGTACTGGGCGCTTGAAACGACCCGTTGACCGTCCCGTATTCGTTGGTCACCAGCGATACGGCGTCCACTTTTTGTCCGTTTACGTCGGAAAAAGTAATAGTAACGGGTTGGTTGGCTTGCACCGTTGGCATTCCCTTCGGCGGTTGTTCAATGACAATCGCTTTGAAATACACCGTTTGGCCAGGTCGATAAATTGCTCGGTCGAGGAAAAAATGGGTATGGGTTTGAGAAGGGCCGACTCGGTCGTAGAAGTAATTGGAGTAATTATCATCCAAAAATAACACATCGTTTCCTTGGGTCAATTTTATGCGAAAACTTTCTCGCTTGGCGATGGGTAATTTGACCATTCCTCGTTCGTCGGAAATGCCCACTTTTGATTTTTTATAATTGTACTTTCTCGTCAAAGAATTGTACTGCCGAGAGAATAATTCTACCGTTACTCCCGCCTGTGGCTGTCCCGAACTTCTGTTGACCACCACCAATTCGGGCGTAGCCGAACTAGACGTTCTCGCCCAACTGGCTAAGTTAGAAACGTGGGTAAAAGTGTAGCCAACTGCATTTTTGTCTCCCGAGAAATCGGCGTTATCGGCAATCAATACACCGTAATAACCAAAAGGTAAGGCGGCTAAATCAACTTCCGTTCGGTGGCTTCGGTAATCGCCCTCTTGCGGTAGCAAAACCTCCTTTTGCTGTACTGTCTTTTGTTGATTGAGCCACGAAACAATTTCTTTTTGCGATTTTCCCACTATTTTTTCTTCGTCGTTGTAGCCAATTTCAACTACTTTCAAAAACACTTTTTCAACATTGCGGTATTGGATAGAGGTCAGAATAGGCTGGTCGGGTACATTGACATTTTCCACCGAAAGTTGTAACTCCTTGCTAAGTAGATTAGCCTGTAAATTTTTACAGTAATTTGCTCCGATAGATTCGGGGAATTTTGTGATGCTTTGGGTACAAAGATTATACGCTTTTAACAAATCTAATTTCCCAATTTGCTCGGGATTCGGCTGGTATTTATTCCCCCGTTGTTGATATAATCGAGCTATTTCGAAAACGATTTCGGCGTAGGCGGGGTGGTTCAAATGCACCGCCGCTAGGTCTTCCAATGCTTTTTCGTACAAAGCTTCTTTGTTGGCCATCACCGCATTATCGTAAGCAAACCGCAGTCGTTTTAAATCGGCATCAATTAGCGCATCGGGTGTCTTATCGTCCAAATGCGTTTTGAGTAAATCTTGGTGTAATAATAAAGCCTGATATTGCCCCGATTCGGTGTCTTTGGTCTCAAAATTTACGTTTAAAAATTCCTCCGCTTTGGCGAAAGCCGCTTTATCTCGCAGATAAAATTTGTAAGCGGGTTCAGTAAGGTTATTTTGTTTGTTATTAAAAAAATCGAGTGCTCGGTGGGCTAAAAAATCGTAGAGCGTCGGCCTCAATTTTTCGGTATTCTTTCCCGAATAGAGCAATACATCCAATCGGTCGAGGTCAATTTTTTGGTTCATCTGCCCACCAACGGAGGCTAAATACAGTTCCCGACTTCGGTCAATAAACAGTCCCATCGTCCACGTTGCTATATCCTCATTATCCCCACTTTGCAACTCCGTTCGTTGACTTATTTTCCAGCGATTATTCTGTAAATAACGCTGATATAACTCCGCCAACATCGACTGCAAAACGGGTTTTGCGGGAAATTTAGCCGTTTCTATTTCTTTTTCAAAAGCACCAATAGCCTTTACTAACCCCGATTCTTCGAGTTGTACTTGATACTTACCCTTGTAAATAATGGCCTTAATGGTTTGCGGTGTATTTTCTTCCTGCTTTGCTTTTTGATAAATGGATTCAACGTACTGGAGCGCAGATTTGGGCAGTCCTTTCCGTTCGAGCGAATCGACTACCGCCCACGCTTCGTCGTAAGGTGCGTTCTCGAAATGGGGCATGAGTTGGTTTTGTGATTGATGGTAAAAATGCAGGGATGCGACGGCCAAAAAAGCCAGCACTAGCATTGGTAATTTTCTCATTAGTGTTTGTTTCGGTTTATAAATGGAGTTGATTGCTTTATCGCTCATAAGACAAACTATTGGTTAGCGAAAACGGAAAAAATAACCTTACTTTTTCAAATTCTAACTTTTTGGTTGTCAGTACTTTTAGATTTTATCCCGATTTTTTATCGGGATTACATTTTCCATTTCCTCAGGAATAACTTAGAAACGATTTTTGGGAAAGATAAAGTATTTTCGTCAAGTTTTCCGCAAAAATCTTCTTTTTGTTAAAAATCGAAAGCGTCTTTTTAGTTCGGTTAACGCAAATGGTTTTCCTTGAACTATTGACACTTCTCTAACCCAGATGTTTCAAAAACAGCAATTACATAATAAGGCCATCTCTTAACAGCCCGTTAACAAATTTGTAACTACTCGGCAATCATTTTTTCACCACAAAGGTGTGCAGTTCATAGAGCACATGGAGTCTTTCTTCGAGCATAGCATTGAAGAATTACTAGCAGTGTATCAAAAGTAATGCTGAACGTTAGTGCGAGGCTCCAGCCTCGTTCCCTAATTTTGCCGCCTCTGGCGGTTATATTATAGCTAAAGCTGCCAGAGGCATCCTTTAATACTTTACACGAGGCAAGAGCCTCGCGCTTACTCGGTTGATGAATGATAGATGACAACCTTTGCTAGACAATCAGATTAAAAATTGATATAGCACTCTGCAATAATTTGTTTGGAATCCGTAGCTAATACTAATCCGTAGCTTATTATTTTTTAGCTGCGGATTTTCGCTAGCTACGGATTTTTATCACTTTTTTTATCTGATGCTCTAGCACTTCGTAAGACGAATATTTTCCATTTACCATATCATTCATCATTCCATCATCCATCATTCATTTGGCGAAGACACTGTAGTAGATTCTACTCCACATCCCGAACACAACGAAATCCCGTATGCTCCAAGCCCGTGTCCGCACTGGACTTCATCCTCGCCGCCACTCGATAGCCCGAACAATAGCTATCATTGCACAAAAAAGAACCACCTCGGACTACTTTTTTAGGAATGGTCGCTTCGTCGGGGTCAAAACTATTGCCTGGTCCTATTGGATTATCCGTAATGTTATTTTTTGCTCGGTGGGGATAATAATTGGCGTGGTACCAGTCGGCGCACAATTCCCAAACGTTCCCCGCCATGTCGTACAATCCGTAGCCGTTGGGCGCAAACGTGGCGACGGGCGCTAAGCGTTCAAAGCCATCGACTATTTCATTTTTGTAAGGAAAATTCCCCTGCCAAAAATTCGCCTTTATTGCTCCCGATTCGATAGATTCGTCGCCCCAAGGGTAGATTTTTTCGGCCTGCCCTCCCCTACTGGCGTACTCCCATTCCGCTTCGGTCGGTAAGCGCTTTCCCACCCAATTTGCGTAGGCCACCGCATCGTACCAAGAAACGTGCACGACGGGCAAATTATCCTTTCCTTCAATGCTGCTACCCGGCCCTTGGGGCTGTCGCCAATTGGCCTGTTTGACCACTTTCCACCAGTAAGCAGGATTTTCGGGAACGGGCCGTTGGGGCGATTCGAATACTAAACTAAAGGGTTCGAGGGCTTCGGCGGGCGGTGGAGGTGTCCCCGGAGGTAATTGCGCCATGATTTCACCAATATCTGCCGTCCGTTCGGCTACGGTTTGGTAACCCGTTGCTTCCACAAAAGCCCGAAATTCAGCGTTGGTCACTTCCGTTTTATCCATCCAGAAGCTGTTCACTTTGGTCGGAACTTTTGGAAATTCGTCGGTACGGGCTTGGTCGTTATCGCCCCCCATTTGAAAAGTGCCCCCTTCGATTTTGACCATACCTTCGAAGTTTGTGAGCATAATCGGGTCGGCTTCGATGCTTTCCACCTCCGCTAATAATTTAGGACTTAAATAACGTGGCGGTGCGTTTTTATCTACTTCGTAGCACATCGTAGGGTCTTCTCTTGGTGGCGCTTGTACGGGGACTCGTTCGGGTCTGGATTGGCAGGCGCTTAAAAGTAGTAGGAATCCTAGGCAGTAGCTGTTTTTTTGAAGCATAGTTTTTTCTATTAAAAAAGTAGGACTTCAAAAGTAATTGTTATTGACTTAAAGGTGAGAATTATGAGGGAAGAAAATTTTGGTGAAAATAGTTTATAACGAAGTACAGGCATACGTAGTCATTCATTACCTCCAATTCAACTATTCGATATCCCTAACTTCAATCGTCACAGGGCGACCTTGGTTATCTTTAATTCGAATACGCTGTTTTCCCGTACGCTCTTTGGCACGATGCAGTCTGCCCAGCAACGCCCTGTAAGATATATCAGTGTGAAGGCAATCCCGTTGAGGCGAGCGTCAATTTTATGGACGCCACTTTGGGAGCTTACATGTTCACCAAGGGACAACTGCGACGAATGCGAGCGATACTAGCCTCCGATGGCATCCGTGGCGGCTTGAATAAGGGCTGAAGCCTTTGTTCAAATGGCTCGGCCAACACACCAGCAGTGGCTCGTAATGAGTTGGAAACGTCGAGGGAAAGGCAGTCGAACTTAACTTTCACGCTACAACCCAATCCCGTGACGAATGAGTTAACCGTCGATATTCGGGGAACCACTAGCGAAATATTCATCTACTCTTTGGGTGGCCAATTGATGTATCAAAATGCGCCCCAAGTGGGCCAGTTGCGTATTGATGTAAGCCAGTGGACGGAAGGCATGTATTACGTGCAAGTGGCTTCGGAAGCGGAGCGACAAACGAAGTCTTTTGTGATAACGAGGTAACGGTGATAAAATTAGAAATGACTAAGTCGTGGCAGCCCACGAAGTGGTGGGACGACGGAACCGCAGAAAAAAAAAAACAGAAATAAATAAAAAAAAAAAAAAAAATCGGTGCAAA
>JBCCQK010000319.1:0-9763 GCA_039024375.1 Bacteroidota bacterium
AAATTAGTAATACGCCCTTTCAAGTTTGGACGATAGTTAAAAACGGGCAGAAAGCAACTATCACCATTTCTGATGGGAACGATAATGTTGTCAGGACTTTTCAATTGAATTATACTTCGTTTCCATTGGATGAATATACCCTTTGGATGATTGACGGAGTATTGTTATTGAAGAGTGAGTACTAACAAGATAGGGTAGAGGGTAACATATTTGTCTTTTTAAATATGTTGCTGACTACCCGCATTTTTTCGTTGGAAAAGTTTTGCTTGAAGTAATCTCAAAACTTTTGACCAACGAAAAAATAGTCCATCTTCTACTAATGAACTTACGGGTTTGCTTTATCTGCCAGTTTTTGTAGTTCTTGAATAGTTTTAGAACGTTTGAGGGTAGGATAGAAAAAATCATAAGTTTCTTGAAGAAAATTTCTTCTCTCTTTTAAGTCTTCGACATCCCACTGAATGAGCATAGCATCAACCACTTCCAAACAATTTAGTAGAACAAGTTCTAATACAGTAGCATAGTCTCGTTGATTTCGGTTAGCTGGTGCTTTTGAATTATTCGACCGCCATTGTTTAGCAGTTATACCGAAGATAATTTCGTTAATCATATCAGCCTCCGCTGCAAAAGGTAATCTCTTTTTGTAGGGTTGAGGGTGAGTTAGTAATCGCTCGTCCATTTTGGATAGCAGAGAGTTGACAAGAACGGAGTAAGTACCTGCCGTCAAATAGCGTTTGATATTGAGTGGGTCGCCGAGCCTTAGCTGTTCGTCGGTCTTCAGACGTTTAAATTCTGTTATAACAAACAATTTAAATTCAGGACTCAACCAACTAGCGAACTCCAGAGCTATATCTTCGTGTGCCCAAGTACCACCGTATTTTCCTCGTTTTACTTTGAATCCAATAGCATTAGTGTATTCTATCCATTTAGAGGGATACATAACAAACCCACTAGTGATAAACTCGTCTTTAACTGCCTCGAAACCTTTAAAGTCACCCTGTGGGGTGACTTTAAAATTAGGATTGTTAATCAATTCCCAACTTTTAAGAAAATCAATAGTGGGGCGTCCGTGCATCCAACTTTGTATGGTAATAGCTGGTCGTTCACTCCTTTTTTTTGCTAAGTCTGTAATATTTATGAAATGTTCATCATTCACCTTGGATAGCCGAATTGTAAGGCCACTTACATTTATACTTTTTTTAGACATTCCTCTAGATTTAATTTGAATAGGATGTTCAAAATGGCTCATATGAGCCACTTTAAAATTTGGGTTACCCCTTATTTGCCAAAAAATTGATATTACTTTGATTTCTTAGCCATCGTCTAATGAGTTCATCAGGTCTATCTCGGTCATTCTTCTTAGCAATATCTGTAATGCTTACGTACTTATCATCGTCTATAGTAATTTCAATTCCTTTTACTATTAATTTTTGCTTTGCCATACGAACTAGAATATCAGTCAGAGATAGGTTGCTCTGAACAATTAACAATTAATGCCTGGTTTTTCCCAGATGAATTAGCTATAAGTCCGTTAAAGGCAAAGGTAGAATAATTTTCCACAATACAAACTCAAGCCCGCCTGTCAGTTGACCTCATATTCCTCTAAATTAGCACGATTTGTCTTTCAAAAATACGTACCATTTCAGATTCTGTGGGAACAATCAGACAACTGATGTAGTCGTCGGAGGATAATCGGGTCCTTAGCCTGGTCACTCTTCCCTTTTCCAAATCCATTGAGGTACTTATCGCCCTTTTTTCCAGAACAAAGCTATCCTCGAACTGGCAACATCTGCAAGGGTCGCCTATGGACTAAAGTAAACCTACCGTAGGTAGGCACAATTTTTTTGAGACTGCCTACAAATAATTGGCACTTTTCCCTTGCATATATTCCCAGCCCGATGATGGCCGCAAGTTCTGTAAAAAGGGAGATAACCTCACAAGATATTTGGCAAAGTAAAAAGCAGTCAGCCAAAGCACAGCATCCTCCGCTCCTGAATGAAGGGAGAATTTTTCCTAATTATGAAAATGGCTTTTAAAATGAACACCTTATTTAGCGTAGCCGAAATTGAATTAACCTACAAAAGCAAAGTAAAGCCTTGTGACCGACCACAAATTACCTCACCTAAGCAGTCGTATGATATTCTATTGCACAACTGGTCTGACCAATTGGAGGTAGGAGGGGCAGCCGGCGAGTTATTCCCTGTCATTGAGAACACTTTTCCAACTGCCTTCCTCCAAACCGAACGTGCAAATTTCCAAGCATTCGGCTTTCTAGCAATCTAAGATTCAACTTTCCTTCCGTCGTATCTTCCATGAGTAATGTCTTTATGACAAGGACGGCATACGACAATGACTTTGCGTCTTCGTGCAATCATCCATTGTACCCACCGTGGTTTAACTGCTCTTCCTTTCCACCTTTTCTTTAAGTTATCAAGTTTATTGACATGATGAGCCTCTAGTGGAGACTTTGCGCCACATAGTTCACACTCACCTTTAACTAACCGAGTGGTTAGCTCACTTCGATGACCCATTATGAAAGCTGGAGGAAGTTTGTCAGTTGTGTAGACGGTTTTTCGAGTTCTAAGAGGGGATTCCCCAAATTTAGCAATCAATGGTTTCTTGTTTTCTCGCTCAATGGTAACTCGTAAGTGTTGCCATTCTAACCTACCTTTATCAGATTTTCCTCCTTTATGCCTATACTTTGTATGAGTCTTTCTAGGATTCTTAATCTGATGTTTTGCAGCCAGCGTTTTGCGAGCACTTTCCATGCAAGCCCAGCGAACGTAGCTTAATGAAATGCCAATATCGTCTGCCATAGCATAATAGTTAATCACCCCTCTTAATTGAGTACCGTAAGTGCTAACGATTTCAAAATCAGATAGATTTACATATGCTCCAATTTGATGGGTTTTACCCGCTTTGGTGTATCGGTTTATCCATTTGCTACGGACATCAGGAGGAACTTTTAATTCAATTGAACCATTAATAGAACGAGCTTTAATGCCATTAGACCGTCTTGTAATTTTGGTATTTGCATTTCTAGTTGTAATGTCATACCCTAGAAAACGGGCTTTTTGCGTAAGCGCATGAGTGATAAAGGTCTTTTCTTTCGACATTTGAAGTTTAATCTGCTGAAGAAATTTCCCTATCTGTTCTTTAATGGCAACTGCTTCTGTTTTTGGTCCATTAAACCCAAGAATAAAGTCATCGGCATAACGGACATATCGAAGTCTCCTGTAATTAGGGTCATTCGGAAGTTTGGAGGAAACGGTACGTTGGAGACGAACCAATTTTCTATACCCCTCCACATCTTTTGCCTGCTTTGCTTTTTGCTTTAATCTAGTGAGCTTATCATAAGCTGGATTCGCTTTTCTTACCTTACCTTTTGTGTACTGAGGAATGATAATATCCTCCACAAATCGGTCTAACTCGTGTAATACTACATTAGACATTAAGGGACTAATAATCCCACCTTGGGGAGTTCCAGAAAAACTTTCATGGTAAACCCAATCTTACAAGGTAGCCAGCTTTTAGCATCTCTCGAATGAGTTTTAAAAAGCGATTGTCATGAATTTTACGGCTTAATAATTCAAGCAGTTTTTGGTGAGAGATATTGGAAAAACATCCCTTAATATCTCCCTCAATGAACCATTTAGTTCCTCGCCATTGATGCTTAATTTGGTTTAAGGCGGTATGGCAACTTCGCTTTGGGCGAAAGCCGTGAGAATTATTCCTAAATTGTGGTTCATAATAAGCCTCCAATATCATTCTCATAACTTCCTGTACAAGTTTGTCAGACCAGTTAGGAACAGATAATGGTCGCATTTTCCCATTCTTTTTTGGAATGTACTTTCTTCGGCTAGGTTTCCATTGATATGTACCCCTACGAAGTTGTTCAATGATATTATCAATTCTTGCAATTGACATTCCTTGAATAGTATCCGTTGGGTCAGTACCAATAGTGGTCGCCCCTTTGTTAGCGTAAATTTTACCATACGCCATTAGAAATAAGTCTCTATTTCGCATATTGCGATAGACTCTTTCAAGTGGAAGTCCTCTTTGACCTCTAGATTGAATAACATTTAAGTAATTTTCAGCTGAGAGCATTTCGCTTGTCTGATTTTAGTTAAACGTTTAAGATTCCTGCACCCCTTTGCCATGTAATGGGCTTTCCCCATCTCGGACTACTACGGTTGCTCCGTAGTCATAGGGTTCGCACCCCTTAGACTATCCCCGATTCCGTACAACAATGACGTAATAGACTAACT
The DNA here is from genome assembly GCA_039024375.1 of Bacteroidota bacterium. GTDB lineage: Bacteria > Bacteroidota > Bacteroidia > Chitinophagales > Saprospiraceae > JAFMDF01. The sequence goes on from JBCCQK010000319.1 coordinate 4,266, forward strand.
TAGGTTGTCCTTTTGTTTCCTTACCATCTTTCGTTAAGATATGCCTTCTTGATTTGACTATTATAAAGCAACCCATTATCCTTATAATATCAAGAAACAGAAGGTTTCATTCAGTCTTCCTTCTGATGCTCCTTTCATGCTGGAAACTAGACTTCAGGCAGTTTAGCTTTAACCATAATGGTCAGAACTTGCCACTTCCTCTCAAGAATATCTGACTTCTCTCAAAGTGGTTTTACGTAGATGCTGTGTTCACTCAAAGCCTTTCGGCTTGAGCTAACTACGTTGTTCTTATCAATGTTGTCAAAATTGATACATCCTTTAGATGAATCATTGTTGCCGTTAACGGGCGCACTGGGTGGAGGAATTTAATTTATTGTTATTGAATCGAGCCAACCGAGTTTTAGCCTTTTATAATGTCTCGAAAGGAGGACAAGTAGGAACAGTAGTAGATGCCAAAGTAGTTTTTGCGGCTGCTTTAAAGCTAAAAGCTACGGGAATCATTTTGGCGCATAACCATCCCAGTGGCAATTTACATCCAAATATGCAAGATATAGCGGTGACCAAGAAACTGGTAGAAGGGGGTAAATTATTAGACATAATAATATTTGACCATTTAATTGTCACACCATACGGGTACTATTCCTTTGCCGAGGAAGGAAAGCTGTAAACGGAAAGGGTAGGGGAGTGAATCTAAACACTCCCCGTTTTTCCCTCGGTGAAATGGGGAGTTTTAGTAATTTTATTGTTAGGTGGTTCTGGCGAGTTTGGATTTGGTCATTCACTCCCCAAAGCTAAGGCGACCAAATCCAAACGGTTTTTGGCAGGATAGGCACATCGAGTACCTGTTCCTACCAGCGAGATTTTTTGCTACAATATTTGCCTCGATGGCGGTTGCAAAAAATTAGAAATGGGCGATTAAAAACTTTTTCCTATTTACCCATACCGCTCATCCACCACCAAAGGCAGCAATTCCATTCGTTCCACCTCCAAACTATAAAAATCAAATTCGACGACTACCTTAGCAAAAATTCGATAGATACCTCTTCCTCGAAAAGGGTAAGCCTGCAAAACACTTGGAAAATGAGTAGTGTCCAAAAACTGTCCTTCTTTATCCAACCAAGTACCAAAGGCCATTTGCTGACCCTTGACGGTTTGGACACTCTTTTTACAAACGTAGTAGGCAAGAATTTCTATTCGATGATGTAAATATTGAGGAAATTGAGCAACCGTAATTACTTTAGGAAAGTGCTTATTTTTCAATAAATCAAAAGGCGACTGTAAGCAAAAGCCTAATAATTCGATTTCGTCAAAAGCCCGGTCAAAAGGACTTGTTTCTAGCGTAGGTAATTGAAATTCGTCGATAGGGTCATCGAATAAACTACCCGATACTTCCCACGACTTTTTAGGATTAAAGACGGCGTTTTTTTCCCACATCAATTCCACTTTACTTTTGCCCGTAAATCTAAAAGCACCAATGCGGATTAAGATTTCTAGTTGCTCCGTTGAGATATTTACTCGATTCGTAAAATCGGCTAAATTGCGGTAATCCCCATCTATTTGCCGCTGCCGAATTAAGAAACTGGCGACTTTTCGTTCCATTTGATGTAAATGGACCAAACCCACGTAAATATCCTTTCCCTCAATGTGCGTCAAATAACGACTCTTATTGACGCAAGGTAAATGAACAGTAGCCCCTTGTCGTTTAGCCTCCCGAAAGTAATACTCCGTTTGATAAAACCCACCAAAGTTATTAATGACCGCCACCATAAACTCTAACGGGAAATACGTTTTTAAATACAAACTCTGAAAACTCTCGACCGCAAAACTGGCAGAATGTGCCTTACAAAAAGAATAACCCGCAAAACTTTCAATCTGCCGCCAGACCTCTTGTGCTAGTGCTAAGGAATACCCCCGTTCGGCACAGTTGTCATAGTATTTTTGTTGTAGCAATTCAAAGCCATCACCCTTATTGCGCTTACCCGTCATCATGCGCCGTAGAACGTCACTTTCCCCCAAGCCCAATCCCGCAAAATGATGAATGATTTTCATCGTATCTTCTTGATACACCATCACCCCGTAAGTGTCTGCTAGTTGTTCTTCAAAAACGGGATGCAAGTACTTAAATCGGTGTGGATGATGGAAACGGTAGATATATTCCCGCATCATCCCCGATTTGGCAACGCCCGGACGGATAATCGAAGAGGCAGCCACCAAATGACGATAGTCCTCACAACGAATTTTTTTCAACAACCCTCGCATTGCAGGGGATTCAATGTAAAAACAACCCATACAATTGCCCGATTTCAATTGCTGACGCACTTGCTGGTCGAGCATAATTTTTTGGACTTCGTGAATATCTACCGCCTTACCTTGATTCTCCTTGACCAACTTTACCGCATCTTTAATATGCCCCAATCCCCTTTGACTCAAAACATCAAATTTATGAAAACCCCAATCTTCGGCATCGTGCATATCAAAATGCGTAATCGGAAATCCTTTGGGCATCAACTGCAAAGCGGTGTACTCATTGATAGGCTTTTCCGTAATCAAAATACCTCCCGCGTGAATCGACAAATAATTGGGAAAACCTTCAATCAGTTGAGCGTATTTTTGCACCTCCTCGGCCAGTTCGTGATGGTTTTCTTTAGCCGTTGGTTGCTGAATGATTTTGTCTATTTCCGCTTTGGGTAAACCAAACACTTTTCCGATTTCTCGAATACAAGATTTACCCTTGAACGTATTATAAGTGGCCAAAAGCGCCGTATGCTCCTTTCCGTATCTTTTGAACACATAATCAATAACATCATCCCGTTCGTTCCAAGCAAAATCAATGTCAAAATCGGGTGGGGAACTCCGATGAGCATTGATAAATCGCTCGAAATAAAGGTCTAGTTCCAAAGGGTCCACATCGGTAATAAATAGGCAAAAAGCCACGAGCGAATTAGCCCCACTACCACGCCCCACGTGATAATAGCCTACGCTGTGGGCATAGCGTACAATATCCCAAGTAATCAAAAAGTAGGGACAAAAGCCCTGTGTTTGAATAACGGTTAATTCCTTTTTGATTCGCTCTAGCGCATACTGATAAGTAGGGGAGAGTTCCTCGTAGCGTTGCGCTAAACCATTCAAAGTTAGTTTTTCCAATAATTTAAAATCCCCCTCTTTTGACCCTGTAAAAGTCTGACGATTGAGGTGCAGTCCTGTATCAAAATCAACGGTGCAAGCAGCAAGTAGGCGTTTAGTATTATGAATAATTTGGGGAAAACCCTCATAAAACTTTTCGAGCATTGGTTGACTCAAAAAATGCTCCGAAGGACGGGCTATATCCTTTTTAGTCAATTTACTGGCTAAGGTATTCAAATCAATGGCGCGCAAAAGTTGGTGGGTTTGATACCCCTCTTTGTTGAGAAAAGTAATCGGATTAAGTGCCAGTAATTTGTGTGGATAATTTTTTACCTCCGAAAAGTAAAGTCGGTTAACATGCTCCGACCGAATACCCAAAAACTCATTGCGGGTAAACTCATTCATTGGCTTAACCAATCGAGGATAAACGATGATGGCATCCGACATTTCGGGTGGACATACAGGGAGTGGCTTTTGACTTCTAGAATGCTTGGTTAATAATTCATTCAGTTGGAAAAACCCTTTATTATTAAGGGCAATCCCTGTAAATAGCCATTCGTTATTTTCCCTAAATTCAATACCAATAATAGGTTTGATACCCGCTTTTTTACAAAGCTGAATAAAGGGCAGCATAGCACTCGTATTGTTAATGTCCGTCAATACCAGTGCTTTAATACCCCGTAACTTAGCAGCATCGACCAACTGTTTGGGCGATAGCGTACCATATTTTAAAGAAAAATAGGTGTGGCAATTAATGTACATATCCTAGCTTATCGTATTGCCCATCGTTATGGCTCCCGCACCAAATCGTTGCCGAATGCCGTCCATCGCTTGCAATAATCCTATTTCTTCGGCCGTATCTTCAAATAATTGGGTTTGATAATTGCCCTGTACCAAATGGCTAAACTTCACCCCAATAAGTCGAATCAATTGCCGTCTTTGGTATAATTTTTCAAATAATTGTTGAGCATATAACAAAAGCATTTTATCACTCGCCGTATGCGAAATTTTTTGTTGTAAAGTATAGGTATTAAAATCGGTATAGCGAATTTTAACGGTAATGCAAGCCGTCAGCTTTTTAGCTGCCCGCAACTCAAAAGATAGTTTGAGTACCATTTTGGTCAACTGCCCCTTTAGCTGCGTCATATTGGTCGTATCTATTTGAAAAGTACGCTCGGTAGAAATAGACTTTTTTTCGCAGTAGGGGACTATCGGACTATCATCAATGGCATTGGCTTTTTTCCAAAGGGAAAGCCCCGACTTGCCAAACTCTTGTTGCAACAGTCGTGGAGGAATCTGGCTAAGTGTCCGAATCCTGCGAACGCCCATAAAAGCTAATTTCCGAAAGGTTTTATTTCCTAATCCGGGAATCTTTTTAGTAGAAAGTGGGGCGATGAACGCTTTTTCTGTTCCATTTTCTACCAATTGCGTACCGTTGGGTTTAGCCTCTCCCGTTCCAATTTTAGAAACAGTTTTGTTGACCGATAAACCAAAAGAAATGGGGAGTCCCGTTTCTCGAATAATTTTTTGGCGCAATTCTTTGGACCATTTCCAACAACCAAGATGCTTGTCCATCCCCGTCAAATCCAAGTAAAACTCATCAATAGAGGCTTTTTCAAAAACGGGGGCATCGGCTCGAATGACCTCGGTGACCAACTTGGAATACTTGACATAACTATCGTAATCCCCTTTCAGTACCAAGACATCTGGACACAACTTCAAAGCCATTTTCATGGGCATAGCTGACCGAATACCAAATTTCCTAGCCGCATAGCTGCAAGATGCGACGACCCCACGACCACTACTGCCGCCAACAACTAAGGGTTTTCCAGCGAGTTTGGAATTTTTCAGACATTCAACGGCAGCAAAGAAAGCATCCAAATCAAGATGCAGGATTGATTTGTGAAACATATTGTGTAGTTATCCCAGATTGATGTAGTATTCCGCACCCTTCGTAAAGCACGTAGATACGGTTAATGGTAAAGTGTAAGTTGGTTGGCGGGAAATCGAGGGAATGGGAAATTTCTTGCCAGCGATGTAGGATTTATTTTAATTAAAAACAATTTGTGTCAAAAATGAAATAAAAATAAATACAATGCAAGTTTTTGTAGAATTTTTTTAGCGGTAGGCTAGTTTAGAACATAAGTGGGTAAGAGTAGAGATGGATAGCAAGATTCCAATGTTGGGATGGGGTAGGGGACAGATTTATCTATTTGGATGTGTCTTTTTGATTTTATAGCTAGGGATTAATGAAAAAGTAATTGTGTCAAAATATGCTTTTTAAGAAAATTAAAACGAATTTGTTTTAAAAATAAGCCTACGTAGAATGAGTTCGTATAAAAGTAAAATTATACAGCACAATCAACAAGCCGCAC
>JBCCQK010000320.1:0-9756 GCA_039024375.1 Bacteroidota bacterium
AAAAAAATAATAAAATTTTTAAAAAACGGTTTCGGGTTACCACAACTTCGTGTGCTGGAACCACTTTTCTTACGAAAAAATTCAGAATAAACACTAATAAACGGTAACGTCAAGAGCATGAAAAATAAGCGAAAAATATTCGCATTAGCCTTATTTTTAACACTCAACTATTTTGTCCAAGCACAAACCGATACTTATGGTGGCTGGACCGCCATCAAAGCCCCTGCAACGGGCTTCTTCAGTTTAGCAGAAATCAACGGTCGCCACACATTTGTCACTCCCGACGGACACGCCTATTACCCCGTGGGCACCAACCACATGAGTGCTTATAATAATCCGCAGTACGGCCAAATAGCCGCCTTTCAAAACCCTGCCGACGCCCTAGAACGGTTAAAAGTAGATATTGCCTACTTTAACATGAATGCTGCGGGGGGCGATGTGCCCGCCATTGTTGAACAGCACCTTCCGTTTTTCACTAATTAGAAAGCTTTTAAAACGCCGAAGCTAATACAAAAAAACATTATTGAGCTTTCTTGCTAAATTACCTTACTTTTGTTGTAACTGTTCAGCAATTACATCAAACGTGTCGGACACTTCAGCTTTGGGAAGAAGAGGAGCGAAAAACTAGCTTTTTCGCTTTTATAAAAATAAGTGTCCGACACGTTGGCCTCGAATACTGAATAGTCACTTTCTATTGAAAATCACTGGGCATGAAAAAGAGATTTAACATTACGGGTACGTGCTTTCCAGAGCAACATTATCTAATGGATAATTCGCAAAAGTTGGCAGCTATTTTTGAGTTGATTGAATCGGGGGCATATTTTACCATCAATCGCCCACGTCAGTACGGGAAAACCACTTCGATGATTTGGTTGGCTAAAAAATTGAGCAAGACGGAAATTTATCTGCCTATTGAACTTAGTTTTCAAGGACTAGACGCACAGTGGTACGAATCGGATAAGAAATTTGCCGAAATGTTTATTCGACAAATAATTAAATCGCTAAAATATACGCATTCAACACTTACCAATTTTTTGTCAGAAAGTATCGCTAAAATTAGCGATTTGCAGGAACTGTCCGAGCTGATTACCGAATTCATTCACAAAATCAATCGTAAAGTTGTTCTATTCATTGACGAAGTAGATGCCAGCAGTAATTATGAACCTTTTTTGAAACTACTGTCCATGCTACGTACCAAATATCTTCAACGAGATAGGCCTTCCGATGCCACCTTCCATAGCATCGTCCTCGCTGGTGTCCACGACATCAAATCGCTCAAATTTAAACTTCGCAATCCCGAAGACGCCGACTATAACAGCCCTTGGAACATCGCCGTCGATTTTGAAGTACGGATGAGTTTCAATCCTAAAGAAATTGCGCCCATGTTGGTAGAATACGGAGAAGCCGAAGGAGTAGCGATGGATGTTCCGACTGTCGCCGAACGCTTATACTATCACACTTCGGGTTATCCTTTTTTGGTCAGTAAATTGTGTTTAAATATACAAAACAAAGTGCTTCCTAAAAAGACTGAACGCACTTGGACGGTGGAGGATGTCGATGCGGCGGTGCGGATTTTACTAGACGAAAACAACACCAATTTTGACTCGCTGTTTAAAAATTTGGCGAATCATCCCGATATGTACGACCTAGTGCAGCGTATTCTAATTGAGGGCGAAAGTATTCCGTTCAATTCGCATAATCCCGTTATTCATAAAGCCATTATTTACGGTATTTTTAAAAGAAATGGTCAAATAAAAATTCACAACCGAATTTATGAACAGTTGATTTACAACTACATGGCTTCCGTGAAGCTGACCAGTATGCGCAATCGGGATAGTTCTCCCATACAATTTCAAACCGAAAATAACGGGCTAGATTTCAAAGCCGTACTGTTGAAGTTTCAGCAGTTTATGAAGGAAAATCACAGCGAAAAAAGTCTCGATTTTTTGGAACGGGAAGGACGCATCATCTTCTTAGCGTTTTTGTCGCCCATTCTCAACGGACAGGGCTACGCTTTTCGGGAAGTACAAACTTCGATGGAAAAAAGATTAGATATTATCGTAACCCATTTTCAACACCGTTACATCATTGAACTGAAAAAATGGTACGGGAAAGAATATCACAAGAAGGGATTGAAACAATTAGCGGATTATTTGGACATTCACGGTGTGAATGATGGTTTTCTAGTAATTTTTGACAGTCGAAAAGAGAAAGAATATCAGTCGCAGGAAGCAGAGGTGGAAGGAAAGCGGGTGTTTATGGTTTGGGTCTAGGGAAAGTTCATAAGTGCAAAAATTTCACTACATCCCCGAATTTCTTCAAGCCATCGGTATCGAACCGTTTCGAACGGTAGATAATTTTTACGTCTGCTGCTTGGAAGATTATTTTGGCAACGAACCCTTCGATTTTCCGCCCTATCAGCACGATTTTTTTTGAGTTAATTTTTAGTCGAGGACACGATATGGATGTAAAAATCGGTATCAGTTATTTTTTATATGTCCCTTAATTCGTATGTTGTGGATGAGTTATTCTTGAACCATTTATACGTTAATTGAAATGCCGTTGAAAAATTTGTTTTTTGCTTGTCTGATTTTGTTACTAACATGGAGTGCCTGTCAATCTCCAATGGAAGAGGTGCCCAAAAAGCGGCCGAATATTTTGTTCATCATGTCGGATGACCACGCCTACCAAGCCATTAGTGCCTATTCCGGCCATCTCATTAAAACCCCTAATATTGACCGCATTGCCAATGAAGGAATGTTGTTCACCAATGCTTGTGTAACTAATTCTATCTGTGCGCCTTCTCGTGCGGTAATATTGACGGGGAAACATAGTCATCTCAATGGGAAAATTGATAACATTTTCCCATTTGATACCACCAATATTACCTTTCCGCAGCTACTGCAAAATGCGGGCTACCAAACGGCGATGTTTGGTAAATTGCATTTTGGAAACAATCCCAAAGGCTTCGACGAGTTCCAAATTCTACCTGGTCAAGGGCATTACTATAACCCCGATTTTATTACCAAAAAATCGGGAAAGGTAACCGAAACGGGCTACACTACTGACATCATCACCGATAAAACGCTTAATTGGCTACAAAACGAGCGTAAAGATGACCAACCTTTTTTGTTAATGTACTTGCACAAAGCGCCCCACCGAGAATGGTTGCCGCCCGAAAGGCATTACAAAGAATTTACGAAAAAAACTTTCCCCGAACCAGCAACGCTATTCGATGACTACGAAGGCAGAGGTAGCGCCGCGAAAGAAGCCGAAATGAATCTGTTGACTCATATGAATTGGGCGGGTGACTCTAAAATCAAACCCGAATTGATGGACGAATTGGGCATTCCCGAAACGGCTAAGTGGGATAAGCGGGCCTATCAAAATACAGTTGGTCGGATGAATGCCGAACAGCGGGCTAAATGGGATGCGGTGTACGACCCCATTAACGAGGATTTTAAAAAGCGCTTTCCGACGATGACGGAAAAGGAAAAGATGAGTTGGCGCTATCAACGCTATATGCAGGATTACTTGGGCAGTATCGCCGCCGTCGATGATGGCGTAGGCGAAGTTTTAGACTACTTATCAGAGAGCGGTTTGGATGAAAATACGATTGTCGTTTATACTTCTGACCAAGGGTTTTACTTAGGGGAACACGGTTGGTTTGACAAGCGATTCATCTACGACGAGTCTTTTAAAACCCCTTTTATGGTTCGTTGGCCTGGTGTTATCAAACCTAATCAAACCAATTCTACGATGGTGCAAAATTTAGATTTTGCCCAAACGTTTCTCGATGCGGCGAACGTCCCCGCTCCTTCGGATATGCAAGGCGAAAGTTTATTACCGCTATTCAAAGGCGAAGCGGAAGGCTTTCGAGACGCTGTTTATTACCATTATTACGAGTACCCATCCGTCCATATGGTTAAACGCCACTACGCAATCGTCACCGAAGATTTCAAACTGGCCCATTTTTACTTCGACGTGGACGAATGGGAATTATATGACAGAAAAAAGGACAAAAATGAGTTGAAAAATGTGTATAATGACCCTGCTTATGCGGAAGTTGTTACCGATTTAAAAGCACGATTGGCGAAAATGCGAGTGCAGTATCAAGATTCTCCTCAGTTGGATTCGGCTTATATTGAACGGTATTCGGAGTTGATGGAGGGGAAGCAGTGGTGGAAGTAGGGTGGGTAGTAGGCGGAGAGGTGGAAAGGCTAAGGGGTGAAAAGGTGTGAACATGAAAAACTATTTGTAAAAATAAACAAACTATGAGCAATGAGTACATTCAAAAATTTATGGGTTTGGCAGGCCGGTATTAATCTTGCCGAAGACGTTTATCGAATAACGAATAAAAAACCTTTTTCTACTGATTTTGGATTAAAAAATCAAATTCAGAGGGCGGTCGTTTCGATTTCTTCTAATATAGCAGAAGGGGATGAACGAGATTCCAACAAACAGTCTTCCCACTTTTTTAAAATTGCAAAAGCTTCTAACGCCGAAGTAATCACCCAACTCAACATAGCCTATCGAATAGGTTACTTAGATGAAATACAGTTGTCTGATTTAGAAGGCAAAGCAATGAAAATTGTGCGGGGCTGTATGGTCTCATCAAAGCTAGAGGTGGCTATGATGATTTAGAGAAATAATATCAAAACAATATAAATAGATGGTCGATGGGGATTGAATAAATATAAATCTGAGTAAGCACCGTTTTATTGTTGTTTACAACGTATTTTACCGCACAACCTGTCAGCCTCTTAACCCCTAAACCTCTAAACCTACGTAATAATGCAAATAAAAGAAACAGCTAAACAGTACGACGCTATCATCGTTGGCTCGGGCGCAGGGGGCGGAATGGCCACCAAAATCTTGTCCGAAGCGGGGATGAAGGTGGCGTTAGTCGAAGCAGGGCCCTTTTTTGACCCTCGAGACCCTACCACTTCTACTCAAATGAAGTGGCCTTGGGAATCTCCTCGGCGGGGGGCAAGTACGACCCGTGCTTTCGGCGATTTTGATATGTCTTGGGGGGATTGGAAGGTTGACGGAGAACCCTACACGCAAAAAGGAGATACCAAGTTCATGTGGTGGCGGGCCCGAATGTTGGGCGGCCGAACGAACCACTGGGGGCGTATCTCCTTACGGTTTGGACCAGACGATTTTCGTCGAAAAGATATTGATGGGTTGGGTGACAACTGGCCGATTAGTTACGATGATATCAAACCCTATTACGACCGTTTGGACAAAATGGTAGGGGTTTTTGGGACGAAAGAAAGGCGCCGAAACGACCCCGATGGCTATTTTTTACCGCCGCCTAAACCTCGGCTGCACGAATTGTATTACATTAAAGGCGCTAGGAAAGCGGGGGTGGATGTGATACCGTCTCGTCTGTCTATTTTGACTAAAAAATTGAATAAGGACCGAGGGGTTTGCTATTATTGTAGTCAGTGTAATCGGTCGTGCAATGTGTATGCGGATTTCTCGTCGAGTTCGGTTTTTTGTATTCCGGCGGTTAATGGTGGTCAAGTCGATTTATACGTCAATAGCATGGTCAAATCGGTGACGACCAACGACGAAGGCCGCGCAACGGGTATTTCCTACATCAATAAAGAAGACCGAAAAGAGTATCAACTGAAAGGTCGTTCGGTGGTGTTGGGTGCTTCGGCGTGTAGTTCTGCCCGCATTTTACTCAATTCCAAAAGTAAGCAACACCCGAATGGGTTGGGCAATAGTACAGACAACGTAGGTCGGTACGTACACGATTCAACGGGAGCGGGAAGAGCCTATTTCGTCCCCGAATTGATGAATCGGAAAAAAAACTATAACGAAAATGGAGTAGGTGGGATGCACGTCTATAGTCCTTGGTGGTTGGATAATGCAAAACTAGATTTTCCAAGGGGCTACCATATCGAAGTTTGGGGTGGAATGAGCACACCAAGTTACGGCTTTGGCTTTAACGTGACGGAGATGAACAAATTTGTGGGCGGTCAGGTCGGCGGATACGGAGATAAATTGCGAGACGACGTGAAAAAATTCTATGGAGCAATGATTGGTATGGCAGGTCGAGGAGAGTCCATTGCTATGCGAGATAACCGCTGTGAATTAGACCCGACTGTAGTGGATGAATTTGGAATTCCCGTGTTGCGGTTTGACTATAAATGGTCGGACTACGAGCGGTATCAAGCTAGGCACATGATAAATACTTTCGATGAGATTGCTGATGCGATGGGCGGGATTCCGTTGGGGGAAAAGCCAGGAAAAGATAAGGATTGGGGATTGCTCGCTCCTGGGCAAATCATTCACGAAGTGGGAACGACTCGAATGGGAAATGACCCGAAAAACTCCGTTACGAACAAATTTTGTCAATTACACGATGCGGATAACGTATTTGTGGTCGATGCGGGACCTTTTACTTCCCAAGCGGATAAAAATTGTACGTGGACGATTATGGCCTTGTCGATGCGCACTTCGGAGTACATTGTCGAGCAGTATAAGAAGCGGAATATTTGAGGTTGCATTCGGTTGACGGTCTAGCGTCTCTATTCTATGCTCTAATTATAAAAAGACATTAAGACTATAACATGAAAAGAAGAGATTCACTCAAAACATTATTAGTAGGAACGGTAGCAGGCGCTACCATTGGTACTACTGTCGGTTGTAAAACGGAAAGGGATACTGCTCCAATTGAAACGCCCAAAGAAACGATTGGGCTATATGGACGCCGACCAAAAGAAGCGGCGAGAGACGAACGCATTATGGTAGAGGTCTATTTAAACGAACACGAATTGGCTACGATTGCCGTACTGTGCGATATTATCCTTCCCGCCACAGCGGAAGCGGGTTCTGCTACGGATGCCGAGGTTCCTGCCTTCATCGAATTCATTGTCAAAGACATCGAATCGCACAAACTGCCCATGCGGGGTGGATTGATGTGGCTGGATGGAGAGGCCAATCGGAGATTTAATAAAGAATTTGTAAGTTGCTCGGATGCCGAACAGATTCAAATCGTGGAAGACATCGCCTATCCCGATGATGATAACGAAAAACCCGAAATGGGGCCAGGTATTAACTTCTTTAACTTGATGAGGAACCTAACGCTAACGGGATATTATACTACTCAAATGGGCATAGATGATTTGGGGTACACAGGAAACTACCCCAATGCTTGGGATGGTGTACCCGAGGAAGTGCTCGCCAATCATGAAGTAGATTACGGCCCCGAATGGATTGCTCGATGTGTGGACCAATCCAAAAGCCACGTCATTGCCGAATGGGACGAAGATGGGAATTTGCTAACTTAAGAAAGTAACATAACTCTTCGAGTTGTGTATTTTTAAGAAAGTAACATAACTCTCCGAGTTGTGTATTTTAAAAAAAATGATTGGGCAACTTGCATCACCCAATCATTTTAATTCTGAAATCTACCACAAGTGTATTGAGCACTTTCTTTACCGAACAACCATTTTGTTCGTTACCTGGTAAGTCCCAGCAGTAATAGTATAGTAATAAATACCAGAAGCCAGTGAATTTTGGTTAAAAGTAAATAGCTGTTGACCTTTATCGTAATTGCCGCTATGCGTAGCTACGATTTTGCCGTTACTATTCAAAATTTGAATATTGGTAAAAGCGGCTTCTGGTAATTCAAAACGTATGTTCGTCTCGTTGACAAATGGATTGGGAAAATTTTCCGTTCGAATTTTATGGTCTATAAAATAGTCTTCTTGTTGTAAATCTAACGTTTGTTCAATTTGCAAACCGTTATTCGCAGGGTTTCTAAAGGCAACGATGATTATATCCTTACATAATGTGTTAGCGTTGCACTCACCCGTTACCGTTAGACAAACTTCGTAAGAACCACCCGTAGCATAAGTATGGTTAGGACTAGTGGCGGTTGAAGTCGTTTCATCGCCAAATGTCCATTCGTAAGTTCCAGAGGTGGATTGATTGAAAAAAGAGAGAGAGGTGCCACTAGCGGCAAAATCGAAAGCAGCTACTGCATTTTCGGTAGCGCCTACCGTTACTTCTGAACTTTCAGAAACGGAACAGCCTTCCGAATCTTGTAAAAAAGTAGTGTAAATTCCTGCGGGTAGGTTATTAAAAGTAGTTGTTCCATTAACGGTTTGAGTACCAGAAACAGGCCCGCTGTAAGATAAAGTATAAGGCTTTTTTCCTCCAGAAATAAATACTCGGATGCGGCCATTATTTTCGTTACAAGTAGTAGCTGTTGGTGTTATAGAGCAGTATAAGTCCGTAGGCTTTTCTTCGATGGTAGTGCTCGAAAAAACACTGCAACCTTCCGAATCTTTTACTTCTACAACGTAGGTACCTTGTCCCAAGGATAGGGTAGTGTTCCCATCGACACTGTTATTGCCTTCTACCATAGTAACGCCTCCACGCCAATTGACCGTGTAGGGGGCTTTTCCGCCAGTAATGTTTACTCTTATTGAGCCATTTTGATTGCACAAAGCTTGTGTTGTAGCCAAGTCTATCGAAAGTCCACTGCGGTCAATGTCAAGCGAAGCCATTGATTTACAGCCGTTGGCATCTTCGAGGGTAAAATCGTACGTACCCGTTTGAAAATCGTTTAATTGTAGCGTTCCCATTAACGATACTTTACCTTTAGTTGGACCGTCCCAAGATAGTTTGTAACCAGACTTTCCTCCCGTAGCACTAGCAATGACTGACCCAGTACTAATATCACAACCGCCTGCAACGGCTTCGATGGATAGCTTCGGTAAATTTTCTCCACCACCAATGGTTCTTTTAGCCGTAGCTGCACAGCCATTTTCCATAAAAGAAATTTCATAATCCCCCGCTGGCAGATTATGAATCCGAAAATTTCTGTTGTTAGCAACGTAGTTGGCCGTCTTTGGGCCCTTCAACGAAATATGAAAAGGAGGTTGTTGGTAGGGAATAAAGGCAGATAAACTGCCCATGCCATTACATCCAACATCTCCTGCCGTCAAGACTAGGCCCTCGGGTAGTGCTCCTTTTTTCAAAGAAATTTTCTTTTTAACGGCACATTGCGTTCTAAAATCCATCACTTTGACGGTATAATCACCTGCTGGTAGGTCTTGGATATGGTAAAAATCAAAGAAAGTATTTGTCTTTCCCCAGATACTGTTGTCGTGATTGTCCCACGAGACGACGTATTTGCCAGAGGTACCACCGCTAAATTTGACGGCAATCGCACCTTTGTTACTATTGCAATAGATACCTTCGGCAGCTAGCTCCATTTTTAGGTCTGCACAGATACTGTTGGTTTGTGCAGTTAACCCATTGGTTTGAAAAACTAAACAGAAAAGCCCAAGAATTATTTGGGGAGTAAAAAACTTCATAGGACGTTGATTTAGAATTTTAAAATTTTTAAAAATTTCCAACTATGAAAAAGCAATGCATTTTAAAGGTAGTTCCTTAAAATATAGGCCAAGCTACGCTTAATAAATGTACAAACCTTAATGATTAACTCGAAAAGACCAATAATGATGAGTCGGTAATAGTAGCTTTTTAAATTATTCCGTAGAGACTTGAAAATCGGCTGGGAAAGATTGGTTGGTTTGGGGAACTGGATAGGGAACAAAAGGAATTTGTTCCCAAATATAACGAAATTTTAACTAGCTTTTTTGCCTTTTTTACAGCTAATTACATATACAAAAGATTTAACATGGGCAAATATACAAAACTTACGTTAATTTCCTTACATATACTCGGAACCGCACAAAAAAGTAATTTCAAAGGTTGACTTCAGCGAGG
>JBCCQK010000321.1:0-9751 GCA_039024375.1 Bacteroidota bacterium
CCGTTTATTCATCCCTTGTAATCCAGCATATATAAATTAGAGAACTACTTGCATCCAATCCGTAAAAAGATAACAGCCTACGGTGAACGCAGTTAGCCATTCCCCTAACTCTCTAGCTTATTTTCTACCCTCCCGAGGCAACCCCTCTCTTTCGTCTGAATAGACCATTATAGCTTCGTGGCTATATGGATATTTTATAATCTATTCTCCTCAAGAAATCGTAGGTGATAGTTCTAAGGTCGAGCTTCACATTCCTCCCCACTACCTGATTCTTAGGTTATTTTTTCACTTTTTTTAAAACAAATTATGAAATCACTAAATGTGTTTTTAGTCGCTATGACTTTTTTATTGGGCGCAGGTCAAGTTCAAGCACAAGAACTAACTATTGGAGAGGCCATTAACAAAGCCGGCCGGCAGCGAATGTTGAGCCAAAGGATGGCCAAATGTTACATTATGTTGGGTGCGAACATCAAAGCGGATGCTGCCTCTAAAGAACTAGACGCAGCTATGTCGTTATTCGAAGAGCAATTTCTTGAATTGGAAGAATATTCCCCTTCCTCTAAAGTTGGTAAAGCCTTGGGTGAGGTGTACGAACTGTGGATGCCTTTTCGATTGAAAATCTTAGAAGAGCCTACCAAAGAAAATGCTGCTTTGCTAATCTCTGAGAGTACGGAACTATTAAAGCGATGTAACGATGTGGTACTAGCTTTGGAAGACCACTCTAAAATGCAGGCGGCTACTTTGGTTAACGTATCTGGAAGACAACGGATGCTTTCCCAGCGAATTGCTATGTTCTATCTAGCTTACGCTTGGGAAGTGCCTAATGAGGACATTATCAAAGAGTTCACGAAGGCAAAAACAGAATTCGAAGATGCTTTGGTTACGTTATCTGCATCTGAGTTGAACACTGCCGAAATAACTAAAGCATTAGCTAGAGTAGGGTCGCAGTGGGAGTTCTCTAAAATGACTTTTGATGTCAAAAAAGGTAGATTGATGCCATCCGTTATTACGGTAACGGCCAATTCTATGTTGAAAAAGATGAATAGCATTACAGGGATGTACGCTGCGGTAGTGGATAACCGAACTGGAAATTCTGCGAAGTCTCGATAATTTTTTGCTTACAAAAAAAAGACATACACTTATGATTAAATATATCTTATGTCCCTTATGTGTTTTATTACTTAGCCTTCCGCTATCGGCGCAAGAAATTACGCCAGTTGAAGCCATGAACAAAGCGAGTCACCAACGTATGTTGACCCAAAAAATGTTCAATTGCTACATTAAACAAGGAATGGGGACGGAGGCCGCATTGTCAAGAGAAGAAATGGAACTATCCGTAGCCGCTTTCGAAGAAGACATGATTGAATTAATGGACTTTGCGCCCAACGAGGAAGTAGTCACCGCTATCGAAAAAGCTCAGAATGCTTGGCGGATATACAGCCTCAAAGTACTGTCTTATCCTAATAAAATCATGGGTTCTGTGGTATTTGACTGGTCGGGAAAAATTATGCGAGAATACGACGATTTGGTACAGCTAATGGCTCAACAAATCGGTACTGAACCTGCTAAACTGGTTAGTTTGACGGGCCGACAACAGATGTTAGCGCAACGCGTGCAAATGCTGCATTTGTCCCAAAAGTGGGGGCTTTCTCAGAAGAAGATTAATAAGGAACGGGCATTAGTGAACGAAGATTTTAGGTCAACTCTTAAAACTTTGTCTGCTGCTGAAGTTAATCTTCCAAGTATGGTGGAATCCTTGAATCAAATTTCTCAAGACTGGGAGTTCATCCAGGCAAAATTCGACCAAAAAACGATGGCTTCCACTATCGTCTTGACCACAGAAAATATGCAACAGCGCTTAGGAGAAATAATGGATATGTACTTCGAACTGTCGAAAATTGCGCCCGCAAAGACGGAAGCAGCAAGCAAGGAGTAACGGCAACGCATCTCTTTGCATCAAAATACGGAATTAATCACTTGCTCCCCAAAAAAATAACATATGCGAAACTATTACTACAACTATAAAAACACTATTAAACTCTTTACGCTCTTCCTCGGGTCGTTAGTGCTCCAAGCGGATTTGGCCGCTCAGTTCACTTTGACGGCGGAAGTGCGGCCCCGTTCCGAATATCGGAATGGGTTCAAAACGCCTTCTTCCGATGGAAAGGATGCGGCCTTTTTCACCGAGCAGCGGAGTCGCTTGTACATGGACTATAAAGACGAAAAATACAAATTTCGACTGACCATGCAAGACGTTCGTTTTTGGGGAGAGATTCCCCAAATTTTCAAAGAAGAAGACGGTAATACTTTCTTGAGTGAAGCTTGGGGACAGTATTTTGTGACTAAAAAGTTTTCCGTCAAAGCGGGTCGACAAATCATTTCTTACGATAACCAACGCTTTTTGGGTGGTTTGGAATGGGCACAGCAAGGAAGACGGCACGATGCTTTGTTGTTCATTTACGAAGACAAGGAAAAGGCCACTAAGTTTCACGCTGGATTTGCTTACAATACGGACGATGATGTTCCAGAACCTGCGTATTTGCAAAGCGTAGGCGCTAATTTTTACTCTCTTCGTGGCAATTATAAAGCATTACAATATGCCTGGTTCAACAAAGAGTTGGAAGGAGGAAAAATTTCTTTATTGGCGTTGAATGCCGTTAATCAAAATCCAGATTCTACCAATTCTAGTAAGCAAACTTTTGGTTTTATTGGGAGTCATAAAGTAGCTAAAAAACTGTCTTTAGCGGGTGATTTTTACTACCAAACGGGTAAGATTGGTCAAAATAACGTGAATGCGTTTTTGGCTGGACTGCGGGCTACCTACAAAACGGATTTGACGCCCATCACCGTTGGAATGGAATACATTTCGGGTAAAGACGACGACGACACTTCGTCGGACATCACCAACTTTAGCCCCGATTTTGGTACCAATCACGCCTTCAACGGCTTAATGGACTACTTTTTTGTGGGGCCTTCCAATGGGAATGTCGGCGTAATGGACTTATTTGTGAAAACTAAATTCAAACTAAAGAAAGGAACGTTGCTCGTCAATGCGCACGAGTTTATGACGGGTTCTACGCAACTAAACACAGAAGGTAGAGAACTGAGCAAGTCTATGGGGATGGAAATTGATTTGGTCTATACGGTCAAATTGGCACCTTCCGTTACTTGGAATATTGGCTATTCGCAATTGTTTGGGACCGATACCTTATTAGAATTACGCTCTGCCGATAGAAAACTTAATAATTGGGGATGGATGATGATTACGTTTAAGCCCGCTTTGATGAAATCGGAGTAGTAAAGGGGCGCTTCAGTTTTCGATTCACAGTCGCCGAACTAAGAATTTCAGAATAAATATTCTCAAATTGATAGCGTAGCTGTCTCAAAAGACTTAACTTATAAAAGTTAAAATCCAAGTCTTTTGGGACAGCTATTTTTTGTTAGGCACTACGGTAGAAATTGTGGGTGATTCAAAACTTTCACAACTCAGAGAGTTATGTTACTTGTTCGACTCAACTGTAACATAACTCTCCGAGTTGTGCCAACCTTGCAGAGAATACTCAACCCACACTTTTTACCGTAGTGCCTTTTGTTATTGTCTTCCGAAAAGTCATGCTAGAATATCCTTCACTACTTTTCCGTGCACATCCGTTAATCGAAAGCGTCGCCCTTGATGTTTGAAGACCAATTTTTCGTGATTGATTCCTAATAAGTGCAGTAAGGTTGCTTGAAAGTCGTGGACGTGTACGGGGTTTTGGGTGACGTTATAGCTAAATTCGTCCGTTTCTCCATAGACGATTCCCGCTTTGACGCCTGCGCCTGCCATCCACATGGTGAAACAGCCTGGATGATGGTCTCGACCGTAGTTGGTAGCGGTGAGTCGGCCTTGGGAAAAACTTGTTCTGCCAAACTCGCCTCCCCAAATCACTAGTGTATCCTCTAATAACCCCCGTTGTTTCAAATCGGCAATCAAGCCCGCCGTAGCTTGGTCGGTTGCCAGCGCTTGTTGTCGAATGCCACTGGGGAGGTTTCCGTGTTGGTCCCAACCCGTATGGTAGAGTTGAATGAAGCGAACACCTCTCTCTGCCAGTCGTCGCGCCTGTAAGCAATTGGCAGCAAAAGTACCGGGCGTTTTAGCGTCTTCACCGTACATGCGGTAGATGTAATCGGGTTCATTTTGAGTATTGACCGCTTCGGGAACAGAATTTTGCATTTTATAAGCCATTTCGTACTGGCTCATCTTGGACTGTATTTCTGGGTCTTGCCAAAGGTCGTACTGATGCTGATTGAGTGCTTGAATGTGGTTTAATGTTTGCCGTCGGTCGTTGTTAGTTATTCCGTGTGGGTTGTTTAAATACAAAACAGGGTCTTTTCCCGACCTAAATTGTACCCCTTGGTGATGAGAAGGTAAAAAGCCGTTGCTCCAAGCCGCCGAACTTAACGGTTGGGCGCCTCTGCCTTGGGACACCAATACTACAAAATTGGGTAGGTTTTCGTTCTCACTTCCCAAACCGTAACTTAACCAAGACCCAATGGAAGGCCGGCCACTTATCTGAGACCCCGTCTGCACGAACATTACGGCAGGTTCGTGGTTAATGGCATCCGTTTTCATAGATTTGATGATGCAGAGGTCATCTACTATCTTTGCCGTATGCGGAAATAACTCACTTACCCAAGCCCCTGACTGACCGTACTGTTTAAAGTTAAAAATGGATTTTACCAAAGGGAACGTCGATTGACTCGCTACCATGCCCGAGTTTCGTTGTGTACCCTGTACAGATGGTGGAATTTCCTGCCCGTGCCATTTTGCTAAAGCTGGCTTGTAGTCGAACGTCTCTAGCTGAGAGGGACCGCCGCTTTGGAATAGATAAATCACCCGTTTAGCTTTGGCGGGAAAGTGGATATTTTTGGGGAGGCCTTCCGCTGCTTGACTTGCTATTGCCGTGCGTTTTAGTATCTTTTCGGCCACCATATTGGTAGGGTTTAATAAAGTTCCCAAGGCGATGGCACCGAAACCTAGAGAGGTTTTTTTTAAAAACCCTCGTCGGGAATTGGCAAATAGTTTATTTCTTTCCAGATTGGTCATGGCTTGTATATGATAGCTTGATATTTTTTAATCATTTTTATTTTAAAGTATATCCTTCTACTGTATTCATTATTCCGTTTACGACCGTCGTCAGAGCGGCTAATTCTGCTATATTGGTAGTTGTAGGGTACTTTTGAACACCTATACTCAAATAGTCATTGGCATCCGTCGGACGTGCCGCAAATTTCTGTTGTTCCTCTAAGTAGAACTTTTCTAAAGTTTGCAATTCTTGCGCTTGTGGTAGTCGGCCCGTTCCTAACCGAAAAGCTTTTTCTAGCTGTGCCGTTCGATTTGTCTCCGTTTCTAGGATGTTGGTAGCGGTGACTCTAGCTGCCTCGATAAATTGGGGGTCGTTGAGTAGAGTTAAGGCTTGTAAGGGCGTACTCGTCTGTCTTCGTTTGACGGTGCAAACGTCTCGGTCGGCTGCGTCAAAGAGAAGCATTGATGGTGGAGGTGAGGTGCGCTTCCAAATCGTGTAAAGGCTACGACGATACAAGCCCTCGCCCTGTGATTGGCGGTAGCGATAGCGCCAGTGTTTGTTCGAGATTTCGTCCCATAATCCTTCGGGTTGATAGGGATAGACACTTTTACCACCAATTTTATCGACTAATAAGCCGCTCATAGCCAGTGCGTTGTCCCGAATCATTTCGGCTGGTAGTCGGAAGCTAGGACCTCGGGCCAGTAATTCATTATTGCTATCTACGGCTAATAATTCACGAGCTATTTTGGAAGACTGCTGATAAGTGGCCGAGGTAACAATTAGGCGGTGAAGCTGCTTAATATCCCATCCAGATTCCATAAAACTTACCGCCAACCAGTCTAGTAGTTCGGGATGAGTCGGTAGGTTGCCTTGACTGCCAAAATCGTCGGAAGTACCAACGAGTCCTCGTCCGAAGTGCATTTGCCAAATTCGATTAACATAGACCCGTGCAGTCAATGGATTCTTTTTGTCAAATAGCCACTGTGCAAGGCCTAACCTATTGTTGGGAAATTTATCGGTGAAAGGCAAGATGTTATCGGGCATCGAAGGATATACCTCTTCTCCGAGGTCATCGTAGGCACCTCGGTTCAGAATGTGCGTTGGACGCTGTTTGGGCAAATCGCCCATAACCATTATCTCGGGAATGGTGTCTAATTGCTGGGTCAATTGTTTGCGCAATGTTTGTAGGTTTTGTTGCACTTGGTGGTACTCTGTATCAATATGTTCAAAATAATGAGTGGTCAAAAGTTCTTTGTGGGCTAGCTTGTCTTTTGGGTCAACAACCGAGTAAAAAGCTTTGGGTTGATGCTGGTAGAGAACTTCCAACACTGACAATTTTCGACTATAAATCTTTAACTCATCCAGTCCACCGCCCACAAAAGTTTTCATTTTTTCTCGCTTACCAATAGTAAAACCAGCAAATCCGTAGGTGTGGATATCGGGTTCAAATAAAATAGATTTGTAGAGTTGGGTTCCCGTTCGTTCGACCTCAATTGGGGTTCCATCAAGGTAAATTTGTACCCCATCCGTAGTACCCGAACCGTCGTAGGTGATAGTAACCTGCGACCATTGTTTGACGGGTAGTGTTTTTATTGTCTTAATTTGAATAGCGTTTTGTGGGTAAGAACGAGCAATGATAAATTTGAGTTGGTTATTTTCTAAAAATAAAGAATAACCTTTCAGTCCTAAGCGCAGGTTTTCACAATGGTAAAAAATACCCGCTTCTTCGTAAAGGGTGTCGGGATAAATAGACAAACTGACCGAAAAAGGATCTGTATGGTCGAACCATCCCATCTTTTGGGGTAGCGTCAATTCCGAATAATCAGTCACAAAAAAGGCTTTTCCATCTAGTCCTTCTTGCAGATAGGGTTCTTTGGTTTGGGCGAATTGGCCGCTATTTACCTCATTAGGAACATAAAGTTTTTTGTCTTTTTCTTGTATGGTTTCAAAAGAAAAGTGACCAACTAAATCTCGATTTGCTCCTTGTTTTATCGAAGCAATGATGGACGACGTATCGGCTATCCAGTTGTCAACGAGACTACGCTTCGGATGTTGGTCGGTTACCAATTGAGCAGATTGTTGAGTAATTTCTGTTTGTAGATACTCGACAATGGCCCTTTCCTCTTCGTTGGTTAATAATAGCGACGGACCAGGGACTTGGTCAGGGCCATAGACCGCCGTTCCTAGTTCGTGCGTATTGTTAAAAAAGCTGAATAGTTCGTAATAATTTTTTTGACTAATTGGGTCGTACTTGTGGTCGTGGCACTTGGCACATTCCATGGTTAAACCCAAAAAGGCTTTTCCAAAGGTATTGGTTCGGTCGGCGACGTACTCCGTGCGAAATTCCTCAAAGACGATGCCTGCCTCCGAGTTTCGCCGATGCAGACGGTTAAAGGCAGTAGGCAAAATTTGGTCTTGACTAGCATTGGGTAGTAAGTCACCCGCTAGTTGTAGCGTCACGAACTCCTCATAACTTAGGTTATCGTTGAAGGCTTTGATAACCCAATCTCGCCAAGGGCTAAAGTCTCGATGTTTATCATCCAAATAGCCATCGGAATCGGCGTAACGAGCAACGTCCATCCAATTAGCGGCCATTCGCTCACCGTATTGGGGGGAAGCTAGTAGTCTATCGACCAAATTGTAGTAAGCAGTAGCGGAGGAATCTTTTACGAAGCGGTCAATTGCTTCCAAAGTAGGGGGTAGTCCCGTAAGACTAAAGCTGACCTTTCTAATCAAGTTTTCTTTCGAGGCTCTTTCGGAAGGAATTAGCCCTGTGGATTGTAATTTTTGTTGTACGAAATGGTCGATTTCGTTATTCGCCCACGTATCTTTTTTCGAAGAAGGTACCATCTTTCTTGGCGGAAGATAGGCCCAGTGGGGTTGGTAAGTTGCGCCTTGTTCAATCCATTTGATTAAGGTAGCTTTTTCCAAGTCCGTTAAAGAAAAGGGGGACTCGGGCGGTGGCATTTGAACCTCGGCATCCTCCGATAAAATTCGGTTAACTAATTCGCTCTTTCTAGGCCGGTACGGCACTATGGACGTTTTCCCCGATGGCAATTGGCGGTAGGCGTGTTCTTCCAAGTGGAGTCGAAGGTCTCCTTTTACACTATTTTTATCCATGCCGTGACAAGCAAAGCATTTGTCCGACAGAATGGGCTTCACATGATAATTGAAACTGATGGTTTCGGGTAGTTCAATCGCCACTTCCGATAACTGTGGGGGTAAATCTGTTGCACAAGCCCAATAAAAAGAAAGTCCACCAATCAGCAAACCTAATTTTACTATGTCTTTCAAGAATCGCATGACAACAAATATACGCTTATTCCGCCATAAAAATGATGCCTAAAAACCTTCAGAAGTAGGAAAATAATAATCTCTATCCCTTTTTTACAGAGGTCTTTAGTCTAGAACCTTTAACCGAATATCCTTGTAATACACCTCACATTTGGGGTCGTGCGCTTGTAAGCCCACCGTTCCGCTACCGATTCTACGAGTCTTCGTCCAATCTTTTGGCTGCGTCCAATCGACCGTTGTCATGCCGTTCACCTTGATTTGAATACGATTATCTTTTACGATAATATGATAATCAAACCACTCGTCGTCTATCGAAGGCGCTCTCGGGGCCATGACAAATACCTCTCGATTTTCGTCCACTTTGGAGATAAACGGCACTTCGGGATTGACGGGCGCCCAAATATTGACAACGCCGTATAAACTACCCGTTTTGCGTGGGTCGCTGTGTTTTGAATTGACTTGTGCTTCAAATCCCACACTTGGCCAATCGGACGCTTGGTATTTGGTATGAAAATAGACGCCAGAATTGGACTCCGCCGTTGTTTTGATACGTAATTTTAGTTCAAAATTTTTGAAATCGGGTGTACCGTTTTCTCCCTCGTAAAATAAATGCGCCCGACCACCTCGACAGACCAACATACCATTTTCTACTAAAAAAGAATTAGCGTTTTCGGTACTGGCTTTCCAACCGTCTAAGTTTTTGCCGTTGAAAATGGATTGAAATTCTTGGGCCGAAATGGTTGAAGAGAAGAAAAGACAGCTAATGAGAAAAGTCACATACTTCATGTTCGCAATATTTTTGTTCCGTAATGATAAAGTAACTCGACTCTCCAAAGTCGAAAACTATTTTTACCGCAGCACCGAACGAATTAAAACCGTAAGATACAAATAGTTGATTAAAATGGGCTTCCTACCTAAAAAGTAAGTAAAGGGTTTTCTTATAAAAATGGTTTGCTATAAAAATAGGGTCGGTGCGATGCACCTTTAGGATAAAAGGACCTATCGAATAAGTTTAATACAAATATAGTCGCCCCGAATGGGGCTTACCATATCAGATGCAGCGCATCGACAACCTTTGTATCTACTTTTTGCGCTAATTTTTCTCATCAAAGGTGCAGCGCACCGACTACATTTGTCTGTTAACTAGTTTTACAAGAAACCCCTTAAATTAAGTAGAGTACCCATTTCAATCAGAAGTAAAGATATTAGCCATTCTCTTCGTCGTCAGTCAAATAATCGTTTTGCAATGTGTCAAAAAGCTACAAAAATTTTGTCATTTTCCTTTCTATTTAAATCTCTGTTCTCTCAATCCCGAATAACGGGATGGTCTCTATTCTCTGTTCCGAACAATTATAAAACTGTTCGAAATCGAACACTCCGTTCGATTTTGC
>JBCCQK010000322.1:0-9679 GCA_039024375.1 Bacteroidota bacterium
AGCATAGTAGTTCTCTCTAATAGAAAAAACTAACCTTTCAATATCATAAAAAGAAATATCTCTCCACCTATCAAAATTACTAATCATGTAGTTCTGAAAGCGAGTACTCTTCACCTGATTGTGGAGTATTTTTTCAATTTTATTATAAAACTCTAAATCTTTCATTACTATCTTGATAAAATCTACATGCTTCGTTTCATCAAAGACCAATTTTACATACTCATTCAACCACGAATCCCACCTATATATCCAATTATTCATACTCAATTCGTTGTCCTCTAAAGCGTAATACTTTTGAAGATTTTCTTCAAAAGATAGTTCGCTGTAATCTTTGATAAATATTCTTACATCAAAGTTTTTATAGTCAGAATTTTTTTTCAGCTTACTTAGCTTTAGCATTTTATCAAATATTGAAACTAATATTAATACCTTTACCCAAAAAACTCAATGGACTTGATATACAGTTATTTTAAACTCTTGTAACATATTGATTATCAATAGCAAGTTTCTAGCATTTTGTCATTGTACATAATGTCTAATAGAGATTAAATCTTTTGATTAGTTCGGGTAAATCAACTTTTCCTGAACGAGCCACTAGATATATTTTCTCATCTATTTCTCTCTTTATTACTTTTCCTCCCTGCGATGCGGCAAGATACTCTATAAAATACTTTTTTCCTTCTCGTTGAACAAGCCATCCACCACCATAGTATTTATTTTCGGTATTTTTGAGACGTTTACCTTTGAGAGGTTTCCCATTCCAAGCCATAATTATCTTATGAAGCCCAAACTTCTTGAATAAGTTTTTAACTTGATTTTCACCATTAACAATATCTAGAAAGATTTCCTCTTCAATCTCAACAGTCTCATGATATTTAAAAATCGAATTTTTTATTGGTCTAACTTCGATAAAATACTTGTTTTTTTCTTTGTAGACTTTCCAGTCATTATCTAAAATGTAGCTCTTCATAATTTAAATTCATGTATTAAAATGGATATGGAGTGTAAGATATACTAGGGTGCCTTCATTATAAGCCGAGTAGCTACACATACTTTAAAAAATTGCGCCGTCCTCGCATCCTACACTGCAAATCAATTTTTTTGTTAAAAATCGCTTTGTCATTTGCCTATCTCGGACATATTTCCCAGTATTGTTGCCATGAGTGTTTCTATTTTTTTTATCTCAAGTGCTCTCCGCAAACTGATTTCAGCTTTCTCCAAAAAACTTCACGAACCATTGTCAATAGGATGAATCTAATTTTACCTCAGTGTACATTTACTACCGAATAGTCAACCACGGCATATCTGCTAGTAAAATCTTCAAGTAATCAAGGCCATGGACATAACTAAGAATTTCATTGACTGTTTTTAATTCTTCGTCTTCATTTTTATACCAAGGGTGATTCCAATTATTTATGTGGAGCCAATCTTCAAATGAGACATCTTTGTAAAACCCTGATGCGTGTAGAAAAGTAAAGAATTTTTTTAGCTCCTCATCAAACCGATTATCATTTTTTATATTTTCCCAAAAGGCATCCCATTTGTCGAAATCTGGCGAAAAGTGTGGCTTAACCTGAAATAAGTAATCCATATATGCCCCCCTTTTTGATTTATCAAAAGGAGGATGGACAAATTTATTTAGTAGATACTTCCAGCGTTTTAAGTTTGCATTTTTGTAATACTTGTCTAAATATTCTTGAAAAGACAATATATAGTAGTCATATATTTTTCTAAACAAACTATTTTCAGGAGATTTTTTGTAGTATTTCAATGCATATTGCTTTGGACTAAGTAATCTACTATCCTTTTCTTTTCCTCCATATTAGTATTTTAAGCTATTTATCAATCTTCATCGGCGATATTCCATCAAATATTAAATCGATATACGCTTGGTCAAATAGGATAGTATTTAGCCCTGCTTTCAGCTAACTGATAATATTCATTATACACACACTATCGAAGGATTCGCCACCAATCGTGAAGCACTAATGTTGATTTTATATAATTTTGTCCATTTTTCACTTTTGCTATCTCCAAAAATGATTTTCTGAACTTATCATTAACTCTTCTACTTGATTGCCAATCAAGTGATTTTATCCAATGACTAACAGTAGTTTCTTTAAAAAATCCTGTTCCTGCCATAACTCCCAAAAATTTTTTTACATCCTCTTCCAGTAATGGATAATCCTTTAAAACAAGATAGGTCTTTTCCATATCGTCAAAGTTAAAACCACCTTCTTCTTTCAGTCCAAAGTTTTTTAAAAATTCTAATCTGGAATTTTTATGGTATGCTGGATTCACATAATTGCTCATCCAATTTGACCATGTATACTGCCAATTGAAAGAATCCGAAAATACAACAGATTTGTCATAATATTTTGACAAAATTTCTTCCATCGGTAAGTCCTTGAAGTCTTTTAAAAATTCTTTTGGTGTATATCTTTTCATATTATTTTGTTATTGGCGTAGGAACGGTTGTCCCTAAAGCGTTATTTACTACATTCTGATTGAACAGCACGATATTACTATAATCTTTCGCTCCTCTAGCACCAGGTACTATTACCCCATCATACCTATTTCTTATCCAAGAGCCTAGTACATTCGTAAATTCGTAATTAAATAACTTATCAGTTTCGGAAGAACCTGTATCCTGAACTCTTGTTAGCAAATTAAAATCTACTCCTAATTGTTTTCTTACAGATGAATTTGTCAAATCTAAAAGATTACTAAGGCTAATATTCGTGTATTCATAAGTATGAAAATCTAACCAATCTCCATAATGAGTTATTTCCGTTTCATTTCCGCTCAAAGTTTTGCTACAGTACAATGCTCCTTCTCCACCATTTGTTGGAGATGATGGCAAGTCATATCTACCCCAAGCATTCTGAACCGAATAATCAGAGATAATATGAGGTCGTGCTCCATGAATATTTACGGAATTAATTGACAACGAACGATATATGCTTCCATGGTATGGAATATTTGGAGGGTTATCCAAAATTATTCTTAAAAATTGCTTTAATTCTATTCCAGAACTAGTCGTAAAGTTCGTTCCATTATCTAAGTAGTTTCTAAACTTATTTGCTGAACTAGGATTTGATTTTATAAATTCAAAATGTTCTAAAAAATCATGATTATCCCATCCGTCAACTCTAGAAGCAATTGAAGATTTCTTATACGATGAAAGTGTATTTAAAACCTCTAAATCCGTCCGTAGTCCTTTGGAAACACCTCTACTCAATAAATTCAGCCACGCTTCTATTTTGTCAAGTTCCGTTTCAAAATTAGTAAAAAAGTTGGCATCTGCCAAATCATTATCTAGTGTACTTAATCTAGACTCCCCCGATACTCTCCAAGACTCTAAAAGCGTACCCAATTCTTCGGGGACATCATTATTTTCTAGCCACTTTTGCACATTAGGATACGCATCAAACTGATTAATCAACCGTCCCTGCCGATAAAGTTCAATCGACAAATCCGCTACGCTTGCCGTTATTAAACCGATACCAACGTAAAAGCTAACCTCTCTCCATTTTCGACAATACTGCGAATTGTTACCCCTACAATAAACATCTGCCGAGAGCGCAGAAAAATCTGCAATGGCGAGTGTTACCCGGAAGGCGGCGTACGCTATTTCTTCGGCGGTTTTTGCTCGCCTGTATAACTGTATCGCTAGCGTAACTTCTGATACCCCCACTGCGGCTAAACCAATATCTACCCCTATTTGTAAAGCCAACTTTGCTTCGTCAATATTATCTTTTCTGATGTAGTAAGCGACCAATAGCCCCGGTACGCCTTTGATTTCAAATCCCGCAGGTATTTGTTCCCCAACTATGGGCTGACTAAAGTTGAGTACAACTGGCTG
Organism: Bacteroidota bacterium; assembly: GCA_039024375.1. Lineage (GTDB taxonomy): Bacteria > Bacteroidota > Bacteroidia > Chitinophagales > Saprospiraceae > JAFMDF01. The sequence continues at coordinate 3,866 of JBCCQK010000322.1, forward strand.
AAAGAGTCCAAATCTGCGAATTTCCTCCCCAATTTGTATCGGAATACCTTCATTATTGGTTGTGGTAGAAATAATGACTATCTCCTTATTTTCTATACGATAATCCAAATTCTGGAAAGCTGATTCGTGTAGGTAAAAATAATCCTTAATGTTGGTTTGACCGATTTCTTTTAAGTAAGCATCCTCAAAAACCAATAGGCTTCTTACGAATGCTTTACTAGCCGCTAGGTTATCTATTGCGTCAAAAAGAGACGTTATGTCCACGCTGCTTTCAAATACGTCGGCAAACGCCTTTGCTTCATACTTGGCCGTTTCAATAAGTTTAGCAATAATTATTTCTTCTGGCGTATTGGTGTGAAAAGACTGTAAAAATTCATTAATTACCGCTACTCTTGCTTGGGGTCTAATTTTCCTGTAAAGGCAGTTGGGCGCTACATTCAATATGCTTCTAACCTTGGACCAATCCTGTGCATCTATTGCCTCGTGCAGTTTGGCTATTTCGGTATTATAATTTTCGTTGGTATTTCGGTTATTCTCAAATCGTTTTTTTAAGCTGAGTGCTTGGTCAAAGTTGGCAACTGCAATAGCTATTTTAAAATTAGGATTGTTGTAACCTCTAAGTTCAACGGTTTTATAGTTGAAAGATGTCGATGGCCCGGGAGGTGATGGTACCTGAATACTACACTCACCCAATTGAATATCCGTAATATTCATCTGATATATACCTTCTTCTTCAACCGTTCCAGAAGTTTTTACGGCAATGATATTTATCCCATCTAGTAGGTCTTGATTCGCCTCATCTCTAAATAGGTCGGTTAACGCATTATAGCTGAAAGACCCCGTGTAAGTGAAGGTAAACGTAGCTGCTCCTTCACTTTTAGCACACCAAGTAGCTCGCATCAGTTCAATAACAAATTCTTCGTACCACTTCCTAGTTTCCTCTTCCGCATCGTCTTCGTAGCACGCTTTCATCCTTTTAAAAACTTCGTCCTCATTTATATTATTAGCTAGTCCGATGGGATAGGCAATTTTGAAAGCTAAATCAGGATATTTTTGTAAAAAAGTTAATTGCTTCACCGAAATTGTTTGCATCAGGTCGTCTATATCAATTTCGGAAAAAGTGCCTTTTGCCTTTACGCTTTGAAATATCTGCTCGTTTATCGGAGTAGGGGTTACCGTAGCTTCGTAGGAAAATGTTTTTTCAAGTAGTTGACTGCTTGAAATGTTGGAATTGAGTCGTGTTTGCCGATAGGTTGATTCACTACCAAAGCATTTTTCGTAAAATAAGTGACTGGTGAGAAAGAATAGGTTTTTCTTTTTACTGATGGTTCCAAATCTAAAAATCCATTTATCCAATAACTCATGCCTCACCCCCTCCGAAAACCGAAAGAACACCCGATTGACTCCGCTCTTTTTCAGCACAATCACCTCGTGAAAAAAGTCATTGGTGGCGCTATTCCTAGCCGAAGCCGTCGTCGGTCCTTGCTCCTGTTCGTTGAGATAGTCCCAGATAAAAAAGCAGGTTAGGTCGTCAAAATAGCGGACTTTGATGCTATCCTTGGCGGTACCCATGCCCGTAGCTAAGGCAGATAATTCGTCGGTTAAGTTCCACGTACAGTTGTCATTGGTCAACGTGATTTGGTGCTGAGCGTCAATATTGCCGTAGTCCAAGTCCACCGCCGTAATGTCCGCTACGTCAAAATACAACATCCCCCGAGTTGATAAGGCGGTCGTCAAGGTATCCATTCCTTCGCAGGAGCAGGTGGTCGAACTCCGTGCCCCCACCGTTGGGCAACAGTCGATAAATTTCTTCAAAAAGCCCTGAATGACGGCCATACCCGCTTTTTCCGCTTCGGCAAATTTATAGGGACGCTTTTTGTTGACTTCGTGTACTCGATTCATTTCCTGCGCTGCCATCTCGGCCATCATCTTTTTTCGGCTTACATCAAAGCAAGGAAACTGCCCTACCTCGGGCAACTTTAGCGAAACCCAAAACTTTTGGTACATCCCCAATTCGTTGGATTCTTTGCCAATCAACAGGTAATACGGTGCTTTTTTAGCGGCAAGGGCATTGAGCATCTCCATGGCCTCGGGTACGCCCCCCGTGGTAGCGCCCGTGTGTCGATAAAAACTACCGCTCAACACTTTGAATTGCGACTGTACAGTTGCATCATTGGCAAAGACGCCCGCCAATCTTTCGGCCGCTGCGTTGAGCGAATCCACGTATCTCAATCGCTCTTCGTAACTGGTTGCATCGTGTATCTCTTCGTAGTAAGCGGTCTGAGCTTCTACGGACTGAACCAGCAGTAAGAGCACTGGCGATAGGAATAATATAATTCGTTTAATGGTCATTATTCTTGTTTACGGTTCTTTGACAATTTTTGCAAAAGTTCAATCTCTTCAGGATTGCGAGCGTCGGATATGCTCAAATTCTCCGCATTTCATCCCGATTAAAATACGGGACAGGTTACGGAGTTATTTAAGTTTAATCACTCCGTGATTTCTACTAATGCAAAAATTGTCAAAGAGCCCTATTTATTTGATGACATGTATCAACTTTTTATTGTTATATTTATAGTGTAACAGGCCTTCGGACGGACCGAATGCGATGATTCAATGATTCATTTGTTTGTTTTCAAAAGGACACAATTACCCAGATTACCTTCAATCAATTTTTTGACAGGTCATACGACTCCGCATTATCGGAGATTTCAAGATTTACAGGATTTTGATTATCGATAATTAGAATCCTATTGTTCTGTCTAAAAAGGTCATTTAATTTCGTACGCTCCTATTGAAGTAATGCGTCAAATCTGCGCTCGAAAAAACTTTATGTACTTAATGCCCTCCATACCTTTGTGGTAAACAAAATGAGTGGTGAGCAATCCTATATTTTGAATTACTTCCGCACACAAATCACTTTCTCCTCGTGCAACACCTCCCCTTCCGTAGATTGAATACTCATAAAATAGATGCCGTCTTGTACAATATTTTCTAAGTCGATGCTCCAATCGTTGAAGCCCTGTGTTAGGGTCGCCTTTTGTTCGTAAAGGACTCTTCCCAGCAAATCTTGTAGGCGGATGACTACGGGTTGCTCTTCGGGGCTACTCACCTCCATATTGATTAAATTGCTAAAGGGATTAGGATAGAGCTTAGCTCGGAAGTTGGCCGGCTGACGGCTTCTCGACGTGGCCACCCCATTTACACTGACTCCTTCCATTCCGCAAAAGGCGTCGATGTAGGCTTGATTCAAGTCGCTATTGGCTCGACCGGGCGTTGGCTGGGTGCTAATGCTAAAATTGGGTAACAGTTTGGGATTGGTGTTTTCAAAATAATACACCTTTCCATTTTTGTTATTCGAGGTTTCTATCAATAAATCGTCTGGCCCCCCGTTGACAGTTCCTAATCCACCGTAGCTAATGCCGTGTTGGTAGCCGCCGTCGGGCGCTAGTACTTGCATGGCATCTCCGTAGCTATATAGTCGAACGTAATCCCACGCACCAGTGCCGTAGCTAGCCCCCAAATCGTATTGCTGCGGTTGGGCTATCGACGGTGAACGACCAACGCCCTCTAGTTCAGCGGCGGATAGGATATAGACTTTATCGCCGTTGCTATCGGTGGGGTCATCTCCACCAATGGAAGTATGTTTTGATTTTTCGTTATAGACCACAATTAGTGCACCCCCGGGCACTGCGCTCCAAACGTCCGCACTCGGAAAGCGCAGATGTCCCGCATCAATGCCCGATTCGGGGAGCGCATTGGAAAAATTTCCGTTATTATCATCCAATAAGTAGCCGCGAATATCAACGACGCCGCAATCGTGGTCACTTTTGACCAGCAGTTCTACGTAGCCCGACCGTTCGTCGGTGCCGTTGGAAAGTTCATTGACAATTAGCGTACCTCCTACACACGCAATTTGGTTTAACCAATTTTCATTTTCTGGGTTATTCGCCGCTGCGGGCGTTGCCGTCGGTGACTGGCCGTAATTCGTAATATCGTTAATGCTTCCACTGTTAAAATAAATCGCTTCATTCAAAGTGCTAGTGGTGCTAATTTGTAGGTCAGCGAGTCCACCGTTGATAAAATCTGCGCCGCCGTAGCTTAGACCGTGGCAGTACCTTCCATCTGGATAGCGTACCTGAATGGCATCTTTATCGTCCTTTAGCGCAATGTAGGCCCATTTAGCCGCTTGAAAAGTCACTGTTTGTGCTGAACTTGGCGTATAGCTAGGGTTGGAATAGCTAGGAAAAAGCGGGGTTCCTTCCAAGCCATCGTCCGTTACGGGAAGGACGTAAAGCCCGTCGCCGTTTTCATCGTAGGGGTCATCGTTAGCCGTAATTCCCGTGTTTTTAGCTGCTGGGTTGTAGAGCAAGATTTTACTTCCCGGTGCAACGGCCGCCCATCTAGCGATTTGCTTGAATCGAATGTGGCCGCCCGAGAACCCCGTACCGCAAATTCCGTGCGTAGGATTAGAAAAGTCTCCATTATTATCGTCGATGATAAAGCCTCGTAGGTCCACAGGGGCACAGGTGCCATCTCCCTTAACCACCAGTTCAACAAATTCCTCGCGCCCTTCTGGCCCGTTGTAGAACTCGTTGATGTAAATGGGAATACTCTCAACGGGCGGAGCGGGGCCACAGTCCATTTTGGTTTCTACTTGATAGGTCAGTTGGACAAAGCAAGCGGGGTCGCTGGCATCCCTAACGGTCAACGAATAGGTCCCCGGCGCGAGATTCCCCGCATAAGGACTATTTCCGTTGCCGTGAGTCCACTCGTAGTTGTAGGCAGTAGAGGTGCTTGGTATTACCGTAATACTTCCTTGTGGGCTGTCTTCGCAAACGTGTTCGACGGCTACCCGAAAAGTCTCAGACGTTTCTATGTAGCAACCATCTATCTTTCCGACCTCCGCCTCTAGTTCCCAACTACAACCGTAGGTATCTTCAATCACTACGGCGTACACCCCAGGACACAGGTTATCAATGGCCGTTCCCGTTTCTCCTTCTTTGCTCCAACGAAACGTATGCGGTGCATTGGCGGTGTCCACCGCAATGGCAATGGCGCCGTTACAAGCACCACCGCTGGCGGGCGTAATGGACTCGATGTGGTATTGGGCTTGCGCTATTTCCGCAAAATTGATACAAAACAGCGCCAACAAGAAGTAATATTTATTCATAACTATGTTTTGTTATTTTATACTTTGGCATAAGTGTTTTCCACTCTAAAAGGGTGTCTTTTAGCAGTGATGGTTTTTCTCTGCGACTTCGCCGCTTTGAAAAAGGGATATTGTAATACGCTTTACCCTACTTAGATTTACCACGCCAAACGCTACTAAGGCGTAGCAAATCTAATTTCGGGAACTAATGAATAGTATAGTGTGTTTCCGTCTATCGCTATTGGATAGTAGGAGGTCTATGGACGTGTAAGATGCCTTTCACTAAATATTTTGATACGATTCACGTAGCTTTTTTAGACAGGATTTCAGGATTTACAGGATTTTAATTGTAGAGTATTTACATCTTGTTTATTTTGAAATCTAGTCTAAAAAACTTAACAGGATTCGGACGCATTTGGGAACAAATCCTGATTACGCCTAAATGATTCTGTTTTAGTGCTACTTACTCGACTTTAATAGCCGATGCTCTAATCATCTTTTGTGTTTCTGTATTTTGCAGTAAAACCTGATATTTTCCTGCTGGTATATTTTTTACCTCGATTACCGAAGCATTGACTTTACTCGAAAAAAGTCGCCTGCCCATCGAGTCAATCAGTTGTACTTCGTACACGCCATCTTCCAACCCCGTCAGGTGTAAATAA
>JBCCQK010000323.1:0-9638 GCA_039024375.1 Bacteroidota bacterium
CAAAACCTAGTTTTGCTTACAGCTTCCTTCAGATTCCGCCTCACGGCGGACACCCTTGCCTTCAGCTAAGATTCCTCGTCGTTTAGGCTCTTCAGGGACTTGCACCCTTTAGAGGTATGTCATGCTCGGCGCACCAGACAGTGCCGCCCCGATGGGGCTAAGTTATTGAAAATCAATGATTATCATCCAAAACTCACGTTATTGACTATTTTGTACTGTTTAAGCGTTTTCAATACAGGGTGGTAAGTAGTTACAATGTAGCAATATAACAATATAGCCATCTTTGCTAATTTAAGATAGTCCTCCTTTCAGCATAAAGTCCATTTTAGCCAGTTCCGCTCCATTGACTTGAATCGCCAATTGGTGCAAACCTAGATGGAATTTTCGGGTGGTGATGACTTTAAAAGACTGCTTTTTTTGGAAGGAAAGCGTTGCACCTGCCGCTAGATTTTTAGTCGTCAGTTTAAAAACTTTGGGCGCCAAACCTCCATTGGCTTTTTGGTAATAAATGACGTAATCAATCATCAAAGGCTGTGTAACTTCGGCCGTTGAACGCACGTCGAAACTAAAATTCAATTGTTCGCCAACTGTTATTTCTTTATCTATTTGGAAGTTTTCAACGACCACTTTAGCGCCTTTTTTATAGCCTAAAATTTCCAACGCACCGGGATGTCCTCGTTTCAATAAAGTACGCAAGGCATGTTTAATCATACGATTTTTATCCTTATTGGTGCCTTCGGATTGCCAACGTTTTAGCGTTTCAACGACTAAGTCGCCGTGCTTTTTAGCGTGGTCGTTCAAATGATTGGCGACTGACCGACGGACGTATTCGGAATCGTCGTCTTTTAATAGCTCTAGCAAATCCAGCGTTAGTTGAGGTTGTTTTTCGAAGTACGGTAGCTTTTTGCCCCAAGGCAAATAGGGACGACTGCCTTCGGACACCAAGCGTCGAACGTGTGGGTTTTCATCTTTGGCCCATTTGGCTAAAATAGCTAAGGTTTTTTCGGGGTATTCGATTAAAAAAGGGCGAATCCCCCACTCGGCCGTCATCCTTTGGGTGATTTCGTAGAGGGCTTGCATGGATAAATCGTAGTGCTGTAAACCATTATTGGCGACGTAGGCCGCTTTGGTCACGACGATGAAACGGTCGTAGCTGCTTTCCAATTCATCGGTTTCGTAAGGGGGCAATAGCGAGTCTAACAGAATTTTAACGGCAATTGGATAATCTTCGGGTAAGCACTTTTCTAGGGCTTCTGTAATACAGTTCAATCGTTCGGAGTAGGTTAAGTCGGGCAGTTTGGGGAGGATGAAATCCACGAATCCCTGTTGGTTGAAGGTAGTGTCCGCTTTTTTGAGCCTCTCGGCTAAGGCGGTGACTACTTTGGGGTTGAAGACGTCGCGGATTTGGAAGGTGTCGGGCATGGTTGTGGAATCTTTTTCTAAAAAATGGGGAAGATAAGAAAAATCTAAGATTACAGTTTATTTAGCGTTGGATAGGGCTGCATCTCAAAGTATCGCACAACTCAGAGAGTTAGGTTACTTTTCGCAATCAACCGTAACCTAACTCTCCGAGTTGTGCTAACCTTGTGGATAGTGCTCAACCCACACTTTTCACCGTAATGCCTGCCTTCCTAGCAACCAGTGTATGACTTCAAGTTCATGCAATTTTCACTAGATTATAGAGTAGCAATTTCCGAACTGAGGAGTAATCTATAACTTTTGCCATAGCGTAATTTTTTTTAGAGAAACTATTCTATCACCATCACCTTCCGCACCACCTGCCCCTGCCCACTCCGCAATCGCAATAAATAAATCCCCGCCCGCAATCCTTCATTTTGCAAAGTCACCCGATGCCTACCCGTTTCATAGTGTGAGGAGGGCAAAACTATCTGCACGACCCTTCCCGTAAGGTCTAAAAGTTGCAGTTGAACTTGATTGGGGGCAGTAAGGTCAAACTCAATGGTCGTTGCGTTGCGAAAGGGATTGGGGAACACTTTTAAACTATTTTCTACCGTCAATTCCGACGAATATCTAGTGCGTACCACGGCTTGGGGTGCTTGTTCCGTTAAATTGGCGACCTCACAAGAACCGATTCTAGCCACGAATTTAGCGCCCGCTTGGGCGTGAAAGCCCGCTTGTAGTAAGACGACGTTTCCCGCTTGGAAAACGACGGAGTCCGCAAAGGACGGAACCGTCGTAACTGATATAATGGAATCACTAGCTTTATAAATAGTGTCTGTAGGAATAGGGGGACTTGACCAAACGTAAATGGTTTGGGGGCAGTCATTAGAGGGCGGTGGACAATTTGCGGGGGTACAAACACCAGAACAAGAGGTACAGAAATTGAGAAAATTCGTTTCGTCTAGCCCTCCATTTCCCAGAAGTTTTACTTCCTCCTTTATTGGGCATAAATTGTATAGATTATTTGGTAAACAGCCCTGCAAAGCATTATATCTAATATCCAGTAATTCTAATTTGGTCAAATCGCCTAGGGTACTTGGTATGTTTCCTTTAACCATACAGTTATACAGCATCAGAACTTCTAAATTTGATAAGGTTCCAATCACTGAGGGAATAAAACCAATACTATCATTTGCAAACCTTAACTCCTTTAAACTATCCAAACTTCCAATTTCAGGAGGTATAATCCCCTTTACGTTGTGAGCTCCCAAAGACAATTTAGTTACTCGGTTATTCTCACAAGTAATCCCCTTCCAAGCATTATTATTAGCCTGCTCGCCACAAGGGTCACAATTGCCGCTTGTCCAGCCAGTATTATTGCTCCAACCATTGCCATTGAGGTGTTTATAGAGGGAGTCTAGGGCTGGTACATCAGGATGTTCGCAGACTACTAGGCAAGGGTCTATACAAGTATAATTAGCGTCGTTGCAAAAAGCATTGAACTCAGTAGCACTTCCATTATCTGGAAGACATTGATTTCCAGATAAACTCAAATTATTAATATTGCACCAATTGGGTTTTAGTTCAGGAGGATAGCAACCCGATAATTGATTGGAAGACAAGGATAGGTTAGCTAAATTGAGTAAATTCCCTAATTCTGGAGGAATGGAACCCTCTAAATTATTGGTCTGCAAATAGAGTAAAATTAAATTGGATAGATTACCCAATTCTGGTGGAATATTCCCATTTAGACCGCTATTGAATAAATAAAGGTATTCTAATTTACTCAGGTTGCCTAGTTCATGGGGAATGGGGCCACTCAAATAGATGTTATTCGATAAGGCTAGATACACTAAACTATCAAGATTGCCCAATTCGGCGGGAATATTGCCGGTTAAACTTGTAGTATGCAAATGTAGTTCTACCAAACTATCAAGATTGCCCAATTCAGTAGGAATTGCCCCGTTCAACTGAGTATTATTGAGTCCTAGATAATTTAAATTGGTTAGATTACCTATTTCGGATGGTATGTTTCCACTCAATGAGTTGAAAGATAAATCAAGTCGGGTTAAATGAGAGAGACTATCAATGATGGTTGGAATATGCCCATTTAAATTATTAGAGGATAGGTTGATTTCTATTACTCTAGTAGAATCAGCATTACAAGTGATACCATGCCACCAAGGCGTGCCTCCACTTTGTTTGCCACAGGGGTCGCAATCTAGCCAGCCTGTTTTATTATTCCAAGTATCGCCATTTGTAGAATGATAAAGTGCGGCTAAGGCCGCATAATCGGGAAATTGGGTAGTATCACAAGGGACATCTACTTGATTGACATACACCTCCAATTGGGCAGTTTCGTCATTTTCATTATCGTACAGTACCACGTAGTAAGTAGAATCGCTGGCAAAATCTCCCGTAAACATAGAAATAGTGTCTCCATTAGAAGTATTTTTCACAATACAGGGTGGGCTATAGCTACTTTCGCAGCCATTTTCAAAAATTACAAAATGAGTTACCCGAAAAGTATCTCCCACAAAACCGTTGATACCTATGTCCAATTCGACGGTGTCGGTCGGAGAAGCAGGCGCTGTAAATTTAAACCACACGTCTCCACCGTTGTAAGCGGGACCGACGAAACAAATGGGGTCGCCATTTCGGGAGGCAGTGGCGTTCTCGTTGGTTAAGGTCGCTACGCCATTAATAGGTACTTCTATAGCGCCTACACATTCATCATAGGGCGGGCAGGTATAAGGAACAGGGTCATTGCAGAAAGTAAAGAAATCGGTGACCAATTGTGGATTGTTGGAAATATTGATGACTTTACTAGTTGGAGGACAAAAACTTTGATAACTACTAGGGATGCAACCCGAAAATTGATTGGAAGATAAAAATAAATATTGCAAATCGGGAAAATGAATTAGGTCAGGTAATTTACCAGTGAATTGATTGTCATGTAAACTTAACTCTGTTAACTTGGAAAGTCCACTGATTTCATCGGGTAAGTTTCCTCCTAATAGATAATTAAGATGTAGGCGCAATACTTGTAAACTATCCAGATTACCGATGGCTGCTGGAAGACTGCCACTCAAACTATTACTTGCCAAATCCAAATTCTTTAGCGTCGATAAATCCCAAATAGTAGTCGGAATGTTACCTAGTAAACTATTGTCCGACAAATTTATATGAGTAATCTGTGATAAGTTACCAAGACTAGCAGGAATCGGCCCTATTAGCCCCACAGAATCAGGATGTGCTTTGATAAATAACGATTGCAATTCGGTCAAATCATTAATACTATTCGGTAACTGGCCGTTCAAATTATTTTCATGAAGATAGATGGAAGTCACTCGATTGTTCTGACAAGTAAGACCAAACCACGGACTATTTCCTTCCTCTAATCCACAAGGGTCGCAGTTGCTTAGCCAGAGCGTATCGTTGGTCCACATTGCTCCATTTGTAGCATTATAAAAATCCTCCAAAGTAAGATAATCGGGATGAGTACAGGTAGTTACGCAAGGCTCAGTACAGGTATAGTTAGGGTCGGTGCAGAAGGCATTGAACTCGATGGAACTTCCTTTCGATGGCAGACAATTATTATTGGATAAAGCAACAGTATTTAAGTTACACCATTTGGGTTTTAGTTCTGGCGGATAGCAACCAGAAAGGTTATTATCATTTAGACGAACTGTAGTTAGACTAGTAAGGTTCCCCAATTCTTTTGGTATAGCCCCCGTCAGTTCATTGAATGATAGAATTAGTTGAGTCAAACTGAGAAGGTTACCTAGTTCTTTGGGAATATCTCCAGTCAACTGATTACTACTTATTTGTAGGTCTTCCAAACTGGAGAGATTACCCAGTTCCGCAGGAATCGTCCCCGTAAGCATATTTCCTCCCAAATAAAGATTCTCCAAAAGGGCAAGTCCACCGAGTGTAGAAGGAATATTCCCATTTAAGGAGTCGTTACTACTGAGGTCAATCCACCGAAGGAAATCCAGATTACCCAGTTGAGTAGGGATGGGTCCACTTAGCGAATTGTTCTGTAAGCGTAGCGTCTCCAAACTACTTAGCCCTCCCAGTTCCACGGGAATACTACCCATTAATTGATTATTATACAGGCTTAGCACCGTTAAATTAGAAAGACTACCCAACTGAGTTGGAATCGTTCCAGTTAGCTGATTCGTGTGTAGCGTAAGGTTTGTTAGATTAAGTAGATTGCCCAGTTCAACGGGAATAGAACCATTTAATTGATTGGCCTCTAAACTAAGTTCGGTCAAGTCCGCTAGGCTGCCCAGTACAGAAGGAATACCGCCACTCAGCTGGTTATTGCGTAAAATAAGCTTACTCAAATCCGCTAGATTCGCTAATTCCACTGGGATATTCCCGATTAACTGATTACTTCCCAAGTCCAGTATTGTTAATTCAGATAAATTCCCCAATTCGGTAGGAATACTTCCTGTCAGCTGATTCGTATTCAACGACAATTCATCTAATTGTGCCAAGTTACCTAATTCAACGGGTATATTTCCAGTCAGTTGATTGGTACTTAGGCTAAGTTTAGTCAAGTTGGTCAAGTTGCCTAATGCTGCTGGAATAGTACCCGATAATTGATTCAAATGCAATTCAAGACGCTCTAAATTTGATATATTGCCCAGTGCGGTAGGGATAGTACCCGTTAGCTGATTCCCCCACAATGCAAGCTTCGTTAAGTTTGTCAGCATACTTAACTGGATTGGAATTAATCCGTTTAATTGATTATTAAAAAGTTGTAGATTAGATAAGCTATCTATATTCCCGAGAGTGGTCGGAATGTTGCCCGTTAGTTGATTGGTATTCAACTCTAAAACTTCCAAATTCGAAAGATTACCTAAGGTACTGGGAATTGAACCGCTTAGCTTATTAACTGGTAACCTTAGAGACTTTAAATCTGTCAAATCACCCAATTCGGTAGGAAGTGGCCCCACCAAATTATTATTTAAAAATGTAACTGAAGTAACTCTTTTAGTCATCACATCACATGCTACCCCATGCCAATTACAATGTCCACACGTCCCCGCGTTAAAAGGGTCTCCCCAAGCATTCCCATTATCCCCACCGCTATTTTTCCAAGTAGTATCTCCAGGGTTTGTACTGTTATACAAAGCCATTAAAGCCGTGTAATCAGCGAAGGAACACGCTATGGTCACTTCTTCTGCTACGGTTGCTACTTCATTCCTCTCTGTTTCAAAAAAGTAATCCGCAATACCTAGCCAATCTCCCCAATTGAACAAGGGCAATAGACTCAACAATACAATTCTAGTTTTCATAATTATCGTTTTAAAAAAAGTTATCGTAAAACCATTACCTTTTGGGTTACTTGTCCCGTAGGAGTCAGCAGGCGCAACCAATAAATGCCCGCTTCTAGTTGGTCGTTTTGCCACATTATCTGATGGGTACCTGCCTCGTAATGGGAGGAGGTCAGTACTGAAAGTGCTGTTCGTCCAGTCAAGTCAATCAAGTCGAGTTGAATAAAGTCCGATTGTTCGAGCGTAAATTCGACGGTAGTAGAATACTCGAAGGGATTGGGAAATATTTTTAAGGTATTAGTAATTCGTTCATCCCAAGAATCACTTCCTTTGTTTCTGTAAATAATAGGTTGTTCTTCGGATTGTAAGTTATTACAGTCAGAAATTTGGGCAATAAAAGTAGCCCCAGCGGCAACTTGAAAACCAGGTAATAGCCGGATGGAAATGCCTGACTGATACATCACATCAGTAGTTTCCGTTGCGGTGTTGACAATATCATTTTGCGAGAGGATACTATCGCAGGCAATTAGTGTGGTGTCTCCCGTCAAGGTATCGCTGGATAAGTAAATTACTTCGCAATTATTGCATTCCATTGTACATTCCCCCACGTCGTCGCTACAAAAAGCAGTAAAGTTGTTGTTGATAAAATTATTCCCGCTTAGAAGAATCAAATTGGTCGTACATAAATTTTTCAAATTAGGGTCAAAGCAACCAGTCAATCGATTATTTTGCAAAGCTAGGGTTTGCAAATTGTTTAAGTTACCCCATTCCTTTGGGATTGGGTCTATTAAATTATTATCACCAAGCGATATAACTTGTAGATTGGTTAGATTGCCTATTTCAGGGGGAAGTTTTCCAGTAATGTTGTTAGATTGAACAGCAAAGGTTAACAGATTAGTTAGGTTTCCAAGAGATGAAGGAATGTTTCCCGTTAAGTTGTTGTTTCTTGCATAAAACCACTGTAATTTACTCAAATTGCCTATGGAACTGGGCAAACTGCCAGTTAAGCCAACCCCGTTATCCGCGAAAGACAGGTTTTCTAGCTCTGGTAAATCTCCAATTTCATTAGGAATTGTCCCCACCAAATTGTTTTGCGATAAGTTTAATCCAATTACCCTTCCACTAGTGTCGCAATCAATTCGAGACCAACTACAAGGGTCGCATTGATTGGAGTTGGGTTCACTCCAACCTGTATTTTCCGTCCAATTAGGCCCACCCGTAGCATCGTAAACTGCCTTTAAGGCTTGATAGTCTGGATGTTCACAGATAGTACATTCGTTCGATGAACAAAAAGCATCAAAATCGGACAGATTGGGATTATTGGAAAAATCATATTCCACATCCGTACAAAAAGGGGGGTAAGAAGAAGGGAAGCAACCGACCAACTGATTGTTTTGTAAAAAAAGGGTATCCAAATTCGATAAATTACCCATCAAAGCGGGGAGGCTATCGGTCAATTCATTGTTATGCAACTTTAAAGTGGTCAGTTTAGATAGACTACCTAACCCATTTGGAATACTTCCATTCAATTGATTATTCGATAAATTAAGTAGCGTCAGTTCTTCCAAACTGCCTAGTTCGTAAGGAATATTCCCAATAAGATTATTCGCAGATAAATCTAAACTAACTACTCGGTTGGATTGGTCACAGATTACCCCGTACCAGCTACAAGGGGAACAGTTTGAGTTGGTTTGCCGATTTTCCCAGCCCGATTTATTCGTCCAATAAAATTCACCATCCGTTTGATAATACAAGGATAATAAAGGCAATAAATCGGGGTGGGTTTGGAATGTATTGAGGTTATCTAATTTAATGTGTTCGTTGGGATTCACATTATCGGTGGTTGTTTTTTGGTATTCCCAACGCAAGGTATGGGTGCCCGTAGAAAGGCTTAGTTCGTAAGCGTGTTGATTCCACTGGTTATCCGTTCCTTGAAATGTTTCTAGTGGATTACCATCGACTAAAAATATACACTTGCCTTGCAGGTCGTAGGTCAAGTCAAAATTAATAAAGGTATGATTTGAACTATCTACTACTTGGATAGATGTCTCTAAGTAACTAACGATATGTTCCGTGGGTGTTTGGGCAAAACCAACTTCTAAACAATATTTACTTTGATTGGCACCAATACTATCTATTATCCAAAATTCGGAAGTAGTGCTATTCACAAAGAAAGGAGGAGACACTAAATTACCCGATTCAAAATCGACATTTCGTTTTTCATCATCACATTCATCATTAATGTAAATAGTCAGTTGATTGGAATAAGCGAAATCAGTCTCTTGGCATTCGTTGATTCGATGGTTGATGGCTTTTCTTCTAAAAGTATAACCGCCGATTGCTGCTGTGCTATCTACCAGATACTTAACTAATTGGGCTTCTTTGTCCGTAATCCCCGTAAATTGCCAAATCCCATCTTGGAAAATTTCCCATTCGTAGTTGGATTGTAGAGATGCTTCTTCAACGGTGTGTGTTGTAAGGTTTACATTTTGGGATAATTCGGTTCTGCCTGTAAAATTACTTTCACTAAGACCGATTGTTCCAGGTTTTACGTAAGCGAACCAGTATTCGAAGTTTAAATGAACAGTATAGCGATGGCCGTCACATTCTCTTCTAATAGATATTGGAAATGCTTCACAATTTTCAGCAAATTCAATTAAGTCATTTCTATCCATTCGGAGCGTTGGATTAATGGTACTATCATCTGGGCATCTTCCATCATCTCCTATACAAAAATCTCCATCATCACGTTCCCGTCCGTCCATAATGAACATAAATTTACTATTATCTGCACCTAAAGTACCACTAAAAACTTGTTCTGTTTCAAGAGTTAAATCCTGACAGCTTGAAGACCAGTTGTTGATGTAGTTTTTTTGTTTTCTTAAAGTAAATCCGTTACTATTTAACGAATCATAAGCTAACAATTTTAAAGTTATTGTAGGGTCATCAAAA
>JBCCQK010000324.1:0-9636 GCA_039024375.1 Bacteroidota bacterium
AAATTGAATATTCTGCCGCCACTCCCTTCACTCCTGCCTTGTTTTTGACCGTAAAGCTATAACAACAATAAGGATATGTTTAAATTTTTAATTGTCTTAAAATCAATTACTTATGACTATTAGGAAAATTTTTGATGGTTTGATTGTCAGATGGCTTGATGGTTTTAACATGACGTTAACCATTAAACAATCAAGCCATCAAACAATCAGACTGATTTTAGTAGATAATTACGGATTTATCAAATTAACACAATAATATTTTTAAACATATTCTAAATTAGTTAGTTTGAAGATTTCTTTTCAAAAAATAGGCAACTGCCATATACAGCCCCCCAATCCAAATAAAAGATACGTCCGTAATTACTGGTAATAGGTTATATTTTTTATATTGTGTGTGAATTAATACAAAACTCACTAATATTAGGTAGTACTTAAATCAACAGTGGTTGTGTAAAAAGTCCTTATATGTAAATAATTATCTGTGTAACTACTAAATAGCTTTGGGAATGATTGTTTGATTGCTTGATGGTTAGATTGTTGTATTACAGTATGTTACGTTAACCATCAAACAATCTTAACAACCAGCCCGCCTAGCGGCAGTCGGGCGGGTCAAGCCATCAGCTAATACTATTTAATTACACATTTGTACCTAGTTTATTTATATTCTTTTTATACAACCTCTAGTGGCTTAATGACTAGCTAACATCAAAACAATCGAAAAATGAAAAACCAGTTTTTATTGCTACTTTTTGTGGCACTTAGCAGCGGTGTGTTCGCTCAAAACCTGTCAGGGGTGGTCACAGACGAATCTGCTGAAGTACTTATTGGAGCCAATGTCCTAATAAAAGGCACCACCGTTGGCACAACGACCGATTTGGACGGTCAATTTAGCCTAGCTTACGATGGAACTTACCCAATTACGATAGAAGTATCCTACACGGGTTTTACGAACCAAGAAATCGAATTGACCCAAGCCGCTAACAACTTAACAATCGAATTGGTGGAGGGCTTACTGATTGGTCAAGAAGTAGTGGTATCGGCCTCCCGCAAGCGAGAAAAAATTCAAGAAGCGCCCGCCTCTATCTCCGTTTTGTCTGCTCGAAAGTTAGCGGGTTCGCCGCAAGTGGACCCCGTTCGGAATTTGGTAAACGTAGCGGGTGTACAAATCCAACAACAAAGTGCCGCTCGGTTCAACATCGAAATGCGAGGTGGCATTGGCCTCTTTGATACAAATACCTTCCCCATTATGGACTATCGAAGTTTGGTAGGCCCAGGTATTGGCACCTTTCAGTCCGACCAGTCGGGCATTAGTCGGATTGACATCGACCGCATTGAAGTGGTGCGTGGGCCGGGTTCGGCGCTTTATGGCCCAGGCGTAACGACTGGTGTGGTACATTTTATCACCAAAAATCCTATCGACCACCCTGGTACCACCTTAGAAGTGGGAGGCGGAGAATTAAATACTTTCATTTCGGCGGTGCGCCATGCTGGCCGTAATGCTTCCAAAACCTTTGGTTACAAAATCAATGCGACCTATAATCGAGGAGACGAATTTACGCTTGACCCCGAAGAAGATGCTGACCAAATCAGTTTGTTTAAAACGGAGATTACGGACCCCGTTATTAATAATGAATTAGTGGATTTAGCCCAGCCTGGACGTACCCTTTTGACTCGTGAGGATTTAGACCCCGACGGCGATGGCAATATGATGCAAGACCATTACTGGAACGCCGCTATTAATACCACTTTAGAGTTTCGACCGCAGAACGATTTGAGCTTTACCCTTTCGGGAGGTATGAATACGGGTTCTTCGGTTTATTATAACGATTTGGGGGAAGGTTTGGCACAAGCCTTAGAATTTTGGACGCAAGCTAGAGTACAAAAAGGGGGCTTATTCGCCCAACTATTCTACGTAAACAACAACGGTGGAAACGATGAAAATCCCACTTTTTTGTACCAATCGGGACTGCGAAGTTCGCTTGCAAGAGACCAGATAGAAGGTCAAATACAGTATAATTTCCAAACACCTTCCTTCTTAAATGCCGATTGGACGGTGGGTGTGGATTATCGAGAAGCGGTGAGTGATACTAAAAATTTGGTGTACGGACGTCAAGAGGACGAAGACGATTACCGTATTTTTGGTGGCTATTTGCAAGGGAAATTTCCGTTGGGAGACAAGTTTGACTTATACGCAGCGGCACGCTACGATAACGTAAGTTTCACGGACGAAGGAGCATTTTCTCCTAGAGTGGCAGCCGTTTATAAGCCCGACCCCAAACATACTTTCAGAGCTTCCTTTAATCGAGCGGTCAATTTGCCGACTGCTTTGGACGTTTACATCGACTTTCCATTAAACGTACCCGTCCCGGGGTTGTTTGACGTGTGGTATGCGGGGATGTTCGAACCGCACGAGTTTGCCGAAACGCCCATGATTGATGTAACGTTGCCGGGCGTTCCCGATTTACCTTTTGGTACCCCGGGTTTGCCCCTGTCCGTTCCTTTCCAAGCCGTCAATGCGGATGTTTTGGCGGGTATAGAGCCAGCTATTGCCGCCAATCCGCAACTGGCAATCGTTGCCGAACCGATTCTCGAATTTTTGCGGAATTATACCCCCGCAGGCTTTACGGGACAATTGGTTGGTGTAAACGTTTTTTCGGGCGAACCTTTTTCCGAGTTGAACCGCACTACTGGACCGAATCTGCGCATTGAAAATACTTTTGAAGTAGGTTATAAAGGATTAATTGGCGAGAAGTTGGGCGTAACGGCCGACCTTTACCATATTCGTACCGAAGGCGCACGGTCTTTTGCGCCCGTAGCGCCCGTAATGACCTTGCAAGGTGCTAATATTGCCGAAGATTTGGGAGCTACAGTTGGTAACGATTTTAATACTTTTTTCATTGATTTACTAACACCCATTGTTGGAGCAGACATGGCGGTGGGCTTTGCCACCCAAGTCACGCCGCTCGTAGTTGGTGCTTATCAACAGGGGGGGCAAACCTTCGTTGACCAAGTACCTGCTCCGCTTTTGAGCGACATTTTCGGTGCGGTAGAAACGAGCCGAATGCCAATGAACGATGGGATTACTCACGTTCCCGTTGGATTGAGGGCATTAGAAGATGCAACTTCCAATCGGTGGGGACTAGACTTAAGTACCGAATATCACTTCAATACCGAGTTGTCCGCTTGGGCGAATTATTCTTGGGTGGGCGACATTGAGTCGAGAGCGGACGATAGTGAAACCACGCAAGCGGCACTTTCTTCGTTGGGCAATACGCCTAGACACAAGTATCGTCTAGGGTTAGTTTATACCCCTTTATCGGGCATTCGGGCTAACGTTTCTTTTCAACACAACGATGGCTTTACTTCTCGAGCGGGGCAATTTTCGGGCATAGTGCCAGCTACCAACTTGGTCGATGCCAGCGTAGGGTATCAAATGGACAATGGTTTGGCTTTCGATTTAACGGCCACCAATTTATTTGATTCGGAATACCGTGCGCTTCCTAATATGCCTAAGATTGGGCGGCGGGTTGTGGCGAAAGTGACGTATAATTTTGGTGAAGATAAGTAGGCATTAAGGGGGTAGGCCTTCAAGCACTAAAAATGGATGCTAGCCATCCTCCTTGTTAAGATACCTTGTATTTGGATAAATCCGCAGTTCAATAGCTTTTGAGTTGCGGATTTGTTTTAGGAATATAAAAATGAAAGCGAATTATCTCGTTATCAAAAGCAGTTGATAATATTAGCAAGACTTCGTAAATCTGAGTCAACAGCCACTCAATTTGTTAACCATTTCCCCAATCCAAAGAAAATAGCCAGCCATATCAATCCCTTTATCAAAAAGAAGAAAAAGGCGCCCCAACCCAATTGTTTCAAGCGTTTTTGCCATCCAGCCTTTTTTGTTTCCTGCTGCTTCATTATTATGATTTTACAATTCAACTAGGTTGATTCGGTCAGTCCGTACAACCGATGGCGGACAATGTATCTGCAAGAACGGGCACGTAGCGGGAATAGTTCGTGCATAGACCGATGCGTATTTTTGCAAAGAGTTAAAATTAATACCTTTAGAAATGATTTCAAAAAGGAAACAAGGTGGGCGGTTCGTTAATATTATCTTTGCAGGCATTTGTAGGATGTTTGTAAAAGCTATCTACAAAAAACAGCATGAAAGGAAGAAAACAGGAGTTGTGTTACGAAGGTTAGTATTTAATGTAAAAATGTCTAATTTTAGATTTCATCTGCATTTTGTCGAATTTTATTCAATTAGAAAAAATGAAAAATCTAAAATGGAACTTACTCCTTTGGGTAGCTATTAGTTTCCTCGCCTGCCAGGCACCGACCACCAAGGAGGCATCCACCCAAACGGACACCAATCCACCCCCCAATATCATCTACATCCTCGCCGACGACCTCGGCTACGGCGATTTAAGTTGCTACGGACAAACCCGATTTTCGACGCCCAATATTGATAAACTGGCCGCCCAAGGGATGCTATTTACCCAGCATTATTCGGGTAGTACCGTCTGTGCGCCGTCTCGGTCGGCCCTAATGACGGGGATGCACACGGGACACACGGTCGTTAGAGGCAATAAAGAAGTGCAACCCGAAGGGCAGCATCCCATTCCCGACGCTACTTACACGCTCGCCGAACTGTTCAAAAGCAAAGGCTATACCACGGGAGCTTTTGGCAAATGGGGATTGGGTTTCCCACGGTCGGAAGGCGACCCCACACAACAGGGCTTCGACACTTTTTTTGGCTATAATTGCCAACGCTTGGGACACCATTACTACCCGCACCATTTGTGGTCGAATCAAGATTCCATTACCCTCGAAGGAAATGCGGGGCAACAAACGGAAACGTATGCGCCTTCGCTGATTCACGAAAAAACTTTGGCGTTCATCGAAGACCATAAAGACCGACCGTTTTTCCTATTTGTACCCTCCGTCGTTCCCCATGCCGAACTCGCCGCTCCCGAGGAATTGGTAAAAAAGTACCGAGGAAAGTTTGAGCCCGAAAAGGCCTACAAAGGCGTAGATGCGGGACCACAATTTAGAAAAGGTCCCTACGCTTCCCAAAAAGAAACGCACGCAACCTTCGTAGCCATGATTGACCTTTTGGACCAACAAGTGGGCGAAATTATGGACAAAGTGGAGGACTTAGGATTGGCCGATAATACCTTAATTATTTTCACCTCCGACAATGGCCCGCACCGAGAGGGTGGCGCCGACCCCGATTATTTTGATAGCAATGGCCCATTGAAAGGTCAAAAGCGGGACTTGTACGAAGGTGGCATCCGAGTGCCTATGATTGCCAGTTGGCCAGGCACCATTGAGCCAAATACCCAAACCGACCACGTATCGGCCTTTTGGGATATTTTCCCTACATTTGCCAGCCTCATCGAAGCAGATGTTCCTACCAATATCGACGGCGTTTCCTTTTTACCGACCCTCGAAAATAAGCCAGCCGCCCAACAACAGCACACTTATTTGTACTGGGAATTTCACGAAAAAGGAGGGCGACAAGCCGTCCGTAAAGGCAATTGGAAAGCCGTGAAGTACAACGTTTTGAAACAACCCGACGCTCCTTTAGAATTATACGATTTGTCGAAAGATGTGGGAGAAGAAAATAATGTGGCCGACGCCCATCCCGACGTCGTAGCGGAAATGGAAGCGATTATCAAAGGGGCTAGAACTCATTCGGATATTTTTGCTTTTGGTCAAGGGACCTATCTGGATAGTAAATAAGGGCATAATTTTAACCATCAAACCATGCCTTTCAATCAAAAATACAAGGATTACGCCATCAACCACATGAACGAAGACCACCGAGATGCCATGGTCGAGATGTTGCAAGGGTTTTGCCAAGCTAATTGGGTGACGGATGCTGAAATGTTGGACTTCGACGCTCAGCAAATGCAAATCCGTGGATTGGACGCAGTTAAGCAATCGGAAGATTTTACGCTTCTTTTTGATACGCCCTTAGCTGACGCTAAAGAATTTCGCCCCACTTTAATGGCCTTGCTTTCCAAAGCTAGAGCCTTGAAAAATACTAAAAACGATTCACCAACAACGTAGAAAAAATAACGCATGCGACCACTTTACCTCTTCTTTATTCTTTTCCTTTTAGCAAGTTGTGCTACCGACAAAAAAGAGCCGACTACTACTACGACCAAGCCACCCAATATTGTCATTATTTACGCCGACGACTTGGGCTACGGCGATGTTGGTGCTTACGGGGCGACCAATTTGCCCACGCCGAACATGGACCGCCTCGCCAACGGTGGCATTCGCTTTACCAATGGGTACGCTACTTCGGCGACCTGTTCTCCGAGTCGTTTTGCCTTGTTGACGGGCGTCTATCCTTGGCGCAACGAACGGGCGAAAATATTGCCTGGAACAGCCCCGCTGATTATTGATACGAACCAAACGACGCTTCCGAAAATGTTGAAGGCAGAGGGCTACGCTACTGGGATTGTTGGGAAATGGCACTTAGGATTGGGTATGGGAAAAGTGAATTGGAACGAGTCGATTGCGCCCGGTCCCAACGAAGTAGGATTCGATTATTCCTACATCATGGCGGCGACACAAGATAGAGTACCCACTGTTTACATCGAAAATGGATTGGTACGGGGTTTAGAAGCCGACGACCCCATTGAAATCAATTACGCCAAAAATTTTGCGGGTCAACCGACGGGTAAGGATAATCCAGAATTGCTCAAAATGAAGTGGCACCATGGGCATAACAGTAGTATTGTCAACGGGATTCCCCGTATTGGCTACATGAAAGGTGGGGAAAAAGCCAAGTGGATAGACGAAAATATGGCCGACACATTCCTAGTTCGTTCCCAACAATACGTAAAAACGCACCGAGACGAACCTTTCTTTTTGTACTACGCTTTGCAACAACCCCACGTTCCTAGAACGCCACACCCTCGCTTTGTGGGCACTTCGGGCATGGGACCTCGTGGAGACGTTATCGTGGAGGCCGATTGGTGCATAGGTGAATTTATCAAGACTTTAGAAGCGGAAGGACTTTTAGAAAATACTTTAATTGTCTTGACGAGCGATAACGGTCCCGTTCTAAACGACGGCTACTACGACGATGCGGTTGAAAAATTGGGGACGCACCAGCCCGCCGGACCACTTCGGGGTGGGAAGTACAGCTTGTTCGAAGCGGGTACTCGTGTTCCGTTTATCGTCTATTGGAAAGACAAAATAGCTCCCTCTGTGTCCAATGCCCTCGTTTCGCAACTCGATTTCTATAACTCTTTTGCCCAATTAGTAAGTAGTACTAGCCGCACCGAGGACAGTCAAGATTTGCTAACTGCTTTTTTGGGAACGTCGCCGAGGGGTCGCACCGAATTGGTCTTGGAAGCCACCACTAGAACGGCTTTTCGCCAAAACGATTGGGTGTTGATTCCACCTTATAATGGTCCCGAAGTCAATAAGAACGTTAGCATTGAACTGGGTAATTTAGCGGATTTTGGTTTGTATAATCTTGAAACAGATATTGGGCAGCAACAAAATTTGGCCTCGGAGCGTCCAGAGAAGTTGCGGGCTATGCGGAAGGCGTTTGAGGTGGTTCGTGGGACGGATTATGGGCGGACGGAAAAGTTAGAGTTGAAGTGACGAATCCAACCGTAAGCCACTCATTATTAGAGGAGCTAGACAGGCGGGAAAATCTACGGTCGTTCGGAAATTTGGGGAACAATTTGAGGAATTTATAGTGGTCAAATTAGAGCGAAAGAACTATCGGGCTACATTTGACAAAACGGATGATGTTGGTCGTATTTTAAATGCACTGCGTTTGCAAACGGGTAAATCCATTGAATTGGAAAAAACTTTACTGTTTATAGACGAAATTCAAGAGTCCCCACAAGCCATCCAAACCCTACGATTTTTTTACGAAGATTTCCCCGAATTACACGTCGTAGCGGCGGGTTCGCTACTCGAATTTGCCTTAGGTAAAGTTGGTTCTTTTCCCCTAGGTCGAGTGGACTAAGTAGTGCTGCACCCTTTTGATTTTGAAGAATTTCTGCACGCCCAAGGACGAAACGATTTGGTCGAAGCATTGCAACAAATTCCTTTCGATAATTTAGCCTATGCGCCGCTCATGGAACAGTTTCAAACCTTCTTGACCATTGGGGGCATGCCAGAAGTAGTGCAGCAATTCGTTTCGGAACAAAACACCGCTAATCTACCCGAAATCTACGCTATTATCTGGCAAACCTATCGAGATGACGTGGAGAAATACGCAGCAAACCCAAAGGAACGGAACCTCATTCGCTATTTAATGCAGAGCGCCCCCGCATTACTAGACCGAACTAATTTTTCAAAATTTGCCAACCAGCAATACGCCGCACGAGCAGTAGGAGAAGGCTTTCGGACGATTGACCAGACTAGGCTTTTCAAGCTAATTTATCCTACTACTCGCACCGCACCTCCCATTATAACGGAAATTCGCCGCCGACCAAGGTTGCAAATGCTAGATACGGGTTTATGGCTGCACATTTTAGGCAGCCAACACGAGGTGTTGTTGATGGATAATTTGGAAAATGTTCAAAGTGGAAAAGTCGTGCAACACATGGCGGCACAAGAGTATCAAGCCCAATTTTATTTACCCAATTAGCAGCCCACTTTTTGGGTACGAGAGAATGCAAAGGCTAACGAAGAAGTGGACTTAGTGGTCCAATACCGTAATGCATTATTACCCGTTGAAGTAAAAGCTGGAAAAAGTGGTCGATTACGTTCCTTACACGAATTTATGGACAGATGCCCACACGACCGTGCTATTCGATTACTCCAAAATGAGTTCAGTATCGAACAAGTCCAAACGGGAAACAGCAAAGACTTCCAACTACTGAATTTACCATTGTTTTTGGCAGGGCAACTGCCCGCTTACGCAAAGTGGTGGATGGAGAATTGAATTAAAAAAGTGAGCAATACGTTCTCCGCATTACCCACTCTTCCAATAGCTTAAAAGACAGTTTCTTTACAGTCGGGTGATTTAAGTTGAATTTTTCAAAAATAGGCGACTGCCCAATGCAGTCGCCTACGCATGATGAAACGAAAAACTGTGTCTTGTTTTAGAAGGTATAGAGGTTTAAAGGTATAGAGGTACAGAGGCCCTACGTCTTTCTACCTCCGCACCTTTGTACTTTTGTACCTCCCCTAAAAAGTATAACCAATACTCAATAAGAAGTTACGGGGCGCACCGGGAAACAGACGCACAAAACTGTAGCCACCCACCCAATGCGTTTTGTCAAAGACGTTATTATAGGTCAAAGCCACTTTTACCCGATTGACTTTGTAGGAAGCACCTACGTCCCAAACGGTGTAACTAGGCAGCGTCAATCTTCTATCAAAAGTTTCTCGTTCGGTGACAAAATTGGCACCTAGATTGAAGTTCAAACCCGAATCACCTAGGGCATAATTGGCAAAAAAGCCACCAGAGTGTAAAGGCGCATTTTCCTTTAATTCGCCTACGACCGCCTCGTTATCGTCTTCCTCAATGGTTGCTTTGTTATAGGAGTAGTTGGCGGTGATACTCAAATCTGGTCCGATTCTACCGTTGAGGTCTATTTCAATACCACGAGCAGCCTCGGCACCCCGTTGAATCAAAAAGTCCGAATCGGGGTC
>JBCCQK010000325.1:0-9625 GCA_039024375.1 Bacteroidota bacterium
AATGCTCAATAAGTGCTCGTTGGAGACGAGCCGATATTTCAAGTCTAGAGACTTGAAATATCGGCTCTCGATGTATCAAGTCTCCAGACTTGATACCAATATCCGCAGGTCTCCTGACCTGCATTGAGTACTTACTTGTTGGTTCGGCAAACGGTTAATGGTCCACGGTTGACGGTACACGGTTCCAAGTCACACTAATCGTTTACCGAATACCGTACGCCGTCAACCGTTTTTAATTAAAATTGACGTAGTTCCAAGGGTCAATGGGTTTTCCTCGATGCCACAATTCGAAATGCAGATGCGGTCCCGTCGTGTGGTCACCCGTGTTGCCAATGATGGCAATAGCTTCTCCTGCTTTGACGGTCTCGCCCACTTTTTTTAACAAAACGGAATTATGTTTATAAAAGGAAACTAGATTGTCGGCGTGTTGGATGCAAATGGTATTGCCCGTCTCTAAAGTCCAGTCCGAAGAGATAACAAAGCCCGCCATAATGGATTTGATGGGCGTATTTTTGGGTGCGGTAATATCCACGCCAAAGTGCCGCTTGTCGGGAATAAACCCTTGAGTGACATTTCCCGTTAACGGCGGTGTAAAAAAAAGTTGTTCCAGAGGTTTTTGTTGCAACCCTAGGTTAACCACTTTTGCGGAAGCGTCATTAATTTCTTCTACCACGGCTGTTCTTAGGTCTTCGTCTTCTGGAACCTTATCCACATTCAATATTCGGTCTTCGATGGCAGTGGGTGCTTCGGTTGCTACTAATGCACCTGTACTATCTACTTTTCCTGTCATAATATTTCGGATATTGGTAGTCCACATTTCGTAGGAGGCCACTTGTGATTCTAGGCCCTCAATTTTGCGTTCTAGTTCTATAGCTTTTTCTCGGGCATCGAAGTCCCCGTAGCCGGGAATAAACCGTTTGAGCGGTGTGAAAATAATGAGTAGGAACACCAAAAAGGCCATAGCGACGAGTAGGCTACTACCAATAGTGTATAAATTGGCCAATGTTAATTTCGTTGTGTTAACTTCTTCGAAGGTGTCGTCGTTGATAATGACTAGACGGTAGGTAGTGGCCAACCGCTCTTTCCAATCTTCCCAACGACTATTGGTGGATTGATTTTCTTCTGCCATGTAGTTGTTCTTAGTGAATTAGAAGCCAGAAGTCAGACCGTCCGTATGGACTGTCAGAAGCCAGACCAATCAAAACGTTGACGGACAGGTAGTTAGTGTAAATGAACGAAAATTATTTACTTAACTCCTTTTAGTCCTTCAACCTAATTTATGAAAACAAGTCCCTATCTTGTGAAATTCAAACAAGATGCGAAGAAATAGAACCCTGTTTTTTCATTGTTGCTTATTAAAAATGAGCAACAAAGTTAGGACTTTTCTGTGCCATTTGACTGAATCGTTTCAAGGATAATTTGTGTAGGTCAAAAATGGGCTTACTTTTGGATTAAAATCGCTTTTCTCAACAATATTCAACCTCAGATAACCGCTTTACTTATTTGAAACACTTTTTACGTTTTTCGTCGTATAGAACTACAAGTTATTATATAGAACAAAGAACTACGATTCCGCAATTTGAGTCACTAGTTACTTATTACAAGTCACTAGCCACTAACTACAATATGAATTTTTCCATGCCAATCAAATATATGCACAAAGGATGGTTATTGGTAATGACCTTTTTGGTCATTAGCGCCTGTTCGACCCAAAAGAAAAAGGGCGAGGTAACCAAATTGCAGAAGTTTTATCAAAACACGACTTCCGAATTCAACGGGTACTTCAACGCTAATATTCTGTACGAAGAAAGTGTCGCTAAATTGAACGAACAAACACAGGATAATTACAATAAGCTACTACCCGTTTATAAATATACCGAAGCGAGCAATCCTAAGGAGGTTGCCGAAGATTTGGACAATGCCATTAAAAAGGTATCGGTCGTGGTTTCGCTACATCGCCAGTCCGATTGGGTGGACGATTGCTATTTGTTGATGGGCAAGTCTATGTTTATGAAACAGGATTACGAATCGGCTCAGGAAGCCTTGGAATACATGGTCGCCGAGTTTAATCCCGAGGCGTTGGCAAAGAAGAAATTTCGAAAGAAAAAGAAAGCGGAAAAAAAGGCAGGTCGTAGTGCGAAAGGTAAAAAGAAAAAGAAAAAAGAAGTTGAAAAGAAAAAGAAGAGTCGTAAGAAGGAAGTAGCTAAAAAGAAAAAGGCTCGGAAAAAAGAGGTGCAAGCACGGAAAAAAGCACGTTCGAAAGGGAAAAAAGTGCCGAGTAAGCCCAAAATGTCCAATGAGGAAAAAGCTAAATTAGCTAGAGAGGAAGCTGCTAAAAAGGCAGCGGAAGAAGAAGCGGCCGCTAAAGCGGAAAAAGAGGCGGAGGAAAAAGCCTTGGCCGAGGCACAAAAGCCTAAAACCAATTACATCCTCAAGCACCGTCCTTGCTACCAAGAAGGGGTGCTTTGGTTGGCTAAAACCTACGTCGAACGGGATAATTACCTTCGTGCCGAATTTTTATTTAACGAACTATTGGAAGACCCCTACACCTTCAAAGATGTCAAAAAAGAATTATATCCCGCCGTTGCTTACTTCTATCTAGAGCAAAAAAAGTACGACGAAGCCGTTATGCCTTTGACCGAGGCCATTGAATTGGTGGATGACCGTAACGAAAGAGCGAGGTATGCCTTTATTTTGGCGCAAATTCATCAGAATGCGGGTAGAAATCAGGAAGCCTTGGCCAACTTTGCGGCCGCTAAAAAATATAGCAACAACTACGAAATGGAATTTTCGGCGGAATTGAACGTGCTGAAAAATTCGTGGGCAACGGGGACCAAGTCCGAAGACCAAGTGCTGAACGATTTGGAAAAAATGTTGAAAGAAGACAAGAACTTCGACTACAAAGACCAAATCTATTTTGTTTTGGCGGATATTGCTTTGAAAGCGGGCAATAAACCCAAAGCGATTGAATACTTAGCACAATCTTTAGAATTTAATTCGGTCAATCAAGCGCAGAAAGGAGAGTCTCACTTATTACTAGCCGATTTGTACTACGAAGATGAACAATACGTCAATGCTAAAACGAATTACGATGCGGCAATGACGGCGATTAGCAAAGCGGATGAGCGCTATTCAGAAGTGGAGCGACGGTCGAAAGGACTAACTGATATTGTGAAAAATATCGAAATCATTACGTTGCAAGACAGCTTGTTGCGAGTCAGCGAAATGAGTGATGGGGATAAGCGAAAATTGGCCGCTGAAATTAAACGAAAGGAAGCCGAGGCTAAATTAGCGGCGGCAAAAGCCTCTTCTAACCCGGCAGGAGGAAGTAAGTTTCCTCGGGCGAATGCGCCCGTTGGCGGTGCTGGTGTGGGCAATGTAAAATCTAGCTTTTTTGCCTACAACGAAAAGGCGGCTAAGAAGGGTAGGAGAGAGTTCGACCGACGGTGGCCGGGACGGACCACTCTAGAGGACGACTGGCGGCGGTCCAATCGACAAACCATCTCCATTGATGAAAGTATTGCGGATGTTAGTGCATACGAAGAGGCCCTAACGGACGAAGAAGTGAAAAAAATTCTGGGCGGTATTCCCAATACGGATGCGGCTAAGCAAAAAGCCAACGACCAAATTATGGCGGCATTATTTGAATTGGGAACGCTCTATCGGGACCGCTTGAAGAACAACCCCAAATCGGTAGCTACTTTAGAAGAACTGAATCAACGCTACCCGGGTAATCGACACGAATTGGAATCTTGGTATTTTCTCTACTTGGCGCATAGTGATTTGGGCAACACGAGTAAAAAGCGAGAATACTTCGATAAGATTTTGGAAAAATATGCCAATACGATTTACGCCCGTGTTCTAAAAGACCCCGATTATTTGTCGAAAACGCAAGATAAAGAGTCCAAAATCAATAGCTATTACAACGAGACCTACGTGATGTTCACGAGCGGTCAGTACCAACAAGTGCAGGAGCGGGTACAAAAGGTCAGCCGACTGTTCGGTGGTAACAACTCGCACCAACCCCGTTTTGCGCTATTAGACGCTATGAGTACGGGCGCATTGAAGAAAGGGGGCGGAAAAGAAGCCTACGTCAAAAAATTAAAAGAACTCATTGGTAAATATCCGAGTACGCCTGAAGAAAAACGGGCGAAAGAAATTCTTCGATTGCTAGGCGATAAGTCGGTTATTCAAAGCGGTTTGTTGGACCAAGAGAAGATGAATAAAATCAACAGTGTGTTCCGTGTGGAAGAGGATAAAGTACATTACGGAATCGTGGTTTTTGATGAAAAAGTAGATTTGAATAAAGTGAAATCCAATATTTCGGACTACAACCGTAAGAACCATAAATTAGACCGTCTGCGAATTTCGAATATCTATTTGGGGAGTGACACCAACCGACCCGTCATCATCGTTCGAAAATTCAAGAATAAAGAAACGGCGATGAAGTACTATCAGGGCGTCGTCAGCGATTTGAAAGATTTTATTTCGATTAAAGCAGGGTACGATTTGTTTGTGGTCAATCAGTACAACTATCGCCAAGTATTGCGACAGAAATCGGTGGACCAGTATCGGTTGTTTTTTGCGGAGAATTATTTGGGCGAGTAGCGTTTTACTTGGACGTTAATAGTCGATAGATATATTAGATTTCACTTATCCGTTTATTCTTTAGGCCTTAATTGACTTAAATCTATACCTTCGTCAAATTTCAACTTATCTGCTGTTGGTGGAACGCCAATATTTAAGCCGTTCAAATACAGTTTATTTTTTTCTATTTCACTTTTAAAATTTTTGTAATGTGGAATAAAGAAAGGAATAATCTGATGGATATTGTTACAAATTCTCAATTTTGGTTCTTTCCGTAATCCAAACACTCTATGAACTTGATAATTTTCATTTTGACTAATGAATAAAAGCTCACTGGAGCTGAAAATCATTTTTTGTTGGAACTGGTGAACAGTAGATTTTACATCAGTGAAAAATAATTTGTTATCAAGATAAGTTATCTCAAAATCGTAAGGATACCCCGATTCTTTGCTTTGGTTCATCCATTTAAAATTGCGGATTTTCTCTAGCTTTTTCTGTTTTTTTAGATATTCGAAAATCAACTCTTCACCCGTTTCCCCTATTTTTTTATAGAGTTGGTTCGCTTTGGCAATGTCTATTCTGCGTGGTTTTATTCTTTTTGTAATTACTGTTTCTTCTCTTGTTTGGGCTATGATTTCTAGTTCTTCTAGGTACTTACTGTTGGCATCGGTTACTAAGGTATTAAGATATTGGAGTAGTTTAGGATAGGCGCGACGTTCTTTGCTAATTTGACCACGAGTACCAAGCGTCAAAATTTGATTAAGTACTGCATATTCATTGCTTTTATTGTTGAAAAGGAAAAAAACTAAATCTTCGTTGTCCAGTCCAAACCAAAGTAAATACCAGATTGAATTTTGATTTTGGGATGCTATACCTGTTATGGCTCGAACGATAGAATTGAGTCGCTTATCATCAAGTACTAGTTCATCTTCTTTTCCCTTTCTAATCTTAGGGCTCCTTATTGAACCATCTGGGTTTTGAATGTAATCAAGCAAGCAAACTAGTTCAGTAGAATCTTGGTTGTAAACTAATTGTGCCGTTGTCACACTACTTTTTCGAGGTAAAAAAGTTAAAGTATTTTCAAAAAGTCCTATGTGGGTGGTATTTCCAGAGCTCCAACCTAAATCAGCGGGAGATAATCTTTTATACCCGATTACACTGTTAGGGTGTAATTTAAAAATGCTATCCATTAATCAAAATCAATTATATTCTGTGTCATCAGATAATTAATAATAGCATATACTGTATTTACACTAACCGCATTTCCCGCTTGTTTATACAACTGATGATTACTAACACCAGCTTCAGCTGCATTTTTGTAGAATAGATAATCAAATCCTTGTAATTTTAGGGCCTCCCAGGGCGTCAATTTGCGAATTTGGTGATGACGTAGTTCTTCCTTTGAAAAATTTTGCCTTAAATATTCTTTTGGACTTTTGTGAGTCAAGAACTCTTTAGAGTAATAATTATCTTGACAAGCACGGTGCATCTTGACCATTGTAGCAGTGAGTGGTCTGGCAATTAATTGATTTATTTCTGACTTAGATTTGAAATTCTTACTTCCATTTGCCAATATGGTTGGTTTAATTCTTTCGGAGAGATAATATTTTCTCTCTACCTCTTTATCTAAAATTCCATCAATTACACTTTTATATCTAAAAAGGCTAGTACTACCATTCAATTTTCGTGAAAACATTTTAACATATTCAGCACTGAAAGGAACGGATAAGTTGTCACATAAATCTCTGCGTTTTGCGAAGATAAATATTCTTCTTCTGTGCTGCGGAAGGCCAAAATCAGAGGTATTAAAAATATCACTACTGACTAGATAGCCCGCTTCTTCTTCTAGCGACCGCACAATTTCTTTGTAAGTCCTACCCTTGTCGTGCGTTTTAAGATTTCTAACATTTTCTAATAGTACGTATTTGGGTTGCTTTATTTTTAAGATTTCAACTATTGAATAGAATAAGTTACCTCTTTCATCTTCAAATCCAAGCTTTTTCCCCATCATGCTAAATGCTTGGCATGGAAATCCTCCAGTTAGTAAGTCAAAGTCTCCTATTTGCTTAATATTCTCTCTTTTTTCAATGAATTTTAAAATATCTCCCATTTCCACTTCTCCCGAAACATCGTAGTTATTTTTGTAAGAAGTAGAAGCGTATTTATCAACTTCTGAGAATCCAACACACTGTGATAAATATCCTAAATCTTTAGCAATCAAATCAATTGCTCGTCGAAATCCACCAATTCCTGCAAAAAGTTCGATGTGCTTAATTGTTTTCATATGAATTAGCTTAGATGTTTAATAATATGTTTGCCAATAATTTGGGCTAACTTAACGGGTACTGCATTTCCAATTTGAGCGTACCAATTATTATTGGAAGACATAAATAGGAAGTCATCGGGAAAAGATTGTATCCTCGCCGCTTCTCTTGGACTTAAGCCGCGCGGTTGATTAGGATGAATGTACATATTGCAATCGAATTTCATGTGTGAAGTTATTGTCTTTGACACTTCATTTTCATTCAGTTTAAAATATTTATCCTTAAAAACATGGTTTCTACTCTTGTAAGGCATTATGTCTGCTATTGAAGGATGTAAAGAGTTGGCACCCTGTGGCAATCTAGCAAAAATTTCTATGTCTCTGTCATTGTTATATCTGTTGGTATGATTGAAACAGTACTCATAGTTAGCCCCTTCGTTTACAAATTTGGAGTAACTATTCGGCCTCATTTTTACTTTTCTAAATTTATAGCCAATTTCATCATTTTCTAACCCTTTTGTATTTTTTATTCTTTTAGGCTGTAAGGCTGGTAAATTAGCAATGGCATCTTTGAGCTTGAATTTTTTTGCCGTTTTCTTTTCTCTTAAAATATCTTCGATTATTTTTTGTGCATCTATTTCCATTCTGCTTCCAATGAAAAATACCCGTTCCCTGTTTTGAGGTATTCCAAAATCTTTTGCATTTAAAAGCGTAATTCCAAAAGTGTAATCGCTTCCTAATATAGCCTTGAAGTTTTCCTTAATTTCATCTGCTTTGTTCATCATCCCCTTAACATTTTCCATAACGAAGAATTTTGGATGAACTAACTTCAATGTCCTCAGAAAGTAACGGTACAATTCGTTTCTTGGGTCATCAATAATTCTTTGTCTGTTGGCCATTGAAAATCCTTGGCACGGTGGCCCCCCAACAACTAAATCTATGTTCTTGAAGTACTTTTTGTGTATATCTTCGTCATCAATCAAATTCTTAATATCATCGCAGTAGTAATTTTCAATCGAAATATCGTGATTGAAATAATAGCTTTCTAAGAATTTTGCTTCAATTTCATTGATTAGTACTGGTTGGAAACCAACTCTCTTTAGCCCTAAACTCAAACCCCCGCAACCCGCAAAGGTGTCTATTAATCTAAATTTGTTTGCTTTTGTCGTATCTGAATTTTTATTGATGAATTTTAGGAGCGTCGGTGAAAGTAGGTCTTTATTTTTGAATAATGTCGCATACATTTTGTTTAACTCGAGCCACTCATTATCCTTTAAATTTTGTTTGAAAGTTGTGTTGAGTACAATTTCATCATCTTTGATACAAGGTATAACTTCCAAAGTTAATAATCGCTTTAAGTCAACTATTAGCTGCTTTACTTTAGCCCTGTATTGTTTTTTGTAAAACCTCTGATAGTATTCTACCATTCTTTTTCATTATTTGAGTATTCCTTGAAAGTTTATCTAATCAATCACTCGTTTTTTGACCTTTTGTTTTGTGATGTGCAAAAAAATAAAACTTTGACTACAAAACAAATTTTTTGTTTAAAAAAAGAGGGTTGGATGTAGAAAATGTTTAATTTGTATTTTTGTTATTTAAAGGCATCTTTCGAATTACCCACCACCACTTTCCCCACTTCCTTTTCCAATAAACCTGCTAATAATCCTTCTACCTTTTCAAAAAACGCATTTTTGGGCAAAGTGCTCTCGTAAGGGTTAATCTCCAAAAATAAGTTCAATTGACATTTTTCGGGCATTTGTGACAACAAATAGGCTTGTCGCCAAAAATAGGTACTACTTTTTTGAAAAAGGGTATCGGAAAAAGCAGAAGTTCCTTTTTCGAACCATCTAAACCACCATTTCCTACGGAGATATTGATAAACAATGTTGAGTAACCGTACGCTGTCTAAATACTTTTGCTCAATTTGTTGCACAAACTCAGTAGTATTGGTCAAAATAGGATAAGGTTTAAAGGGCTTTCCTGCGGGTGTCCGAAAGTGCTTGACCTCTATAAAAACCAACCTTTTTTTTTGATAAATTCCCAAAAAATCGACGCCTTTCAGCCCCGCACCACTTAATATCTTGAAATAACGATGCTGGTCGAAACGAATGATTTGCCAATCATCGTCTGGAAAATCGAAGGAGAAGCCGCTTTCTTTAAAGACCATATCGTTCTTTAAATATTTGCTCGTGGTGAATCTCGTGGCCCGCTACCATGTAGCCTAAAGCTAGAGCTGATACTGCACCGCCACTCGCCGTGCCTATTCGGTCTAACATTTCCGAGGACATATTTTCGAATAACGCAATCGTAGAACGACGGAGTAACTCGTATTCGTTGAGCAAAGACTCGACGCTGCGATTTGAAGCTTCGTAGTAGGGCACATAATCGTTTTGCTCGAAGCCCACTAACGGCGTAGTATCATTTCTAGCAATGCGCAGTGCGCGGTAGGCAAAAATCCGTTCGGTGTCCATAATGTGCATTAAAACCTCCTTTACCGTCCATTTATCCTCGGCGTAGCGGTGATTCCATTGTGTTTCTGTCAGCGTTTGGTATTTAGCTAAATTGGTGGCGAGCGAAGTTTTTAAGATTTTTAGAAAATCATCGCCAGGTACTTTATTGATGTAGGTTTTGAAGTAGGCGATAGATTCGTGGTCGGCGGGTCGGCGATTAGTCAACATAAATAAAAAGGTAAGTATTAGGTGAAAAACTTAGACAACAAGTGTATTCGAAGGAAAGTTTCTGATAGCTATAAAAATTGTATTCCGAAACTAAGTC
>JBCCQK010000326.1:0-9623 GCA_039024375.1 Bacteroidota bacterium
ACTCGACAAGGATTTCAGAGAGTTTATAGAGTTACTCAACGAGCATAAAGTTGATTATTTGGTTATTGGTGGATACGCAGTCAACTATCATGGCTATCCCCGATATACGAAAGATATTGATTTCTGGCTCTGGATGACAGAGCCGAATATTGAAAAATCAATAAAGGCAATTAAGGACTTTGGTTTCGGAGGATTGAACCTTGAAATTGAAGATTTTATGACCCCTGAAAATATAATTCAGCTCGGCTACGAACCCTACCGAATTGATTTATTGGTAGATGTGGAAGGAGTAAATTTTGAAGAATGTTACAATAGAAGAACGGAGGGAGATTTAGACGGAGTAACAGTAAAATTTCTGTCTTTGCAAGACTTGATTACTGCAAAAAGGAAAGCAGGAAGACTTCAAGATTTAGCAGATGCGGAGCAATTACAAAAATTAAAGGAAAAAGATGAGGAAAAGAAAAAATAGAAGACGAGGCATAATAGAGCGCAAAATGTCCGTGGCCGCTATATGCCTACGACTGGGCTATCTGCACAGCACATTTCAATAATCAAAAAAATGAACCGACAAATCATAGCCCTAGGCGGTGGCGGATTCTCAATGGAACCCGAAAATCCAGCTTTAGACAACTACATATTGGAACAAGCGCACAAGCCGCAGCCAAAGATTTGTTTTATCGGTACGGCAAGTGGCGATTCGGAAGGATATATCGAACGGTTTTATACCCATTTCAACAATAAAAACTGTGTTCCGAGTCATTTGTCTTTATTTAAGGGACATACGGACGAAATTGAAGCGTTTGTGCTCCAACAAGACATCATCTACGTAGGGGGAGGAAACACCCGAAATATGTTGGTGTTATGGAGAGAATGGGGGGTGGATAAGATGCTTAAAAAAGCTTACGCCAATGGAACGATTTTGAGTGGTTTGAGTGCTGGTGCGATTTGCTGGTTCGAAGAAGGCTTAACCGATTCCATCCCGAATCAACTCAATAAGTTGGATTGTTTAGGCCTATTGAAAGGAAGTAACTGCCCCCATTTTGACGGAGAAGCCGAAAGACAAGAGGCTTACAGAAATAAAATCAGTAACGGAGAGATGAAAGAGGGAATTGCCTGTGACGACGGAGTCGGTTTGCATTTTATCAATGAGCGATTACAGGCCATTATATCCTCCCGTGCGAATGGATTTGCGTATCAATATACTTTGGAAAATAACATCTTAGGGGAACAGAAAATGGAACCGATAAGAATTCTCTAACTATCTTAAAATAAACAAAAAATGAAAGTAACCACCAAACACAACGACCGAATCGCCAAGATGACCTTCTCCTCCGTCTATCCACACTACGTAACTAAAGTGGAGAAGAAAGGCCGAACGAAAGCGGAATTGCACCAAGTCATCGAATGGCTAACGGGTTTTGACGAGACGAAAATAAGGGAGTTGATAGCCGAAAAAGCAACTTTTCAAACCTTCTTCGAAAAGGCGACCATACACCCCAATGCGAATCTAATCAAAGGTGTCATTTGTGGGTATCGGATTGAAGAAATTGAGGAAGAGTTTGCCGTGA
The DNA here is from genome assembly GCA_039024375.1 of Bacteroidota bacterium. Taxonomy (GTDB): domain Bacteria; phylum Bacteroidota; class Bacteroidia; order Chitinophagales; family Saprospiraceae; genus JAFMDF01. The sequence goes on from JBCCQK010000326.1 coordinate 1,569, forward strand.
CTCGGCAGGTGAGATATTTGGATAAATTAGTGGAAGAATTGGCGAGAGGGCGTAAGATGGATAAGATTTTACGACAAGCAAAAACGACGACTAAATGATATTGGAAGTGGCCATTTTGAAGGTAAAAGTGGGACTAGCCAACAACTTCGAAGCCGATTTTGCCAAAGCGAGTCAATATATTAGCACGATTGACGGCTACGTAAACCATTCCTTGCAGAAGTGTATCGAAACGCCGAATCAGTACATATTATTGGTGAATTGGGAGACCTTGGAAGCGCACGAAGTTGGATTTAGACAGTCGGCGGCGTACCAAGAATGGAAGCGGTTACTACATCATTATTATCACCCTTTCCCGAAGGTGGAGCATTACGAGGAGGTGTTGAAAATGGAAAAATAAATTCTGAATAAGTTACTTTAAAACCACTAATTATCATGCTTGACTGGCAAAAACATATTACTTCAGATGCATCCATCCTTTTAGGAAAACCAATTATTAGAGGAACTAGGATTTCTGTAGAATTTGTCCTTGAAAGGTTGGCTACTGGTTGGACAATCGAGCAATTGATGGAAAATTATCCTCGATTAACCAACGACCATATAAGAGCAATATATGCTTACACTTATGAATGTATGAAGGATGGACTTTTATTCATTGATTCAAAAAGAGCGTGAAAAACTTAAAATTTTTAGCCAACGAAAATCTAATGCTTATAAAGCTACATATTGATAACTTTCTATTATGATTGTATCTGATAAAAAATTAAAACAAAAAGTCACTTTCCACCGCTGCACAACGGCGGACATCGACCAAATTATTCAAATTGCCCAAACGACCTACCGACAACATTACCAATACCTTTGGAAAGACCAAGGAGAACACTATATCGAAACGAGTTATAACCCGACGGCAATTGCGGCGGAATTAGCCGACGAAAACGTGCGTTTATACCTAATTCAGCAAGGGGAAACGGTGTTTGGTTTTTTGAAAATCAATCAAGATGCGGCTTACGGAAATTGTACAGCACAAGAAGGTATGGAAATACAGCGTATCTACTTGAAAAATGAAGCGACGGGAAAGGGTATCGGTAGTGCGACGCTTCGAGAAGTGGACGAGTTGGCGCAGCGGTTGGGAAAGCGAATGGTGTGGTTGAAAGTGATGGATAGTAGTCCCGCGTTGAAGTTCTATCAGAAAGGAGGGTATGACATTAGTGGAGAAACGAAGTTAGAAGTGGATGGTATTTTTCCGCATTTGCAGCGGCAGTTAGTGCTAACAAAGCGTACTTAAACCTTTGCAACATGAAAACAAATCTAGACTTGTTAATCGAGCATTTTGAAAACGCTAAACGAGCAGTCGAGCAAGAAATGGAGATATACGTACAGGAACGGGCTTATTTAGAAGCGAGTTATTTTACGGAGACTTGGTACAAGTTAAACCAAAAATTGAATCGGCTGTATCAATTGAAAAATCCGTTATTCGCTAAAATTAGGGAGCAAGAAAGAAAAATAGTGTGGATTCAAAAAGCACGGGATAGAAAGCTATCCTCAAATATTGAAAAGTTTCGGGAAGTTCTGCAAAATAGATTTAGCCAAGACCTAGCCAAAGCCCAGCAGGAATTAGTCGAGTTGAAAGAAAGAACGGTCGAGGCGGGCTTAGATAATTCTTTGTTGTATATTTTGCTAAATCAATTACGGCGCAAAGAATTAGCCTTCATCAAAGTAGTTGTTCAACAAGCGTCCTTTTTTGGTGTTAATATGACGATGAATGGACGGGATTTAGTTTTGACTATTGAGTACGATAAAAAACGCACTAGATTTTTTAGTTATGAAAGCAGTCGACGGCTAACACTAAAAAAATTGGGCTTTGATTTATCGAATGGCCAATTGCAAATGGTGATTCCTAATTTTGTAGAAGCGAAAACCTTATCGGTCATCGAAAAATTATCTGCTATTATTTACGACACCTTTCAGTACGATGAATTAAAAGAAGAAATTCAAGTAATTATTAAAGAAATTAATAGATATTCAAGCAACCATTAATATTAAATAAACCACTACCAGCAACGTAAGTGGAGTAGTCTAAAAATTAGATAAAATGTTAAAAATTAAGGACTTAAAAGTCTCCGTTGAAGAAAAAAATATTCTTAATGGAATTAACCTAGAAATTAAAGCGGGCGAAGTACACGCCATCATGGGCCCCAATGGGTCAGGAAAAAGTACATTGTCACATGTACTAGCCGGTAAAGAAGACTACGAAGTAGAGGGCGGCAGTATCGAATTTTTGGGCGAAGATTTGTTGGAAATGGAAATTGATGAGCGTGCAGTAGCGGGTATCTTTTTGGCTTTCCAATATCCCGTTGAGATTCCCGGAGTTAGTAACGCTAACTTTCTAAAAAGTATGGTCAATTCCGTACGAAAGGCGAGGGGAGAAGACGAGTTAGACGCCATGAAGATGCTAAAGTTTTTGCGAGAAAAAACCAAAATGGTAGAACTCGACCAAGCCCTATTGAAGCGTTCTTTGAACGAAGGATTTTCGGGTGGAGAAAAGAAGCGAAACGAAATGCTGCAAATGGCCGCTTTGGAACCAAAACTAGCAATTTTAGACGAAACCGATTCTGGTTTAGATATTGATGCGTTGCGGATTGTGGCCAATGCGGTCAACCAATTGCGTACCAAAGACCGTTCGTTCTTAGTAGTTACACACTATCAGCGGTTGTTGGATTATATCGTTCCCGATTACGTACACGTACTGTACGATGGGCGAATCGTGAAGACGGGTGATAAGAACTTGGCCTTAGAACTAGAAAAGCGAGGCTACGATTGGATAAAAGAAGAAGTGGACGGCGTTGCTGTTTAGAAGACCACTTCGTTGTCAGAAGTCAGACCGTGAACTGTCAGAGGTCAGACTTTTGGCACAACTACCCTAATTTCTGACTTCTGACAGTAAATCTTAATTTACGGTCTGACAGTAAAACGGTCTGACCTCTCAAAAGAATATAATGGCAATAGCTATTGATAGAAAAACCGCCGATTTGGTTGCCAAATATCGCACTCTATTCGACTTGCGGGAACAGCAAATGAACGGCCAAAGAAATCATCCCTTGCAGGCAATTCGTCGGCAAGCTATGAAACAGTTGGAGGCGACTGGTTTTCCACATCGCAAAGACGAAGATTATAAGTACACCAATGTTAGCAAAATCGTTAAGCAGTCGTTTGTTGAGGCTAAAGGAGCCGTCATCGGCGAAGCGGTGGCGTTACGCACGGACTTTGACGATTTGGATACCTACAAATTGGTGTTTGTCAACGGTGTACTAAATCGGGAGTTTTCCAATTTCGATAACTTGGCGGAAGGACTCTACATCGGAGAAATGAAAGAAGCCTACGAGATTTCCACTTTCCAGCGACTCATTGACCAGCACTTGACGAGCGATATTGGTCAGAACGCCTTCGTGGCGATGAATACCGCTTTGGCGCAAAACGGAATGTTCGTTGGGGTGGCCAAAGGAACAGTGGTCGATAAGCCGATTCATATTTCCAATATCGTCGTTACGGGTGGCCAAGCGGTTATGGTACATCCCCAACTACTGATGATTACCGAAGATAATACGGAAGTCAATTTGGTGGAAACCTATTCTGCGGTTAATGACGGCAGTTACTTCACCAATACGTTGAATCGAATTGTGGTGGGTAAAAATGCGCACGTACATCACTACAAATTGCAGAACGAAAGCGTCAACGCTTTTCAAATCAACAATTCCATTGCTACGCAGGAACGGGACAGTACGTACTCTTCCTACGTCCTTGATTTGGGGGGTCGAACGGTGCGAAACAACTTGAGTTCGCATCTACAAGCGTCGGGTACTAATACGAACTTATTTGGGGTGTACTTGGCAGACGGAGAGCAGCACATTGATAATCAAAGTTTTATCGACCATGCACATCCACATTGTGAAAGCAACGAACTCTACAAGGGCATCATCGACGGAAAAGGTCGAGGGGTATTCAACGGAAAAGTGAATGTGCGTCAGGACGCTCAAAAAACGAATGCTTTTCAGCAAAATAGCAGTTTGGTATTGTCCAATACGGCCACGATGGACACTAAGCCACAGTTAGAAATCTTCGCCGACGATGTGAAGTGTTCGCACGGGGCGACTATTGGTCAGATGGACGAAACCTCCATTTACTACTTGCGAACTCGGGGGATGAATTTGGAACAAGCACGGTCGATGTTGCAGTTTGCGTTTGTAGCGGAGGTGTTAGAGAATTTTAAGTTGGAGGCAGTGAAGGAGAAGGCATTGGGCATGATGCGGGAGAAGTTAGGGTAATTTAGTGACTAGTGATTAGTTGACTAGTGACTAGTCGAGCGAAATGCTAGTTGACAAGCTTTTGCTCTGTTTAAAACTACCAGTTACTTACATTACAATCATTATGCAAACTAAAAACTAAACTATCATGGGGTTAATCAGAGCAGATATTGAATTGATTAGTAGCGATGATTTAGCTTTAGCTAGAAAGGGGATGATTAAGCGGAAAGAAGTCAAAAGGGTTAAAATCAAAGCCCTAGTAGATAGTGGCGCTTATATGTTGGTCATCAATGAAAACATTAAGCGACAGTTAGATTTGGAAGTATTGGGGAAAGAAACTGCTTTGCTAGCCGATGGTAGCGAAAGAGAGTTAGAAATAGTTGGACCCATTGAAGTTCGTTTTAAAACGAGGAGAACGACCGTTGATGCTTTAGTTGTTCCTAATAACGCCGAAGTACTACTGGGTGCTATTCCATTGGAAGGGATGGACGTATTGATTGACCCGAATAAGCAAGAATTACAACTGCCGCCCGAGCGACCTTACATTGCGCAGACGATTTTGAAGGGTATTATAAAATTAAAAAATTAAAACATGGCTACAGCCACTAAAAATAAACCACAAACGGTCGATTTTGCCAAAATCAGAAAAGATTTTCCCTTATTAGAAAGAGAAATGAATGGCAAACCCATCGTCTTCTTGGACAGCGCAGCGTCGAGCCAAAAGCCGACTTATGTGATTGATGCGATGGATGACTACTACAAAAAATTGCACGCCAACGTGCATCGTGGGGTGTATCAATTGAGCCAAGAAGCAACGGACGCTTTTGAAAAAAGCCGCCGCTTGGTGAAAGAATTCATCAACGCCCCGTCGGAAAAGGAGTGTATTTTCGTAAGAGGTACAACGGAAGGCATCAATTTGGTCGCCAATTGCTACGGTCGCAAGTTCCTAAACGAGGGCGACGAAGTGCTAATTTCGACAATGGAACACCACTCGAACATCGTGCCGTGGCAGATGATTTGTGAGGAACGGGGTGCTAAGTTGAAAGTCGTACCGATTAATGAGGCGGGCGAAATGATTATGTCGGAGTTCGATAAGTTATTGACGGACAGAACTAAAATCGTCGCCATCAATCATATTTCCAATGCGTTGGGAACGATTAATCCCGTTCGAGAAGTCATTGCCAAAGCTCACGCTAAGGGTATTCCCGTTTTAATCGACGGTGCTCAATCTATTCCGCATTTAAAAGTGGACGTGCAAGAATTGGACGTTGATTTCTTTACGTTTTCGGGACATAAGATGTGTGGCCCAACGGGAATCGGTATTTTGTATGGTAAAGAAAAATGGTTGAACGCCATGCCGCCCTACCACGGTGGGGGAGAGATGATTGAAACAGTCACTTTCGAAAAAACGACGTATAATACCTTACCGCATAAATTCGAAGCGGGAACCCCCGACATTGCTGGCGTAGTAGGTCTAGGAGCGGCGGTAGAATACATGCAAAAAATTGGACACGAGGCGATTATCGCCCACGAAAATGAATTGCTCGCCTACGGAACGGCCGAATTGAAAAAGATTCCGGGCATTCGGATTGTCGGCGAAGCGAAAGAAAAAGCGAGTGTGATTTCTTTTTTGCTAGATGGTGCACATCCGTATGATGTTGGAACTATTCTCGACAAGTTAGGTATTGCCGTTCGGACGGGACATCACTGTACGCAACCCTTGATGGCCCGCTACGAAATTCCAGGGACGGTTCGAGCTTCGTTTGCTTTTTATAATAATAAAGAGGATGTGGATAAGCTAGTGGAAGGTGTGAAGCGGGCGGCGAAGATGTTAGGTTAAAATAAACATTTATGACTATCAACGAAATACAAGACGAAATCATTGAAGAATTTGCTTTCTTCGACGATTGGATGGAAAAATACGAATACATCATTGATTTAGGCAAAAGCCTTCCGTTGATTGATGACCAATTCAAGGACGAAACGCATTTGATTAAAGGTTGCCAAAGTCAAGTTTGGCTACACGCCGAGAACGATGCGACGACCGTCGATTTTACCGCGGACAGCGATGCCGTTATTACTAAGGGAATCATTGCGCTGCTGATTCGAGTATTGTCGGGGCAACCTGCCGAGGCCATTGCCAAAGCAGATTTGTATTTTATCGACAAAATTGGGTTAAAAGAACATTTATCGCCCACTCGTTCGAACGGCTTGGTGAGTATGGTGAAGCAGATGAAAATGTATGGCGTGACCATGGCTTAAAACAGAAGCGTAAAATATTGAAATGAGTAGTAATAAAAGTTATTTGGCTGGTGGAATGTTTCTAGCTGCGGCCATATTAAGTTTCTTGAATCTAGATTATGATAAGTTCGATTTTGTAGCTGCTCTTCCCGCTTTTTTATTTGCAACGGTTGCGGGAATATACTTGTATCAGGGTTATAAAAAAGGCCAAAACGCATGAAGAAAAGCACAAAATATCTGTTTATTGCGGGTGTCTTTTTTGCCGTTTTCACCGCCAGCTTATTTCAAGAACGATTGAACTCAGGACTTGGTAAGTTGCTAATCTTAGGCTGGTTTTTCGTAGGCGGCTACTATTTTTATCAATTTAGAAAACAGCAAAATATCGAGCAGCAGGATAGTGATTCGTGACTCGTTAACTAGTCATTTGGGGGCAAACGTACCACGACTTTCCAGAGTCGTACAAAAGTAACACGACTCTCCATAGTCGTACCTACTAAAAATACAAACATGAATAAAGAAGCCATCTTAGCAAAAATATACGAGCAAATTCAAACGGTCTATGACCCCGAAATTCCCGTTGACATCTACGAATTGGGCTTGATTTATAAAGTAGAATTAGACGACGAAGGTAACGTTTATTTGGAAATGACGCTCACTTCCCCCGCTTGTCCCGTAGCGGAATCCTTACCGATGGAAGTACAAGAAAAGATAATGAGCGTCGAGGGCGTAGAAGATGTCGATTTGCGGGTGGTATTCGACCCACCTTGGTCCAAAGAAAAGATGAGCGAAGAGGCGAGGTTTGCCTTAGATATGTTTTAATTTTAGTGATTAGTGACTCGTGGAGTCGTCAAATAACGAATAACAAGTAACGAATTACAAATAAAGAAACATGAAAATTTCCGCTCAAGACGAATATGGTCTTCGTATTTTATTGCGAATCGCTCGTGCCGATAGCGAACTGGGATTAAGTATTCCCCAATTAAGCGAACTAGAAGGAATGTCCGAACCCTACGTTGGGAAATTAACGCGAACGCTTCGATTAGCGGGCCTAGTGCAAAGTACGCGTGGACACAAAGGAGGCTACGTTTTAGCAAAGCCCGTTGGGGCAATCACCATCAATGAAGTATTGACCGCGCTAGGCGGAAAACTGTTCGACCAAGAATTTTGTGGTTCTTACGCTGGCGTTGGTAAATTATGTACCAACTCGGTAGATTGCTCGGTAAGGTCTTTGTGGAAAATGGTGCAGTTTACGTTAGATAACTTGCTGGAAAAAGTGACCTTAGCCGATTTGATGGACACCGAAGGGGAGTCCAATGAGCAATTAAAAAATATATTACTGAATTCGTAATCGTAGCGTTTAGTTATAACCCCTTCTTTTTCAAATCCCGAATCGCTTCCTTAAAATCCGCAAACCGAAACTCGTAGCCTGCCATCTCCATCCGTGCGGGAAACACTTTACTGCTACTTAGCACCACATCTGCCATTTCGCCCATCGCCAATCGCATGGCCGCTG
>JBCCQK010000327.1:0-9606 GCA_039024375.1 Bacteroidota bacterium
ACCAAATGAGTAACTTCCTGATAGCCAAACTGCTTTCCTTTTTGATTTTGAAATATAGTTTGTGCACCGACTTGACCATCATTGTTTCTCACTTCACAAAGCGAATTGGTCTCGGTAGGCCAAGCACTCCATTCCATTAATTGTTCTTGATAGCGTATTGCGTCGTACACCCTGTCGATGGGTGCTTCTGTAGTTATTGTTTCAATGTATTGAATTTTGGTAGGTAGTTTCCAAACTAAGAGTCCTAAAGCGGTAACCAGTCCCGCTACGATTCCTAAAGTTATTGACATCATGTGTATGCAATTTTTTAAAAATTTAATGATGCCATAAAATTAGCGGGTAATAGTGTGTTTTTTTTTGCCCTATGTCAATAAATCAATCTCTTTTTGCTCTTATTCGGCTCAAGGTACTTTGAGTCACACCAATGAAGGTGGAGATATACTTTAGTGGGTATCTTTCAATCCAATTTTTTTCATTGACCACTCGTTGGTATCTTTCCAAGGCTTCATCACTTTGAAAAGACATTACATTTTTACTTAAGCCAATGAATGCTGTCTCTACAGTTCTCCGCAATAAGGTATTGTAAGTATTAAGTTCTCTGGCAAGCTGATCGCTTTCTTTTTTGGTGATGGTATAAGTGACTGATGGTTCTATTGCTTGGATATTAATTCTGCTCGGTGAGGCATCTAAGTAGCTTTCCAAGTTAGTAAAGATTTCCCCTGCTGTTCCCATCCACACCGTGTATTCTATATGATTTTTAGTATAAAATAATCGAATCGTACCAGACTCAACAAAGTAGTATTGACGGCAAACTTGACCTGACTTTAGCAGAAAATCATTCTTTTTAAGCTTTCTTCTATCCAACGTAGTCTGTATTTTCTGCAAGTCAATGTCATTGCATTTCGTTAACTCTCTTATTGATTTTATTATATGGTTCATTTTTTCTTTTGTTTGTCGCCAACGGTCACGCATACCTCACGTAGCGACCTTCTGGGAGCTGTGGCGAGGTGTACATTGTGCGTGCCACGAATGGACATCAATTACTATCTGCTAAAGATAGAAAATTTCTTGCTAAAAGTAGCAGGACTCTAGGGAGATGAAAGTCCTCCTCACGCTAAAGTAAGTAGGCGTGTAGCAAGCCGCAAAGCCTGCTCCGAAAGTCGGAGGGCGTCCCGAGTGATTGGGAGTCTGAGTCTGCCTACGGCAGATAAATAAGCGGGACTGCAAAAGTTGGCATGCACGAACAGATAAACGAAGTGGTGCGCAGCAAAAAAGGTATGGGATACCTTTTTAACGAAGAGAACCGCTTACGGATGGGTGGACATAAGAGGCATGGATAGGGCGGTCAAGGTAGCACAACCTACCAAAGGCTAAGACTTACAAAAGCTATCCATGTAGATGCGCACAGGGTCAACGGAAAGAGGGTGTATCTTACCGTGATGAACGAGCAAAAAAGGTATGGGATACCTTTTTTGTGAAGAGGACTGTTTACGGGTGGGGGTTGGCTGTCCGAACTTATGCTGATGGGATGGAATTATACTCCGATAGGCCTCCCAGTCGTCTGTTTCAAAATAGCACCCTTGCAGATTTCTCCCCCTTCTCCAACAATACTTCCATTTTTTTCCCATTGGCAACGATGGTCGTCTTCCCTCCATTCTCGGAGAAAATCGTTAAACTGGACACTTTTTTATCGGTCCATTGAAAAGACAACTCGTAACCACCTCTGGCTTTGACTCCACTTATACTGCCAGAGGACCATTCGTCTGGAAGGGCTGGTAAGAGCGTGATGGTTTCTTCGGAGGATTGTACCAACATTTCGATTACGCCCGCTGCACCACTAAAATTACCGTCAATTTGAAAAGGCGGATGGGCATCTAATAAGTTGGGGTAGGTACCGCCTTTGGCAAAATAGTTGATTTTATCGGAGGGTTGAACGTAATTTAGCAACTGTCGGTATAACTGATGTGCTCGATTGCCGTCTTTCAATCTCGCCCAAAGATTAACCCGCCAACCCTGTGACCAACCCGTACTTTTATCCCCCTTCACGTTGAGGGTTACTCGACAAGCCTTCGCCAATTCGGGCGTCTTATCTACCGAAATATGATGCCCTGGGTGTAGGCCATAAAGATGGGTTTGGTGTCGATGCTTGGGGTCTACATCTTCCCAGTCGTAGTACCATTCCTGTAAGTGTCCACCTTTTTTACTGATTTGATAAGGATGTAAACTGGCTAGTTTATCCTTTAGCTCTTGTTGAAAATCTTGGTCTATATTTAAAATGGTAGCCGCTTTAATAGTCACGTCAAATAATTCTCTGATGAATGCCAAATCGGAAGTCGCTCCGTATAGAACTGCCCCTTTGTAACCATCGGGGTTTTTAGTTCTATCAAAAAGATATTTCATGTTGGCATCTGGGCGCAGCTTGGTAATAAGATGTTTACCCATAGATAAAACGGCTGAAAACATCTTTTTCTTAGCATAATACCCATCTGCCACTATGTACAGTACACCATTTAGGTACTTGGAACAGTCTAACAATTGCTCTATATAGTAATCTATACGGGTGTATTTGCCTGATTTACCTGCTTTAGCGGATAAACCTGCTGGTGTTTGGCACACATCTAATGTCCATGCCGTGCCGCTGGAGACTTCGATGAGCGCTAAAGCTGTTACTTCTAGTCCTTTTTTGGCTTTACCTGCACAACCTGACCAAAATTTGCCAAAACCAAATGTCTTTTTGCCTGCTTTGCTAATAAAACTAGCATCAACTGCCGCAATCAAAGCGGAACTAGGACTGCTTACATTTAGCTGAATCAGCGCATAATTAAAAGCAGCCCAGTCAAAGGCTTTGGAAAAGTTACGCCGAAAGGTAACTTCATTAAATTTGCTGTAGCGTGCCAGATTACAAAAATTGAACCTGCCTCTTATAGCAGGTAACAGGCTAAACAATTCTTCTAAAAAAGTTCGTTGAGATTTGTTTTTTACGCCAACATTTGCGAATATGAGTCCAAGTACTGTAATGGTGCTTAACATAGGTCGTAGATTTTGTGTCGTTACTAAATCTTACGACCTTTTTTCTTTTTGACCTAGTTTTTATTCTTTTTTTGCACGGACTATTGTTAATCTTTAAATTTTCAGTAATTTAGTGGTTTAAGACGAAAAATATCAGCAATGAAAAGATTACTTTTCCTCTTTTTGCCTATTACTTTGTTTTCTTGTGGAGAAGACGACACCGTACCATTTGAGCATCAACAGCAAGATGCTGATATTGTAACCGATAGAAGTGGAAGACAATATCCTTTTTTGGACCCAAACGTGCTATCCTACTGTGGTTCAGGCTGGGGGAGAAAGTTCTGTCGGTTTTTACATAAATACGATGGAACAGTCTGGGCAAATGCGGAAAATTACTATGGCGACTTTTCAGATATAAAATTCTCAAACTTTTCACATGACGATTATTTTGTATCCTTCTTTACGCTGGATAGCATTGCTTCCTATTGTGAAGGATGGAAAATGGGGGAAACAACCTACAATGGAATGAAATGGAATATAAAAATCAAGAAAGACCAAGAAGATGTTTTTTGGTTTGATTATGATTATTATGGGCGCAATGAAGAAATTGAATATACGATAACTTATAAATATGAAGTAATCGATGGTTTACTCAATTTTTCAAGTTCCGAAGGTCAAACATTTATTTTCACCCCTTCTGAAAAAAATTATTCCGAAGAGGTCGTTGAAATAGGCGAAATCATTAGATTGGAAGGATGTATTTTCTAGTTTTAGTTAGCTTTCAAATAATTGAATGGTTTCGAACCTATTTAATACCTTCTGTTCTATTTCTTTATAGTTTCCTTGAGTAAATTCGCCAATTACTCTTCTCCAAAACTTTACTGCTTTTAGATTTGTTGATAGCTGTCTTATTTCCCACTTCCCTCTATATCTTTTGAAGAGATGGACGGCCACATTTTTTCCAATTCCACGTCTTCTGTATTCTTGTTTCACATAAAACTCGGCAATGTTTTTTTGAGCGTTAAACTCTTTGCAAACTATCCATTCATTTATGAGTGCAAAGCCAACAATTTTATTTTTCCATTTAATCTTCAAAGGAGTCCTAGTTGGTTCGACCCAATAGGAATCAAAATATGGATAATCTACTTCTCCTTCAATATTCTCGGTTCTCGGTGCTAAAATTTCTTTCAAATATTCGGACAACATTGTCTTTAACTCCTGCTTTTCATTTGCCTGAATTTCTATTAACTCTATTTCCATTACACAAATTGAATTATTTGTAATTGTTGTTTTATCCTAATGGGACACAATGTCCTCACGTCGAAGCAGTTTTTTCCTGAAAAATATCGCCCTTGAGGTATTATTAGTACCAGTTTTCTTTTTACTACTTGAAAGAGATGGACAGCAGTTGACGGCTATTCCTTGCTGTGCCTAGTTTTCTCCTTATTGTCTTCGATTAACCTTTTAAGTTCAGATATTGTAAGGTAATCACCTATCGGTAACTGTCAGTTTTCTTTTTTATTTTCAAATTCTTCCCACAATTGATTGAATGCTTTTTCACTTATTTCTTCCGTTTCAAAGTGGGATTTAAAATCTTCTTCTTTTAAGTTATTTTCTGTCCAATAGCCGTAATTTCTCTCATCAGGCATAATTATAATCACACTTCCATCTTTATCAATTCCAATTTCCCTATTCGGATATTGCGTTTCGTCGTCAATTTCGACTAACCAAACTTTCACTTTATCTATCTTATGGTTATAATCTGGATTGGCTTCTGGAATCACCTGCTTTAAAATTTTCATCGCAGCATTTACTATGAATTCTTTCACTTTATTTGATTTGGCTTCTTCCTTTTTTATCTCAGGTGCATCGAACTTGAGGTAAATCATCTTAATTTTTCGTTTACGATTTTTTGGATTTTGAATTCACGTATTCTTCGAGAACCTTCATTTAATTCTAAATTTACAGATAAAAAGAGCTGCAAAACGGTTTGGTCAACTGCTATGTATTAGGGCAGTACTTATGGTGAACAAGGTCTACGATGAGTCGTTTTGCTCATCGTTCCCTCCTCTATCTTCAGCTAGCTTCTTTATTTTTAACCATTTGATTTATTTTATTCTCATCTGCCACTAATTCTCCAAAATTACTCATTACTAATTTCTCTTCTTTTCCAATATCCAACCACCAAATCCAATCAGCAACTTCAACAATCCCCTTAATTTTCAAGAATCTGTTTCTTGAGTATTTAAATATTAAATCCGCATTTTCTTTCAGTTCAACCTCTTTGATAGGTAGTCTTGCTAAATGGAATAATACCAACGCCTTTATTGATTCTTGAAAATCTATACTATCTGAGATGTCAAATGGTCCTTTTTTTATCGTTTCGAGCCATTCCCTTTCACTAACAACCTCTAATTCATGAGTTGTAAGCCATATATCGTTAATTTCTTCGATTTCATATTTGTCGTTTTCAAAGTGCCTTCCAAATTCTAAATGCCAAAAATCAATTGTATAGTTAATTTTTGAGATAGATAATTCCTTGAAAATTCGATTCAAAAGATTGTTCAACTTATCTAATTCGGATTTCGACATTTCTATACTGAGGTTTAATTCGTGGTACATTTTTCTTTTCCTACGGAGTCTGACCAAAGGGAGGACTCCATAAGAGGCCAGACGTTCCAAGTTACCAATAGATTAAGATTTCACCTTAATTTCAATATATTTTATCACTTTATGACGTCGAGCTTATCTAAAAGTAAAAACTAGCGACGACAAAGTCGCTAATAATACTGGCTTGAATCCTACTTTTTGAGCGAAATTCCAACATCATTTCACTTCTTTTATACTGATTGAAATACTAAAAAATACCGCTTACCTTTTACTCTTAAACAGCTACTGAAATTTTCAGAGCATTAGATTTATTTTATCTGACGAAATGATTTTACCAAGTACATCATCTTCTCGAAGTTCTCCTCGTATTCATTCTCGATAATTGAAGCTTGAATAACAAAGTATTTTTCTTCTAATTTGTCGATTCTGTAGAATCCTTTATATTTAATACCTTCACCTATTAGGGATAAAAAGGTATAGCCAATTGAGTCTTTAAATTCGTATGTATTATTTGCCGATGATAACTGGTTTTTCCATTCTTGCTCTAAAGCAACTCCTTTTAATTTCTTAGGTATTTCACCAATCAAATAACTCAAAGCCGTAGAATCTAATGAATGAGCAACTACAAAATTCTGATTTGGATATTTCGAAAACTTTAAATTTTTATGAAATTCAACTTGAAATCCTAATTCATCGAATTTTATCTTTGTATTCTCGGTCGTTCTTGGTGCTTCATTTAGCGTATTGATTATCCCCTTTTCCGTTTTTTCAATTGATTCACTGATTCCAGCATCTTTCTCATTATTTTCTTTGACCGTATTTACTATTGTGACTATAAATCCAATTAGCAATAGTGCGTGCAGATTTGAGGACAAAAAGTCTTAAAATCTGCTAGGTTAAAAATTATGATTAGCTAAATTATAATGAAAACAAGCTAATCAAGCTGCTTTTTTGTAGACGACCTGCCCTAGATTAATAATTTTCTGGATATCAGGTTGGTTTATATCAAAAAATTGATTCAACTCAGCTTTTGAGTTGAGTTGGTCGAAAAGCAAATTAACCAATTTAGTGTTGTAAGCTTTTCTGACAAAACAGTTCATTGAAGTATTGTTAAGCCCATTCAATTTCATTTGTGTTTGATACAAATTAATGGCAGCTAGACTCATGTTAAAATGAAAATCTAGCTTTTCCTCACTTCTAGCTTGACAATGAGTCAATCCAGTAAACTGTTTGGCATCTCTAAACAAAAACTCAATTTGAAAACGCAGGGAATAAAACTGAATGATTTCCAAGGCGTTTTGAAATGGATTCGTTGATGCCAAGAGTACATATTTCCCATTTCGGGTATTAATCATAATGACCACTTTGAGGTTCATTTTGAATTGTACCGAATAAAGCTCTTGGGTATAAATATGCAAATGGTCAAATTTTGGATGTACTCCCAAGTCTACCCGATGTGATGAATGATAATAAAATTTATATAAATTTCCCAACTATCAACTCACCTTCCGATAACTCCAAATAGCTAAAGTATTGAGAATAACCGCCATTACCCCCATCACTCTAAAATTATAAACCACATCCGCAAAGTCGCTGCCTTTGAGCAAAACGGAGCGCATGACGTGGACAAAATGAGCGATTGGGTTAGGGATGGTTAACTGCTGCGCCCACTTAGGCATGCTTTCGATGGGCGTAAATAGACCGCTCATCAAGATGAAAATAATGACGAAGAAAAAGGTAGTAAACATCGCTTGGGGTTGCGTATCGGAGAGGTTAGAAATAAATAAACCTAAACCCAAAACGGCAATTAAATTCAAGATACAAAAGGCAAATACGATGCGTAAATCGCCTAGTATTGGAATGTCAAAAATAAGTTTTCCTGCCGCTAAGCCAACCACTAATAAAACAAGTCCGATGACTAAAAATGGAATGAGTTTGCCAAGGATAAACTGCCATTTTTTGATAGGCGTGACGTTAATTTGCTCAATCGTGCCCATCTCTTTTTCTCGAACAATATTCATCGCCGTTAGCATGATGACTAAAATGGTGACCAATTCTCCGATGATGCCCGGTGCCATGAAATATTTGTAGTTCAGTTGGGGGTTAAACCAATAAGATTCTTCTGCTCGCAGCGTGGTAGCAGCCGACTGTTTTTGCACCACTAATCTAGGGGCCGCATCCATCCTAATTTCTCGGCTAAAAGATTGAATAATCGCCGCCAAATACGAAGAACCAACCGTTGCTTGGGAGCCGTTAATGGCGTTGACGAGTAATTGTAATTCCCCCGATTTACTTTTGAAATAGGTTTTTTCAAACTGCGGTGGAATCGTTAGGATGACATCCACCAAGCCCTTTTGCATCATATCATCCCCTAATTTATTGGTTGGTAAAACGTCCACTAGAATAAATCGGTCGGAGATTTTTACTTTCTCTACCAGTCTTCTGGCAAAAGTCGATTGGTCTTGATTGACGATAGCAATCTTCACGTTGCGCACCTCATTATCCGCCGCATAAGATAACAAAATCAATTGCATAATCGGCATGACCGTAATCATGGGCAACATGGCCTTATTTCTAAAAATTTGAATAAATTCCTTTTGGATGATATATAGTAATCGACGCATAGTTGTTTTTTTAGAAGTCAGAAGTGAGACCGCTGCGCTGTCAGAAGTCAGATAACTGTGGTATCAAATGACAAACTTTGGGGTATAATTCTACTAAAGGTCTGTTTTCTGACAGTCCACCCTATGGACGGTCTGACTTCTGACCTCTGACTTCTCATTCATAAATTACCTTAAAATTTTTCCAAGCTGCTGCAAACAAAACAAAAGTCATAATGACCAAAATAAAGGTCGGTTGCGCAATGAAAGACCAACCTGCGCCTTTCAGCATAATGGCTTTTTCAATATCGATAAAATACTTAGCTGGGATAACTTCGGAGATATACTGCAATACCGTAGGCATACTTTCTATTGGGAAAAGAAAACCCGATAACAACATGGTCGGCATCAGCAGAGAAAACATGGAAGTCATCATCGCCGCTTGTTGATTTTCGGCCTTGGTAGAGATGAGAACACCTAAAGCCAAAGCAACCATTAAGTACAATAGGGATAGAGCTAGCAACAACGCAATGCTACCAAGAATCGGTACTTCAAAAACGTAAACCCCCAAAGCAAATATCATCAAAGCACTAGAGAAAGATAAAACAATGTAGGGCGTGACCTTTCCCAGAATAATCATAAGGGGCGGCAGCGGAGAAACCAGTAGTAAATCCATCGTCCCCAATTCTTTTTCTTTGGCAATGGTCAATGAAGTCATCATGGCACAAATCAACATCAAAATCAAGGCGACCACGCCAGGTATAAAGTTGTAAGCCCCCACTAATTTAGGGTTGTAATACATTCGGGTTTCTATGTCCACTTGATACGGCGTGTTTCCACCACTTCCCCACTCTTTCTGAAACGCCTTAATCATATTATTGGCGTAATTAACCAAGGTCGCTGCGTAATTAGGTTCGGTGGCATCGGCAATTAATTGAATTTTCACCTCTTTATCTCGATAAAACTGCTGTTCAAATTGCGCAGGAATGACCACACCCATTTTTATCGTCCCCGCTTTGAACGCATCTTCTAGTTCGGCGACGGTTTGCAGATTATCGACCAATAAAAAATTACCTGAAGAAACCAAGTGTCCCGCCAGCGATTTACTCAACTCGTCTTTCGATTGGTCGATGATGGCGATGGAGGCATCTTTAAATTCGTTGGTAACGGTATAGCCAAAAATGAAAACTAACATTATGGGCATGCCAAATAGGATGACCAACGTCCGTGTATCTCGCAGAATGTGGAAGGTTTCTTTTTTGACAAAAGCGAAAAATATTTTTAGCATTGGCTGGTAGTTTTAGAATACACTTAAATTTTCATTGTGCTGTTGCAAGACTCGTAATAGTCTATTGAGTTCAGTTTGATGGTTTGATGGCTTGATGAT
>JBCCQK010000328.1:0-9596 GCA_039024375.1 Bacteroidota bacterium
ATTTTAAAATATATACCAAATGAGTATCACTTTGTGGAAAAGTGGCATTTCTAACTAAGTTATCCACACTAAAAATAGGAGTTATCCACATTTTTAAGCAAGATTACTTTAAACTGACATTCGCCAAACTATTAATTAAAACGTATTTTTGTATAACGACTAGATAGACAACTACACAAAAAATTTAGGAACACTAATGGCAGATAAGGATAAAAATAAGCCCAACAAACGTTCGTCCAACCTACGTCCCCAAAAGAACGACGGGGAACTCTCGAACTACGTATTTGGAAAGGTACAACCACAGGCATTGCCCCTAGAAGAGGCGGTGCTGGGCGCCTTAATGTTAGACAAGGATTCCATTGCTATCGTCATTGATATTCTTCGTTCCGAAAGTTTCTATTCCGATGCTCACCAATCTATCTACAAGGCTATTCTAAGATTATTCGAACGCTCCCAACCCGTTGACTTGCTAACCGTGACGGAAGAGTTGAAAAAGATGGGAGAGTTAGAAGTAGCTGGGGGGCCTTACTATTTGGTCGGATTGACCAACCGAGTGGCATCGGCGGCCAACATCGAATACCACGCCCGTTTAATTGCCCAGAAACATATTCAGCGAGAACTCATTCGGGTATCCACCAAAATTATTCGGGATGCCTACGAAGATACGACCGACGTTTTTCAACTATTGGACGACGCCGAACAAGGACTTTTTGATATTACACAACAAAATCTCAGTCGAAGTTATGAGAGTATGGGCACCTTAGCGGGTAAAGCACTCAAAGCCTTAGAAGAGTTGTCCAAACGAGAAGCGGGACTGACGGGCGTACCGACAGGTTTTACCGACTTGGACCGCATGACCTCGGGATGGCAGCCTTCGGATTTGATTATTATGGCGGCAAGGCCCGGTATGGGAAAATGTCTCGGCAAGGGTACTAAAGTAGTGATGTTTGACGGTTCTTTAAGAAAAGTAGAAGATATAGTCGTTGGAGATTTACTAATGGGCGACGATTCCACTCCTCGAAAAGTACTTTCGCTAGCAAGAGGTCGAGAAGAAATGTACTGGGTACGCCAAAATAAGGGCATTGACTATCGGGTGAATAAAAGTCATATTTTGTCTTTGAAAAGAAGTCGAAACGAAGGACCGCATCAACAAGGTGATATTTTAAACATCAACGTCAAAGAGTACAGTGAAAAAACAACTAAGTTTAAATCCAATTATAAAGGGTATAAAGTAGCGATTGAGTTTCCCGAAAAAGAAGTGGCCTTACCGCCTTATTTTGTGGGACTGTGGCTAGGCGATGGGACTACGAGCAAAATGGAAATTACGAATAAGGATGTCGAGGTAGTCCAGTATTTGCAGGGATATGCCGACTCTTTGGGGTTAAATTTAAAACAATACGAAAAAAGCCCTAAGAAATGCCCTCGTTATGGCATTTCGGGAGGTCATACAGGCAAAAAGGGCTACTCTTTAAAAGTTGAGTTAAGAAATATTGGTGTTTTAGATAATAAGCATATTCCAAAAGACTACTTAGTCAATTCTACAAAAAATAGATTAGCGCTTTTGGCTGGCCTTATTGACAGTGATGGCCACTATTTGGTGCAGTCGAATGGATTAGAAATTGCGCAAAAAAATCAACGATTAGCGGAGGATATTAAATTTTTATGCGACTCACTCGGATTTAGAACTTCGCTAACCGCTAAGAAAGCAGACATTGCAAAAATTGGCTACGAAACAACCGTTCACCGCTTACGAATTTATGGAGACATTGACCAAATTCCCATTAGAGTAAAGCGCAAGCAACCTAATCCTTGGAAGAGTACCGTTGACTGGCGGGTGACGGGCATTCAAGTTGAGTACGATAAAGTGGACGATTACTACGGTTTCGAAATAGACGGAAATCATCTTTTTCTACTAGAAGATATGACCGTTACCCATAATACCTCTTTAACGTTAGCTCTGGCCAAAAACGCCGCTATGGACTTCGGTAAAGGTGTTGCGTTCTTCTCTTTGGAAATGTCCAACGTGCAATTGGTCAATCGTCTGATTTCGCTAGAAGCGGAAATTTCGGGTAGTAAACTGCGGAGTGGACAACTGGAAGACTACGAGTGGCAACAACTACAAGCCGTCATCGAAAAAATGAGCGAAATTCCCATTTTTATCGACGACACGCCCGGTATCAATATTTTTGAACTGCGTGCGAAGTGTCGGCGATTGAAAATGCAGCACGATATTCAGATGGTCATCATCGACTACTTGCAATTAATGACGGGTGGTAGTGATAATAAAAACGGAAATCGGGAGCAGGAGGTGAGTGCCATTTCGAGAGGGTTAAAGGGACTAGCGAAAGAGTTGAACGTGCCGGTGATTGCCTTGTCGCAGTTGAGCAGAGCGGTGGAAACTAGAGGAGGTATGAAGCGGCCGCAGTTGTCCGATTTGCGGGAATCGGGCTGCTTGACGGGTGATGCTTTGCTCATTGACGCAACGACGGGAAGACGAATAACCATAAAGGAGTTAGCTGAGCGTTCAAAGCAAACGGTCATGCGGACTTTGGCCGTAGATGAAGCGTATAAAGTGGAGGCTCATCCAATGGTTAAGGCCTTCTATTCGGGTAAAAAAGAGGTATTCGAATTAAAAACACAATCGGGTAGAAGTATCAAAGCAAGTGCCAACCATCCGTTTTTAAAACTTTCGGGCTGGACACCTTTAGGTGACTTGGCGGTGGGCGATAAAATCGCTGTTCCAAGAAATTTAAAAATTGAAAGGCCAGATAACCCTCTAGGTGACAATGAGTTGATTTTGATAGCTCATTTAATTGGTGATGGTTGTATTTTACCGAGGCAACCTTATCATTATACCAGTGCGGACTATACAAATATTGAAATCGTCAACCAAACAGCTACGGATTTATTTGGTATCACACCAAGAATAGTGAAGCAAGAAAATTGGTGGCATACCTATTTAAAAAGCCCCTATCATCTAACGCACGGGAAGAAACATCCCATCACAAATTGGTATGATAAATTGGGAATTGACCGAGCACGTGCTTTCAAAAAGCAAATTCCGTTGGGCGTATTCCGATGCGACCAAAGAAAAATTGCATTATTCTTGAATCATCTATGGGCTACCGACGGAAACGTTAGTTGGAAGACAATGGAAGGTCGGCAGAACAGTTGTGCCGTTTATTATTCTTCCACTAGTCAATTGTTAGCCCAACAAGTTCAGCATCTATTACTCCGTCTGAACATATTATCCGTGCTAAGAAAAGTCAAGCAGGGACGGTACAAACCTGCTTACCAAGTACACATACAAGGCACTACTCAATTGCTGGCATTCTTAGAAAAAGTGGGTTGTTACGGTGAGAGAGGTAAACAAATTCCAGCGATGATAGATGCGTTACGACAGATTAATCGAAATCCAAACACCGACGTGATTCCACAAGAAGCATGGAGTCAAATCGTTCAACCATTGATGCAGCAGGAAAATATCAGCCAACAGCAATTTGCGGACACTTTGGGAATCGCCAAGTCTTCTAGTACTTACAAAACGGGTATTTCGAGGCGACGGATTCGCACCATTTCTTCCGTTTTTGAGGATAGTGAACAGTTGGCCAATTTGTCAAATTCGGATGTATTGTGGGATACGATTAAGAGTATTACGCCATTGGGTATCCAAGACGTTTACGATGCAACAGTAGAAAAAGTACATAATTTTGTGGCCAATGACATTATTGTTCACAACTCTATCGAACAGGACGCCGATATCGTCTCCTTCATCTACCGCCCCGAATACTACCAAATCCTCGAAGACGAAGAAGGGCAATCCCTCAAAGGTATCGGCGAAGTCATTATCGCCAAACACCGAAACGGTGCGTTGGGAACGGTTAAGTTGAAATTTATCGACAAATACGCCAAGTTTGCCGAATTAGATGATATGGGCTTTGGCGACCTTCCGGTGGACACCAATAATAATGCTAACACGCCCGACCAAAATATCATTAGCCTACCTTCTCGGATGAACGACGAAGATATTCCGTTTTAGTTTTTTAGTGACTAGTGACTGGTAATTAGTTGGCGGAACTAGTCAATAGTCACCAATCACTAACTACTTATCTGCATACAACTGCTTGATTTGCGGCATCATGGCTTCGTAGGCGCCATTCATGAAAACATTGAGCACACCGACTTTTTTATCCGATTTATTTTGGAAAGTATGGGTTGTTCCGGCAGGAATGACGGCTAGTCCACCTTTTTCCAGTTCTTGCCAATTGTCCCCTATCAAAACAGAGACGGGCCCCTCCAATATGTAAATTAGTTCATTATTAGTCTCGTGAACGTGCGGTGCTGGACTGGGTCCACCCGCTTCTATCCACCATTCGGTAATAGAATAAGCATTAGTGACTTTGTAGTGTACCCCAAAAATCGAACAACAGAATAAGGTCCGAAAAAAGCCTTATATTTGATTATGTCAAAGCGTAAAACGTACACTACAAAGTACAAGAAGCAGGTGGCCATAGAGGCCATCAAAGAGCATTTAACGATTCCTCAAATTGCACAAAAGTTCAAGGTACATCCTTCTCAAATAAAGAGTTGGAAGCGCATACTAACCGAAGAGAGTGATAAACTTTTTCAACATGGCAACCGTCAGAAGAATAAGCCTCAAGAAGCTGAGCGAGAGAAGGATAATCTGCTACGGATAATCGGCAAGCTCCAAGTAGAGAACGACTTTCTAAAAAAAACGCTAGGCTGATGCCTTTATCTACTCGTTTATCGGCTATCCAAAGCCATTCAGATTTGAGTCTGTCAAGGCAGTGCTTGTTATTGGGGGTAAATCGAGGTCGGTTGTATTATGAACCAGTCCCCGAAAGCGAACTAAATCTGCGCTTAATGCGGTTAATGGATGCTCATTATTTGGTTCGACCAGATAAAGGACCTAGACGGATGCAAAGTTGGTTAGCAAGGGTTCATGACTTGCAGGTCAATATCAAGCGGCTCAATCGCCTGTATTACCAAGTAATGGGCTTACAGTCTGTCCTACCAGGACCGCATACTTCTAAGCCAGCGCCAGGGCATAAAATATACCCTTATTTGCTACGTGGTTTAGCCATTACGCGCCCCAATCAAGTGTGGCAAACCGATATTTCGTATGTTGGTTTGTCTGGCGGCTATCTGTACCTAACGGCTTGGATAGATGTAGCCACTCGCTTTGTCTTAGCTTGGTCGCTGAGTAATACGATGAGTGCCAAGTGGTGCGCCGAACTTTATGAGCAAGCTATTGCCTGTTGGGGCGCTCCTGAAATTGTCAATACCGACCAAGGAAGTCAGTACACTTCTGAGGAGTTTGTCACCACTGTGCTGAAGGATGAACAAACCCAACTTAGTATGGATGGTAAAGGTCGAGCCACCGATAATGCTTTTATTGAGAGGCTGTGGCGAACGGTCAAATATGAGCATATTTACTTGTATGATTTTGCTGACGGCAATGAGTTACGGACTAGCTTAGAAAATTACTTTCGATACTATAATTTTGAAAGAGACCATTCTTCGCTTGACCCCACTTTACCCGCTCAGCACTACTTTAAAAATCGTCCGTGGCAGGATGCGGTGATGGGATAAAATAGCCCAAAGCGGAACAATGGCCACCCGCATTTTTTTATTTTTCAATAGTCCCGCCCGCTTAATTGTTGGGACTTTTGAAAAAGAAAAAAATTAAGCCTTCCCCTCTGGTTTTCATAGGGTGAGTAGCTGCTAATTTTCTGCATTTATTTTCTCAACATAGGACCTTATTCTGAGTCGGTTTCTGTTTAATTTTGGGGTACACCTCACTTCGTCGCCGTCCGCTTTAAAAATAACTTCTGTATTTTCTTTTGCACCAATTTTGTAGGAACGACCGTCGGTAGGTTGGCGGAGAATAGGTGTTGGTTGGTTTTTCATAAATGTTGATGTATGGTAAAAACGGGATGAAAAGCGATTTTTAGCGTTGTATCAAATGTAAGCCTAGCCGTCCCAGCGAGACGATACCTTACCTACCGGCAGGTATCGGTAGCTATTTAATAATTCAAAAAGGTCGTACCGTAGGTACGATATATGCTGTACCTACGGCACAGCTTGAGACAATGTAATCCTTTTCTACCGAGATGCTATCCCGACCACACGGTAGCGTACGCTCTGGGACAACGGGCACCTTAGCCTTACATTTAATACATCACCGACAGTTTTACGCTATACTTATTACTCGGCGGGTTCGCCTCCTCGCCGAAGGGTTGTTTAGGGGACAGAAATTTCTATTAATCCACCTTATTCACTAGCGACTAGAAACCAGCAGCCAGCTTACTTCTTCTGCTTAATATCTTCCAAAAATCGCTCTAATTCCCGCTCGTCGTACATCAAAACTTCCCTCGGTTTACTTCCTTCACTTGGGCCGACGATACCCAATTGTTCCATCTGGTCCATAATTCTACCCGCTCGGTTGTAGCCCAATTTTAGGCGTCGTTGAATCATGGAAGTAGAACCGTGCTGATTCGATACGACTAAACGAGACGCATCTTCAAAGAGGTCGTCCAACTCGGACATTTTGAACTGCCCGGGCGCAGCGTGTTCCTCGTCGTCTCCGTGAAATTCGGGTAAGAAATGGGGAATCGGATAACCTTGTTGACTACCAATAAAATCAATTACCCGCTCTACCTCGGGCGTATCGACAAAGGCACATTGCAAACGCACTGTATCTCCACCGACGGATAGCAGCATGTCTCCCCGACCAATTAATTGGTCTGCTCCTCCCCCATCCAAAATAGTTCGAGAATCAATTTTTGAAGTTACTTTAAAGGCCAAACGGGCGGGGAAGTTCGCTTTGATTACCCCTGTGATAATATTCACTGAAGGTCGTTGCGTAGCAATGATGAGGTGAATGCCAATCGCCCGTGCCAACTGTGCCAACCGACCAATCGGTAATTCAATTTCCTTACCTGCGGTCATAATCAAGTCCGCAAACTCATCAATCACTAGTACAATAAACGGTAAAAAACGGTGTCCTTTCTCTGGATTCAAGCGCCGATTGACAAATTTATCGTTGTATTCTCGGATATTTCGAGCGTGTGCTTTTTTCAATAAATCGTAGCGTTGGTCCATCTCAATACATAGAGAATTAAGGGTATGGACTACCTTATTAGTTTCCGTTGTAATCGGTTCGTCTTGATTGGGCAAATAGGACAGAAAGTGATTTTCCAATTTGGAATAAGGAAATAATTCTACCTTTTTAGGGTCCACCAAAACCAATTTTACTTGCGACGGGTGCTTTTTATACAAAAGCGACATAATAATGGTATTGATGCCCACCGACTTACCTTGCCCCGTTGCCCCCGCTACCAGTAAGTGGGGCATTTTGGCCAAATCGGCCACAAAGACCTCATTATTAATCGTCTTACCCAAAGCAATGGGTAAATCCATTTTCGCCCGTTTGAACTTCTCGGAAATGAGTACTTCCTTGAGCGATACAATCTGTTTTTTCTTATTGGGTACTTCGATACCAATCGTTCCACGCCCGGGAATAGGCGCAATAATCCGAATGCCCAAAGCCGACAAACTCAGCGCAATATCGTCTTCTAAATTTTTAATTTTTGAAATCCGAACCCCAGGTGCAGGAACGATTTCGTAGAGCGTCACCGTTGGCCCGACCGTTGCTCGAATCTTAATGATTTCTATTTTGTAATTGAGCAGTGTTTCGATAATTTGGTCTTTATTCTGTTCCAGTTCGGCTCGGTCAATTTCTATTTTTTGGTCGTCGTAATCTTTCAACAGCGCCAGAACGGGATTTTCGTAAGAAGACAAATCCAGCGTTGGGTCGTAAGGTTCCAGATGCTTTTTATTCTCTTGCTCAACGCTCAACGTTGGCTTGGGAACTGCGTTCGGATTAATTTCGGGGTCTTTGGGCAATTCTGGTCGAGGGGTTGGCGGCGATGCCGATGGCGCTTGAATCTCTAGCGTAGAATCCGTTGTCAAGCTCGGTGGCTTTTCCCGTTTTTTATTTTCTAAGCCAAAGGCTAACTGTCCTCCTGGTTGTAATGGTTCAGCGGGTTTAAGGCTAGCAGGCTTAGGCGCTTCTAATTCTAGTTGTTTCTTTGTTTCAAAAGAAGGCGCACCTTCTTTCTTTTTTTCAAAGGGACGCTGTTTTTCTTTCTTTGCATTATTCGGTCTCAGACCGACGGGAGGCGACAAAGCAACGTCGGGATTAACGGGCGGCCTTTTTTTGTAGCCACCATTCATCATCTCTTTGGCGTACAACTTGGTTTCATAAACGGCTTTTTCGTAAGTCAATTCATTATAGTTAGGATTGAACATCCAAGTAACCATTCCGAAAATCGCAAAAATAAATAGGAGAATCATTCCTGCAGTTCCTACAAAACCGTACAACCAAGAGTTGATACCTTCTCCAAAGGCCCCACCCCAAGGAAAAGCCGAATCGGGCATTACAAACTCAAACAATACCGACAATAACAATAAAACAACTACCGAATACTTGAAAGTGCTGTAAAATTTCTTGAGCGGTACTCTTTTGATGAGTGCTTTACCGCCACTGAACAATAGGAAAATGAAGATGAAGGAAGGAATACCAAATCCCCAATAGAAAAACATATTAGAGACAATCGCCCCGAGCCGACCCAGCCAATTGGCCATTTCTAAGTCGCTTTGGGTAAACAATGACCACGAGAACCGCAGTACTCGGTCTTGGTCTTCTTGCCAAGTGAAGAGATAAGAAGTGAAAGCAATAAAGAGATAGAAGGCAATAAACCAGCAGAAAATCCCCATAATTTTAGGAATCCGCTCGTCTTTCACCTCGAACTTAAAGGACATCTGCCCTTTTCCTCGGCTTCTACTTTTTGTATTTGTCGAACTCTTTTTTTTGTTGGTAGCCATTTCTAGTATAAAATGGTCAATAATACAGTCCTTCGGGAAATATAAAATGCAGAATTACAAATCTAGGAATACTGATAATCAACAAGTTAAGATTTCCTAAAGTACTAGTCTATCGATGTAGTTAAGTAGTATGTTTTAGTCTTAGCAAAGGTAGGTAGTAGTTCCAATAGAATGCAGCAACGCCAAGCGCATCGTTCCATAATTTGAACTGTCTTTGTAGCCCTTACCTATTATACTACCATTCTCATTATAATGAAAAGAAAGTTAATGAAAATAAGTCAAAAATAAAAATTTGACCAATTCCTTCCTTTTGTTCTAAACAGTCCAACAGCAAAAATAGCTAATAATGCATCGAAAGTCGAATTTTTTCGACGAGAACTTATGAACAAATAAAACAATATGTGTTTCAACTATAAAATGCGAGATATTGACCTACAAAAAGTTTTCTTTTACTTACACAAATAATTAAACCTTGTGGTATTTCAATTCCATTTTGGTGCGATTAAAAGATCCACTATACTGTAAGTTATCTAGCTGAATCAAGATTTCAATTCCATTCTGGTGCGATTAAAAGGAGTGGTATATGGCATTGTGGTTGTGAGGGTCTAAAAGAATTTCAATTCCATTCTGGTGCGATTAAAAGAAAAGTAATTGATGGTGTTAGCTATATTTTTACTCAATTTCAA
>JBCCQK010000329.1:0-9572 GCA_039024375.1 Bacteroidota bacterium
GTAAACGATTGCTGCAAATTATTACAAATCAACTCTACAATGGCGGCGACTGGGCTAGAAGTTGTGGGCGAGGTATTTCTATTGAGGTATAATTGTCGATTTTCGGCCTGTAGAATCCGCACGATTAGCTCCTGCAAAGTCAATTCCACGAAAAGGTCACGGGACGGATGATTTTCCATAAAGTAGAACAGCAGCCGATTGATGATACTGTGCAAGGCTTGGTCGTTGGTGAACTTAAAAGAATTATTGGTAAACTGCCACTCCTTTTGTCTCGTATGTTCCATCTGCTCGTTCATCAATTGTACCACTTGTCGAACTTTTTCTTCCGAAATATTCATCGCTAAACATTTGGTCGGATTATCTAAAGTAGCTTCTGGAAAATCAATACACATCAACTCCTTGGCGGGTAATATAAGGGACTCACCTGGTAAGAAGTCAAAAGAAGGCGTTTCTTCTAAGTGCATTACCTTTTTTCCCATCAGCATGCTTGCCAAGACGGGTTGGTCAAAGCGGAGCAACACTCGTTCAGCTTGTTGGTGCGTTTCAAAAACGTGCATTTCTGCACTGGTCAAACGGTAGGTCGTTTGATTTTCGACGAGGGTTTGTAGTTTGCGCTGTTGGTAAAAGGCATCATTCAATTGTAGCATGCTAATGTATTTCGTTATTACAGTAAAATTACAAATTAATTAAGGTTTATGGGTACTTTTACCCGTGATAATTTCGTTTTGTGTAATAAATTCAACAGGATAAGAGGATTGTACCTATTATTAAGAGGATTGTGCAATAAAAATAGATTTTCGATATTTAATTTTGTGACAAACCCATTAAAATCAAATAAAAAATAAGTTTGAAATAATTTTTACAAATTTTATACAACTATTTGAAACTATAAGTAGCGTACCACTAAGAACTTCGGCAACGAACTATTTATCTTATCTTTCCTTTTCGTTGCGTGCTTAGGCTACCATAACCTATCTCAAATGGTCATCATTTTTTAATAAAAACATTAGCGTAAAATGAGTACAACCGCAACCACAGCACAAGATGTGCTGCAAAAACCAATCTTCAAAAATCAGTACGAGAATTACATTGGTGGCAAATGGACACCTCCCGTTCAAGGGCAATACTTTGAAAATGTATCGCCCGTAGATGGTAATAGTTTTACCAAAATACCTCGCTCTACGTCCGAAGATATTGACAAGGCCATCGACGCCGCTTGGGCAGCCGCTCCTGCTTGGAACAACTCTTCTGCCACCGAGCGCAGTAATTTGCTTTTAAAAATTGCCGACGTGATGGAGGCGAATTTAGATGCCCTAGCACGTGCCGAAACTTGGGACAACGGTAAGGCCCTAAGAGAGACAACCGCCGCCGATTTACCATTGGCCATTGACCATTTCCGCTACTTTGCGGGCGTCATCCGTGCCGAAGAAGGTACCGTGAGTGAATTGGATGGCAATACCTTGTCCATGAACGTCTTAGAACCATTGGGCGTCGTTGGACAAATCATTCCATGGAATTTCCCAATCCTAATGGCTGCGTGGAAAGTTGCCCCCGCTTTGGCTGCTGGTAACTGTGTAGTGTTAAAGCCCGCCGAGCAAACGCCCGTGGGTATTCTAATTTTAATGGAATTGATTGAGGGTATTTTACCCGACGGTGTGTTGAATATCGTCAACGGATTTGGGGTAGAAGCGGGTAAACCACTGGCATCTAGTCCCCGCATCAACAAAATTGCCTTTACAGGGGAAACCACTACGGGGCAATTAATTATGCAATACGCCTCTAAAAATATCATTCCCGTTACTTTGGAATTGGGTGGTAAATCTCCTAACGTTTTCTTTGAAAGCATCATGGATGCCGACGACGAGTTCTTTGACAAATGTATTGAAGGAGCGGTGATGTTCGCTTTGAACCAAGGTGAAGTTTGTACTTGTCCTTCCAGAATGTTGGTGCAGGAAAGCATCTTCGATAAGTTCATGGAGCGCGTCGTGGAACGTACTAAAGCCATCAAATTGGGACATCCACTGGACCCAACTACAATGATGGGCGCACAGGCTTCCAACGACCAGTACGAGAAGATTATGAGCTACATCAAAATCGGTAAAGAAGAAGGATGTGAGGTCTTGGCGGGTGGAGATGCTGCTTTCAATGAAGGCTTAGAAGGCGGTTATTACATTCAGCCAACTATTTTGAAGGGGAATAACAAGATGCGGGTTTTCCAAGAAGAAATTTTTGGCCCCGTGGTTTGTGTCACCACTTTCAAAGACGAAGCGGAGGCGATTGAAATTGCTAACGATACGTTGTACGGATTGGGCGCAGGTGTTTGGACGAGAGATACGCACCAAGCATTCCAGATTTCTCGGGCTATCCAAGCGGGTAGAGTTTGGGTCAATTGTTACCACTTATACCCCGCACACGCACCGTTCGGTGGGTACAAAAAGTCGGGTATTGGTAGGGAAACACA
Organism: Bacteroidota bacterium; assembly: GCA_039024375.1. Classification (GTDB taxonomy): domain Bacteria; phylum Bacteroidota; class Bacteroidia; order Chitinophagales; family Saprospiraceae; genus JAFMDF01. The sequence continues at coordinate 2,462 of JBCCQK010000329.1, forward strand.
CAAGATGATGCTGAACCACTACCGTCAGACGAAGAACATGTTGATTTCTTACGATAAGAACGCAATGGGCTTCTTTTAATCGAGTAATTATTTTGACGGTCTAAGTAACTTGTTTGCCGACCATCAATCAACAATAGATAATAATTGGGTGTTGAATACTTCGTAGTTTCGGCATCCAATTTTTTAGTTCAACGTGTCGGACACCTCGAAGGTGTCCGACACGTTAGTGTTCATCAAAAAAGATATATCATGGTAAAAAGAGTGCTAGTTACCCCCGCTGCTGAAAAGGTAATCGACCAATTGCGAGTCCAACACGGCGAACTCATGTTCCACCAAAGCGGCGGTTGTTGCGACGGGTCAGCCCCAATGTGTTTTCCCAAAGGGGAATTGATGCTCAACGAAACGGACGTTTTCCTGGGCGAAATTCACGGCTGCAACTTTTACATGTCCCACGACCAATTTGATTACTGGAAACATACGCAATTGACGGTGGACGTGACGAAGGGTAGGGGAGCGAGTTTTTCGTTAGAAATTCCTTTGGGTATTCGTTTTTTGATAACGTCTCGCTTATTCACGGACGAAGAAATTGAGAATTTGCCGCCCGTGGTGACGGCGGAGGCGGTGGTTTAAGTTTAAGCACCAACTATGATAATCGTTTTATCCTTTTCGACGACGGGTTTCCAATAAATTTTTTCGTCCCAGTTCTTCTTTTTTCTGCGGTCGAAAACTACGAGCCATCCCTTTGGTTCGCCTAGTGTATCCATATAAGCAGCTAGTTGAACTAAGCCGTCGGGGACGGTTTTCTGGTCTCGATGTATTTTTATTTCTATGGGATACTTATGGTCGCCGTAGTGGACACATAAATCCATTCGGTCTCGGTTAGCTGCGTATTCTCGGGCAATGCGACCTCCCGAATTAATAACTCGCTGCAAAAAGGCTTGTAAAATTAGGTGTGGGGCAGCTTCTTTGTATTGATATTTCTCTTCCCAAATACCGCTGTTTTCCCGCCAAAATTGCTGGAAAGCCTGTAATAAGCCGTCCATATTCAGACTTCCATCCTTCTGTACCCATACATTTTGGATAGACTGCACCAAATGTGCTTGGGTATTATAGGACAAAGCACGAATAATGACTTCTTGATAAATTTTATTAGCAGGTTCGATACTACCTTTGCTTATCTTAATTAAGCCGAGGTCAGCGCAATATTGGGTATCATCATCCGCAAAATCAATGACATTTTTTTCTCCCGTAATGACGGGTTCCATGACTTTTCTCACTCGTTCTTCTTTCAACCGTTCTAAGAGGCTGTCAATGTGGGTATCTCGTCTGATGATGATATTATTAATGGCAGTTTTAACCAGTTCGGAACTGATTTTTTGGGTATAATCATTTTCCAATAATTCAGTAATTATCTCCCGCGCAATGGCGTTGACCAGCCACGGCTGACCGTCCGAATGGTCGTAGATTCTTTCTGTAACTTCTTTTTCAAATACTTGACCAGTAGCCTGTGTATGTTGTTGATAAAGTATCTCTACTTCTCCAATAGAGAAATTATTTAAAGTTAATGCTTTTGTAATGATATTAAATGGACTAGTAGAACCCAAAGTTTGCCTATTCTCTCTAATTCTGGCTTTGTAATCTCGTATATTTCGTAGTCCCACTAAAGCTATGCTGTGCGGAAAAGGAATGCTACTACGGGTGACGTAGCCATTCCTCAATTGAGTCAGAAAGGTAATTAAAGTACCGTTTTGTAGGCCATCAATTTCATCAAAAAACACAATGAGGGGCTTATCCAAAGCTAAGCAAAATTCCGTTAACGCCCCTTTAATCAAAGTAGGTGTATCGTTGAGGTCTACCGCTTTCCCAAAGTTGGCTTTGTTGGGTAATTGGGAATACTTGACGGCGTGTTTAAGGATGCTTAAAATAGCGGGAATGCCTTCTTTGGGTTTGGTAAATTCCTTGGCAGCCTCCAAACTACAATACAATGCGTAGTAGTCGTCTCTTTGGTTGATGTAACTGACCAGTTGCTGTAATAAAGTAGTCTTACCCGTCTGTCGAGCAGCGTGTATGACAAAATATTGTTGCTGTTCGATTAGAGGCAAAATGGCTCGATTGCGCTCCAAAGGAGGCACCATATAATGATTAGTGGGATTACAAGGACCAGCGATGTTAAAATATTTTTTCATTAGTATGCTGTATGGATTTTTTTTGATTCTTTGACAACTTTTGCAAAAGTTGGGGTTGTGTCAAAAGTATTTATATGTAAAAAATTATCTGTGTAACTATTTAATACATTTGGGGATAATTGTTTTATTGCTTTATTGTTAAACCAGCCCGCCTAGCGGCAGTCGGGCGGGTTGCTATTTTACAGCACGTTACGATAATAATTAAACAATTCCAACAATTAAACAATCAACTACAATTACTTGATTACACATGCAAATTTCATTTATTCGTACCCTTTTTACACAACCCCTGAGACTCGGATATGCTCAAATTCTCCGCATTTCATACGGAGTTATTCGAGTTTAATCACTTCGTGATTATAAGTCGCGCAAAAATTGTCAAAGAGCCATTATTCTTATCTTAATAATTTCTTGGTCAGAATGACCTCTTCCTCGGGTTCATGGATTTTCTTGATAAGGTCATCTGTAATTTCCGTCACCAATTTCTCCAAAAGTTCAGCATATTCCAAGTATTCCTCCCAGAGTACCTCGTTGAGAAATGTTTCATTAATTTGAACCATTACCGTCGTATATTTTTGCCGATGATAGCGATATGGAGCTATGCCATACTTTCGACAGAGTGCCATCAATAATTTTTTGTGCCAAGTATCTGGAGTGTAAAGCGTATATTCCTTCACTTGTTGTTGAGCAATCCTTTCTTGCACTCGTCGTTTGGCAGCTAAAGCAGTCTGCGCTTCCCCTTCGGTGGCTGCTCCTGCAATTAAAGCTTCAATTTTTTTGATTTTGTCAATTAAGTTATTCATGTCAAGGGCGTACATTTACATTGCTAGTTACGATTACAGTATCAACGTAATACGACTCTCCAGAGTCGTACAATTGTTCCACCAATATCAACGTAATACGACTCTCCAGAGTCGTACAATTGTTCCACCAATGTATGTTTAAATTCTTGATAAAAAAATTTTAGAACAAAAATAAGAAAGTATTTAGTCTCTTAAAGTTTACCTTCCTTATAGGTATGATAGGGGATATTCTCAAAAGTATTCCCTACCCTCTATTCTCATTCCAAACTTCTCAATAAGGATAAGCGGTATTTTTAAGAATACCGCTTATCAATGCTGTTTTGTAACTTAAATTACCCCTTCCTGCTGTTCCAACTATTTTTAGCGTAATTATCCGCTAATCTTCCAAAAAATACCTAATTTGAGCATTGAACAACAAAGCTCTCCTAATAAACCACGAAAGACAACAAACACCAGTTATTTTTACCGCTTTCCTTGGATAATAAAAGTTACACAAATCATGAAAAACCTAACCTTCATTTACTTACTTGGTCTAAGTTTGCTAGGCTGTAACACAACCACTAAAGTAAGTCAGCCAGTTCCCGCCGTTCCGCAAAGCACAAAAACAACGAGCGAACAGCGAGCCACTATCCAAACCTCCGAAATCCTCTGGGACAATTGGGGCGTCCCCCACATCTACGCCAAAAACGAAAAAGATTTGTACTACGGAATGGGTTGGGCGCAAATGCACAGTCACGGAGATTTGTTGATGAAGCTTTACGCCGAAGCCAGAGGTGAAGGTGCTAAATATTTTGGAGAGTCGGCGCTAGAACTGACAAAGCAACTATTTACCTTCGATATTCCTCGCTTGGGTAAACAACATTTAGCACTATTGACGGAAGAAGAAAAAATGGTGATGAACGCCTTCGTGGAAGGTATCAATGCTTACGCCGCCGCCCATCCTACCCACATCGCCGAAAATCTGCGGGGTGTGTTGCCCATTACGATTGCCGATGTCAATGGACACTCGCTACGTAACTTATTTATTGAGTTTATCGGCAATCGAGAAATGGGCAAAGCGAGGGGCGCAGAAATTGGGTCTAATACGTGGGCAGTCAGTCCGCAACGGTCCGAATCGGGTAAAGCACTGTTATTAGCTAATCCCCATTTGCGCTACCACGATTTATGGTTGTTTTACGAAGCGCACGCCATTTTGGATGATATGAATTTATACGGTTCTACTTTGGTCGGTTCTCCTAATATTACCATTGCTTTTAACGAGCATCTGGGCTGGAGTCATACCGTCAACACTCTGGACGCTGCCGATTTGTACCGTCTGAAATTGACCGATGGTGGTTATTTATTAGACGGTAAAACTAAGAATTTTAAACTGGACTTATACAATATTCCCGTTTTGCAAGAAGATGGCACTATGCGTACCGAAAAATTAATGGTCAAGCGTTCCGTGCATGGCCCTATCGTTAATATGGGCGAAAAGGAAGCCATTGCTTTACGAATTGCTCGTTTGGACAAGCCTGGCAATATGCTAGACCAATGGAAGAAAATGGGCGAAGCTACTTCTTTGAAGGAATTTCAGGCAGCTTTGGCGCAAAACGATTTACCCATGTTTAATGTGATGTACGCCGATAAAAAGGGCAATATTTTTTACCATTTTGCGGGCTACACGCCCAAAAGACCCGAAGGAGATTGGGGTTTTTGGTCGGGTATCGTACCTGGCGACGACTCGAAGTACCTTTGGGACGAGTATCATCCTTACGAAGACTTGCCCAAATTATTGAATCCCAAATCTGGTTGGTTGCAAAACGCCAATGACCCGCCTTACACTTGTACCGTCCCTACCGAATTGAATCCAGCCGACTATCCCGCTTACATGGCACCCGTAGAAATGGGCTTTCGCCCCCAACGAGCAGCTAATATCATGCTAGCCGACGATAAGATTTCCTTCGAGGAATTTGAGCAATACAAGCATGATACTAAAATGGAGTTGGCTGACCGCCTATTAGATGACTTATTGTCGTTAGAAACACCCGAAGCGAGCGACTTACAAAAAGAAGCCTTTACGCTGCTAAAAGATTGGGACGGTAGAACAGAAGCCGACGCCGAAGCAGCTTTGTTGTTTGCCAATTGGCATCTTAAATTATCAAAAGGAGATACCTACGGAGACGATTTTTTCGCCGAAAAATGGTCTTTTGAGAACCCTGTTCATACACCCGATGGATTAAAGGACAAAGCGGCGGCTTTGCAAGCATTGGAGGTGGCAGCTACCGAAATCAAAATGGGCTACGGAAAATTGAACGTACCTTGGGGACAAGTCAACCGAGTTAGTTTTGGCGACCATGATATTGCGGGCAACGGTGGCTACGGTTGGTTGGGGCAATTCCGCACGATGTACTACCAGCCGATGGGAAAACGAGGTACGCCCGAGAGTTTAAAAAGCAGAGCAGTAGCGGGCGATACCTACGTGGCCATTATTGAATTTGGCGACCGTCCGAAGGCCAAAGCACTACTAACTTACGGTAATGCTACCCAAAAAGGGAATCCACATATTGGCGACCAATTAGACTTGTTTGCCCAGAAAAAATTGCGAGATGTTTGGTACGAACGGGCCGACGTGGAGGCGCACGTGGAGAAACGAGAAGTGATTACGAGGAAGTAAGATTTACTGCTTCTTGCTGAATTTTGTAGAACGTTGTTTCCATACTAAATTAGAACTTACTATTAACACTAATTTATCAGACAAAATTAATGGTGCATTTTTTTTGATAGGATTTAACGGATTAGAACGAATTTCTAAACCAATTGTATTCCGAAAGTCAGTATATTAATAGAAATAAGAAGTCCGTTCCAATCTGTTTTATCCGTTAAATCCGTGTTCCCATTGAATCTAGCTACGCAAAACGTTGCAATCAGAAAATCTTGATAATCAAAATCATGTAAATCGTGTAATCCTGTCCAAATAAGCAGGTACAATTTTGTCGAATTACTTATTCGACTAGTTTATTACATCATTTAGGTTGAGCAATTACGGTCATCACCCCCAACGACCGCTGTTTTTCCATCAATTTTTTAGGAAAAAAGCCAATCATTCCCGCCACAAAACCGACAAATTCTTCTTCCATATTTTTGTCCCATTCAATCCCTTTTTGTTCCATCCGACTCATCCAATACAATACATAAGGGTCTAAGGTACCGTAGGTTAATACTTCTTGAGCTTCCCAACCGCTATTTTTGAGTAAAGTTCGAACGTTATTGGGACTGAAAAGGGAAGTGTGCCGAGGCGTATGCCAACCTGCCCAATCTTTACCAAACTTTCGGCGACTTTCGGACGCAAAATTGGGGATTTCAATGAAGATGGTAGTGGACGCTTTAGCTCTTTTTCGTAAAGAAGATAGGTTCTTTAGAGGTTCGTAATCGTGTTCCAAGTAGTGCCACATCGTGATGACATCAGCCCGCAAATCTTGGGGCAAATCGTCCACTTCGCCGACGTGTAAATCCAAATGTTGATAAGTCGCATTTTCTTTCCATCCTTCATCCGAAAAGTCAATTCCCATGCCCTGGCAATTGAACTGCTGGGTGCATTGCTGTAAAAAAGAGGGTTGTCCGCAACCGACATCTAAAATTAAAGTTGTCGGGTTGACGGAATGATATTTTTGAATTAAATCGGCCCTTTTTTTATCTAATTTCACTTGACTACCCGCCACCATCGACTCGTATTTTCCCCAGGCTTGTGGGCCTCGATAGGGCAAATAATAATCCGTATAATAGTCCATTAAATCGGCAGGAGGTACTCTCGGATTCAAAAAAACCAAGTCGCAATCACTGCATCGGTCAAAGTTGAATTGCTCCTCGGAAGGGTGCATTTGCGCCTTAGTTTGAATATAACTTTGAAAGTTAACCGATTGGCAAACAGGGCATTCATGAAGTTGCTGCATGTATGAATTTACTTATTTTTTGACTATTCATAGCGATGATTTTTACCACAAAGAGGTAAAGTGCATAGAGTCCATAGAACTTCGGGAGTGCAGCTTTGTCGGCTACTAATTGTAGGCATAAAAAATCAAGACCACGCTGCGCTCGGAAAAAACTTTGTGGGCTTTGTGAACTCCAAACCTTTGTGGTAAA
>JBCCQK010000330.1:0-9561 GCA_039024375.1 Bacteroidota bacterium
AATAATCATCATTTTTGAAGTGGCTATTTTTTCGTTATGCAAGACAAAAATTCTTTGCATAGCACCGCTACGGAGATAATTTTTAACGCAGCAGAACGGAAAAAGAGACCTTCATAAAATGTGTCGATTATTTGTGGTTAGTTAAGTAGCTACTACTTTCATGGAAAAGGATATTCACCAGATTATTCGCACCAATCTACCGTTTTTGCACCACCGAGCACAAAAAATCAGCCCTGATAAAGAGGCAGCGTTGGACTTAGCACAGGATACCATCTTGCGGATTTTAGAACAAGAAGCTAAGTACGACCGCTCTAAAAGTTTCAGAGCGTGGAGTTCCCGAGTAATGCAAAACGTGTATATCAACCAGTACAATCGCCGCAAACGCTATCGAGTAGTTACTAAAGATACCTCCGAAATGGGGTCGTTGCTAGAAGTAACTGCAAATAATGGGGAAGACAATCTAAACCTAGAATACTTGGATAGCGCTATCGCTCAACTCAAACGTCCTCATCAAATGGCTTTTCGACTTTTTATTGAAGGATACGAGCAGAAAGAAATCGCACAATTGTTTGAAATTCCCGTCGGTACGGTCAAATACCACGTTTTCGAAGCTCGACGGGTCCTACGAGCAATGGTCCAACGCGACCATCACTTCGCAGCTTTAAATTGAAAATCAGCTATTTAGAATCGAGCACAAAGAAGCGTCCTCTATTCTGAATAGACACCTTTAACTAACAAACTTTTTAACATTATTTATCATGACAACTTATAGTTCAGCAATCGACACCGTTCGTACTCTCAAAGCTAAGTACGGCGCTACTTGGTCCGCTATCAGCCCCGAAAATGCAGCTAGAATGGCCGTACAAAATCGTTTCAAAACGGGATTAGATATTGCCAAATATACGGCCGCCATTATGCGCAAAGACATGGCCGATTACGACGCCGACTCCTCCAACTACACTCAGTCGCTGGGTTGTTGGCACGGGTTCGTGGCGCAACAAAAGATGATTGCCGTCAAAAAACATCACGGTACGACGGCTAAGCGATATTTGTACTTATCAGGTTGGATGGTCGCCGCCCTACGCTCGGAGTTCGGACCCCTACCCGACCAATCCATGCACGAAAAAACAGCCGTTCCTAAGTTAATCGAAGAGTTATATACCTTTTTGCGTCAAGCGGATGCCATTGAGTTAAATGATTTGTTCCGTCGTTTGGATGCGGGGGAAGATGTGCAAGCCGAAATCGACAATTTTGAAACCCACGTAGTCCCCATCATCGCTGATATTGATGCGGGATTCGGAAACGAAGAAGCCACGTATCTGCTGGCCAAAAAAATGATTGAGGCGGGCGCCTGTGCCATTCAAATTGAAAATCAAGTGTCGGACGCCAAGCAATGTGGCCACCAAGACGGCAAAGTAACCGTTCCACACGAAGATTTCATTGCTAAACTAAACGCTGTTCGCTACGCCTTTTTGGAATTGGGCGTTGACGACGGAGTTATTGTCGCTCGTACGGACTCGGAAGGAGCGGGCTTGACGCAAAAACTACCCGTTTCAAAAGAAAAAGGAGATTTAGCTTCCAAATATTTGGATTTCGTAGAGGCAGAACCCGTTTCCCTCGACGAAGTCAATAATAACGAAATTTTATTGAAGCGCAACGGTCGATTGGCCAGACCCGTCAGAATGCCTAATGGTTTGTACAAGTTCCGTAAAGGGACCAATATTGACCGAGTCGTTTTGGACTGCGTTACCAGTTTACAAAATGGGGCAGACTTACTGTGGATTGAAACGCCTACTCCTCACGTTGGTCAGATTGCTCATATGGTCAACCGCATCCGTGAGCAAGTTCCCAATGCAAAATTGGTTTATAATAACTCTCCCTCTTTCAATTGGACGTTGAACTTCCGTCAACAAGCTTACGATGCCATGGAAGCAGCAGGAGAAGACGTTGGCGACTATCGACGTTCGGCGCTAATGAGCGCAGAATACGATGGGTCTCCTTTGGCCCGTCGAGCAGACGAAATGATTCGAACTTTCCAAATAGACGGCTCCCGAGACGCTGGTATCTTCCACCATTTAATTACACTGCCGACCTATCACACCACGTCCTTGCACATGAATGACCTTACGGAAGGCTATTTCGGTGAGGAAGGAATGTTAGCTTACGTTGGAAATGTCCAACGCCAAGAAATTCGTAAAGGCGTAGCTTGTGTCAAGCACCAACGAATGGCGGGTTCCGATTTGGGCGACGACCACAAGACGTTCTTTGCAGGCGAAAATGCCTTGAAAGCGGGTGGCGAAAAGAATACGAGCAATCAGTTTGAAGCCGAACCGACTCCTGAGCTCGTTTTGGAAGAATTGGCTGCATAATCGGAAAGATAATTGCTCTAAATGTTTATTCCTATTTAGTTAGTTTAAAAATCACCTCGTGACGGTTTGTCATGGGGTGATTTTTTTATGGCATAAAGGTAGTGGGTTCGACTCTGGAGAGTCGAGATACTTTTGAGGTTCGACTCTGGAGAGTCGAGATACGTTTTCGACTCTGGAGCGTCGAGATACGGGTTCGACTCTGGAGCGTCGAGATACGGGTTCGATTCTGGAGCGTCGAGATACGGGTTCGATTCTGGAGCGTCGGGATACTTTACATTGAAGGAAAATCCGCTAAACTACTACATTTCTTCATTCGATGGAAAATTTTCTTACTTTTGATGCCCTAACGGTTTAAAATCTTTCTTATCAAGCAGCTATGTTAAGCGATAATCAAATCATACGGCTCATTTTTGGGTTCAAAACCCGCTATTTGCGCCAGCAAAAGCAGTTTTCTTATCAGGAATTATCCAAACAAACGGGCCTTTCTACGTCCTATTTAAACGATATTGAAAAAGGTAAACGCTACCCTAAACCGGGAAAGATTACCGCTTTGGCCGAGGCTTTCGAAGTGGATTATAATTATATGGTAGCGACCAATGCGTCTAAGAAATTGCAACCCATCGTCGATTTGCTCAATTCTAAGTTATTCAGACTGTTTCCGTTGAAGGAATTTGGCATCAGTTTGGAAAAAGTGTTGGAACTGTTCACCCAAACGCCCGATAAGGTCAATGCTTTTATTTCGACGATTGTCAAACTAGCCCGTAATTACCAAATTGAAGAACAACAGTTTTATAAGGAAGCACTGCGTTCCTACCAAGATATGCACAATAATTATTTTCCCGAATTGGAAGCGGCCACCCAGGCTTTCAAAGCGGAGTTTTCCATCAAGGGAACCGTTCCTTTTACTACTTCTTTTTTAGAAGACCAGTTGGAAGAACTGTACGGCATTTCGGTGGACCGAAAACAGTTGAGTAAGCAAGCACCGTTGAAAAACGTACGGTCTAATTTTAGTTCTAAAAATAAAATCTTATTCTTGAAGAAGGGGCTATCGGCAGCACAGGAAAATTTCTTAATCGCTCGAGAATTAGGTTTTCAATACCTAAACATCACCGAACGGCCCTACGAAACGACCATCCTCAAAATAGACTCCTTCGAAAAGTTGCTCAACAATTACAAGGCCTCTCACTTTGCGGCCGCTTTGTTAATGGATGAACATGTATTGGCCGAAGATATTCGCACCCTAGCTAGAGAAAATACTTGGCATCCCAATCTATTTCTCGATTTATTAAAAAAATACAACGTCAGCCCCGAAATGTTACTACAACGACTGACTAATATTTTACCCCACCATTTTGGTCTCGAAGACCTGTTTTTTATCCGCTTGACGGGTACGAAAGATTTGCGCAATTTTCACATGACGAAGGACTTGCATTTGTCCCAATTGCACAGTCCTTACAACAACGAACTAGACGAACATTATTGCAACCGTTGGGTATCTATTACCGCCATCAAAGAACTACACTTTGCGACGAACAAGGAAGCACCCATTGTGGTCGATGCTCAAATCTCTAAATATTGGAACACGGACAATCAGTATCTGTGTATTTCTTTTGCCAAACCCTCTTTTTCCAATCCCCAAAATAGTGTCAGTGTAACGCTAGGCTTACTGGTCACCCCTCAGTTGAAAAGTAGCTTCTACTTTTTAAGCGACCCCAAGCTAAAATTCAGAGAAGTCCATACAACCTGTGAACGGTGCGGTGTCCCCAACTGCGAGGCAAGAGTTGCTTCGCCCATTGTTATCGAGAAAAAGTCGAACGAATTAAAAATGATGGAAGCTTTGGGAAAGATGTAAGGCATACTCAAAATTACGATTTGCAGAAAAATAAGCACGTTTTATCGAATCCTTTGGTGGGTCATCTGTGTTGTGATTATTTTTGTTGAATTACCTATTCTTTCATTTCCATAATCAACACCGCACATGGTAACCCTGGTCAAAGTATTTATTGAAAGTTGTCGGCAAGCGTGGCAATCACTCGTGGGGAATAAACTGCGTAGTTTTCTGTCGCTCTTGGGCATTTCCATCGGCATTTTCTGCATTATTGGTGTCTTATCCGCAGTGGATTCTTTGGAAGACAACGTACGGGCAAGTTTCGATAAATTGGGGAATGACGTAATTTACGTGGACCAATTTTCTTGGGCCGAAGACCCTGGACAAAACTACTGGAAATGGATGAGGCGCCCCCAGCCCTCCTACAAAGATTTCAAAGCCATTCAAACCAAAGTAGATGCAGCAGACTATACTTCTTTTTTTACGGTAGTGGGCGCCAAAACGGCTAAGTATCGCTCCAATAGTGTAGAAGGTGGCTATATAGTAGGCATTACCACCGAAAGTGACGTATTGTTCGGATGGGAATTTGAAAAAGGCCGCTATTTTACCAATTCGGAAATATCTGCGGGCGCACCGAAAGTTATTCTTGGAGGCGTCTTAGCGGAAGAACTATTTGGTACGATTGAACCCATTGGCAAAAAAATCAAAGTGGGCGGCCGCAAGTTAGAAGTTATTGGCGTTTTAACGCAAGACGGTGAAAGCTTAATTAACGTAATGGATTTTGATTCTGGCATTATCATTGGTTACGAGCTGGCTAGAAAATACGCCAATCTTAAAGAAGGCGGCACGCTTAAATCTGCTATCAGCGTAAAAGCTAAGGCAAAAGTTAGTCCTGAAGATTTAAAAGAAGAAATACGGGGCGTGATTCGAGCCAGACGAAAACTAAAGCCAAAGGAAGCCGATGATTTTTCCCTGAACGAGTTATCTCTATTGAGTAATTTGCTGGACGGGGTTTTTGGCGTTTTGAACACCGCAGGGTGGATGATTGGTGGCTTCGCCCTAATCGTCGGCATGTTCAGCGTAGCCAATATCATGTTCGTATCCGTGAAGGAAAGAACAGGGTTAATTGGCGTCAAAAAAGCCTTAGGAGCAAAACGATACGTAATTCTAACAGAATTCTTGATAGAATCTGTTATCCTTTGTATTATTGGAGGATTATTTGGTCTCGGCCTCATCTGGCTATTGCTCAAAGGAATTTCTAGCGCCCTCGATTTTGCGCTGTACTTAGACATTGGCAATGCCTTATTTGGGATGGGCGTCTCTATTCTCACTGGTATTTTAGCGGGGGTAATTCCCGCCATTCAAGCGGCAAATATGGACCCTGTAGTGGCGATGAGAGGCTAGAAAACATGTATGCACCTAAGCACTTCTTATCGGCAAATCTTTTCCATTTCTGCTCCGATTATGTTGGGGACGGCGGCCCAAAATGTTATTGCGCTCAGTGATAGTATTTTTTTGTACCACCGTAGCGAATTAGACTTTGCCGCCATTGGTTTTGTCAGTGTTTTCTACCTAATTGTGGCGGCCATCGGCTACGGTTTCTCTAAAGGAGGTCAAATTATTATTGCGCGTAGAGTCGGCGAAGAAGCGAACAGTGAAGTGCGACATACTTTTCACGCTATGCTCTATTTTGAGTTGCTACTGGCCATAGGTCTCTTCTTCTTCATGCAGTACGGCTGCACCTACTTTTTTACCCTCTTTGTCGATTCTAAAGAAATTCTCGATAAGAGTATCGCTTACCTCAATTACCGTTCGTGGGGCGTCTTTTTTAGCTATACGGGATTGGCCATGATAGCTTTTTATACAGGCATCGCACGAACAAAATTCATTCTTTTCGATACTTGCGTCTTGGGTATTGTCAACGTTTTTCTAAACTATGCCTTGATTTGTGGTCGCTTTGGATTTCCCGAAATGGGCATTGCTGGTGCGGGTTTGGCCAGTACGATTGCCGAAGTGGTTGCTTTTGTCGTATTCCTCGTTTACATTTACCAAGATAAACACATTCGAAAATACCAGTTATTCCGATTTCCCAAAATTGATTGGTCGCTCATTAAGGACCAACAACGATTGGCCTCTCCAATTGTCGCGCAGTCCATTGTTGGTTTGGGCAGTTGGTTTGTCTTTTTTGGCATCGTCGAAAATTTAGGCGAACGCCAACTGGCCATTACCAATCTGGTTCGGATGGTTTTCTTGTTCTTACAAATTCCAAGTTGGGGTTTTGCTTCCACTATCAATACATTGGTCAGTAATTTTATTGGTCAAAAAAAGCGGCAAGCCGTCATTCCCATTATCTGGAAAACGGCCAAATTTTCGTGGTTGGTAACTATGCTATTGACCATTCCCGTGATTCTTTTTCCCACCCAGATTTTGTACCCGCTACTCGGTTCGGAAGATATGTCGCTTATTCGAGATGCTCAGCCGATTTTCTATGTACTCTTTTTCATCCTTAGTTTAAATTCTATTGGTGCCGTTTACTTTAACGGTTTGGCGGGAGTTGGTGCCACTTATTTTGGATTAAAAATTCAGACTTGGTGCGCACTTGGTTATTTGGCCTACATTTACGCCGTCATCAATTTTTTTAATGGTGGGCTGGTTTTAGCGTGGACGGCAGAGATTATTTATTGGGTCATTATGATGGCGTTGATGTTGTGGTATTTGCGTTCGAAAGTGTGGTATCATTTGAAAGTTTGACAGTATCTTAAAAAGCCAACCACCATTTCCCCGTCAAAAGGTCGCTTTTGGGCTAAAAATCTTTTTTGCAAATCAAAAATATTAATATCTTCACCCCAAATTAAATTCTTTAAACTCACTCACGGAAAAATATCTGATGGATATGAAGTCAATTCACGAAAATTTAGAGACGTTACCTGGTATGTTCTACCATTGGGAAAAAACGACGCCCAATAATGTCTTTCTCCGCCAACCTAGTGGAGATATTTGGACTACTTACACCTTTAAAGAGGTAGGCGAACAGGCTCGAAAATTAGTTAACGCCTTTCGGTCGCAAGGGCTAAAAAAAGGGGACCACATTGCACTAATTTCTAAAAACTGTGCTCATTGGATTATTGCCGATTTAGCCATCATGATGGGTGGTTACGTATCTGTCCCATTGTACGCCAGTTTGTCGGCGGACCAAATGACTTTGGTGCTGGAAAAAAGTGATGCAAAGGCATTAATCGTCGGAAAATTAGACGAATGGGCCAAGAAAAGTAAGGGGTTGATTGATGGAATGCCCGTTTTTAGATTCCCATACTATGCTGGAAATGCCGAGGTAACACAGGGGATGTCTTGGGATGATGCCATGAAAAACGAGCCAATGGAGGGCAATCCAGAGCCAGATATTGACGAGCTTTGGACGATTTTGTTCACTTCGGGTACAACGGGAACCCCCAAAGGCGTCATGCACCCTTACAAGACAGCCGCACTTTTGAATAATAATGAAAAAGTGAATAACATCTTGAAGACGTTCGAACCGGGCGAAACGAGACTGTTTTCATTTTTACCTCTTAATCACATTGCCGAACGAACAGCCGTTGAACTATCAGGCATTGGTTCGGGAGGAACGATTTCTTTTGCGGATACGCTAGACACCTTCGCTAAAAATCTGGCAGAAACAAGACCTACTTTCTTTTTTGCGGTGCCTCGTATTTGGACGAAATTTCAACTGGGCGTTTTAGCCAAAATGCCACAAAAGAAACTGGATACTCTATTAAAAATACCTATCGTTTCGGGTATTATCAAGAAGAAATTGCTTAAGGCATTAGGACTTGACGCCGCTAAGGTTTGCTTGACAGGTGCCTCTATTACGCCCGAAAGTTTGAAACAGTGGTACAGAAAACTAGGCTTAAATCTACGAGAAGTGTACGGAATGACCGAAAATGCGGGTGGCTTTACCATGATGCCCGAACATAAACACAAACCTAATACGGTAGGAAAGCCCTTACCTAACGCCGAAGGTCGCATCGACCCCGATACGGGTGAAATCCTGATGAAAATGCCTTGGATGATGACTGGTTACTATAAAGAACCCGAATTAACTGCCGAAACTTTGGTGGATGGTTGGTTGCACACGGGAGATAAGGGAAAATTAGACGATGAAGGATTTTTAAAAATCGTCGGGCGGGTAAAAGACGCCTTTAAGACCACCAAAGGGAAATTCATTGTTCCGACTATTATAGAAGACCATTTCAGTAATAATTCGCTCATTGAGCAGATTTGTGTCGCTGGTTTGGGAATTCCACAACCCGTTGCGTTGGTTTGCTTGTCCGAAATCGGCATGAAGGAAGACAAGGCTAAAGTGACCGAAAACTTACAATCAGAAGTACAACGAGTAAACGGTCAATTGCACAATCACGAGCGAATCTCGACGATTATCGTGGCCAACGAGCCTTGGTCGCCCGAGAATAAGTTGTTGACACCGACGCTAAAAATTAGACGGGGAGCGATTAACGATGCTTACGGGGAACGATTGTCGGCTTGGCACGAAGCGCCAGATAAAGTAATTTGGGAGTCGTAATTCTAAAATCACATTAATATACTAAAGCGGATTAGCTGAGATAGATTGAATGAACCATTTTACAGCTAATCCGCTGATTATCAATTAAATCGTAACTACTTAGCATTTTTTTATCATAAAGTCCATACAACTCATACACAGGCGTGTCCGTATGGAGAGTCCATAAAGTTTTTTCGAGCGGTAGCATTGATTATTATACAGAGAATGATTATTGATTGAAGAATTAAACTCTACATCCTCTGTATGCTATCTAATATTTCAAAGGCAGTATCTTCGGATACTTCATTGTCGTCATCAAAGGTGATAACCACAAAGAAATTGGTTATATTATTTGGATTGATTAACCCACAAAGTAAAACCGCACTTCCATCTACATACCCTGCTACGTATTTACCCTTAAATTCCGCAGTATTCACATTTTGAACATCGTCCCATTCCTCTAATTCCATTTCATGGGCTACCTCAATCTTCGCTTCCTTCATTTCGCCAAGCGTAATGTCCTCTTCAAAAATAAACATGGCCAATTCCATTCCCTCACCGATTGCCTCAAATTCATCGGCCGTATTTTTGGATACTTTAAAATCAGTTGGTAAATCTACGGCAATATCATAGCTATCCCATACCCAAGATTGTTGGGCGTATCCAGCAATTGTGAATAATAAAAAAGTGATACTAGTGGTTCAAGTCATAAATCCTTGACAGGTTAAATCGGCGTCTTTTTCCGTTATACTGCGTTATTTTTTTCTCAAAGAGCTACGGCTATTCTCAAAAAAATGCCTTGTCTAACG
>JBCCQK010000331.1:0-9557 GCA_039024375.1 Bacteroidota bacterium
AAAATTTTTAGGATAATTTATAGTAACAATGAATATCATTATTGCGGGGGCGGGGGCCGTCGGATTCCATCTGGCAGAATTATTGACAAAAGAAAATCAGTCGATTATCTTAATTGACACGAATGACGAAGTACTGGAATACGCCGCAACTCACCTAGACGTGTTGACCATACGAGGGGACGCTACCTCCATTGAAGTATTACAGAAAGCCAACGTAGTCAACACTAATTTATTCATTGCCGTCACCGCCATGGAGACCACTAACCTATTGTCCGCTATTTTGGCACGACAAATGGGTGCTAGTCGAACGGTAGCCCGCATCAATAATCCAGAGTACTTAGAAAAAGCCCAGTTAGATAATTTTCACGATTTGGGGGTCAATTGGCTCATTTCTCCACAAGTATTGGCGGCCGAAGAGATTCGATTGCTATTACAACGCTGTACGTTTACGGATATTTTTGAGTTCGAAAACGGCAAGATTTCTATTTTGGGCTTGTCCATTGACCGAGACTCTCCATTGGAAAATCAGACGATGGTCAAAGTAAGTAAATTAAATCCCGACTTTAACTTCAGAGGGATTGCCATTCTGAGAAACCACCAAACGATTATCCCTAAAGGGGACACAAAACTCCGCAGAGGAGACCATCTTTATTTGGCCACGCGCAATCATCACATTGACCAAGCCACGAAATTTGTCGGTAAAGAAGTACAATCGGTTCACCATATTATGATTATTGGACAGACTGAAATTGCACTACGAACGGCCCAGTTATTAGAAAACGAGTACGCTATTACTTTGGTCATAGATGATAAAGAGGTAGGAAAAAGGTTCTTAGCCAGGCTACAAAACACGCTCATCATTCAAGGCAATACGGGAAACGTGAACTTATTAAAAGAGGAAGGACTGGAGCAAATGGATGCCTTTATTGCCCTCACGCCCAACTCCGAAATTAATATCATCACCAGTTTGATGGCGAAAGAATTAGGGGTTTATAAAACCATTGCTCAGGTGGATAATGCCGACTATATTCATATTTCCCAGAATATTGGTGTCGATACGATTATCAATAAAAAATTGGTCGCCGCCAACGAAATCTTTCGCTTCGTCAGAAAAGGTCGAGTTAAAGCCATTGCGAACTTACACGGTGTCGATGCGGAGGCTATTGAATTTTTAATCCATAAGGAGAACCGCTTAACCAAGCATCCTATTAAAAAATTACCTATTCCCAAGCAAGCAATTATTGCCGGCGTTATTCGGGATGCGCACAGTTTTATCCCCGATGGGGAATTTGTTTTTGAAAAAGGAGATAAAGTTATTGTTTTTACGCTTCCAGAGGCATTACATCGAGTTGAGGAGTTGTTCAAATAAAAGAAAGGAATAGCAAAATAGATACATGATTAACACGGGAATACTTTCCAATATTTTAGGCGTTTTACTACTCATTGTGGGTGGAATGATGCTAACGGCCCTACCTTTTTCTATTTATTACGCTGATGGAATGTGGTCTTCGATTGTTGCTGCTAGTCTGGTGACTATGGTCGTAGGTGGACTCTCTCTGTACTACAGGTACCATACAGTGGAAAAAATCGGTAAGCGAGAAGGCTATTTAGCAGTTGCCTTCGGTTGGATTAGTATGGGCTTAGCGGGAATGTTACCCTATTTATTCAGTGGTGTCCTCACTACTTTTCCCGAAGCCTTATTTGAGAGCATATCTGGACTGACCACAACGGGCGCTTCCGTTTTAGCCGACATTGAAGCCGTACCACCAAGCATTTTGTTTTGGCGAAGTTTGACCCAATGGATTGGCGGCATGGGCATTATTGTTTTAACCGTTGCTATTTTCCCACTATTGGGTATTGGTGGCGTAGAATTGTTTGTGGCCGAAGCACCAGGACCCACCTCCGACAAAATTCACCCTCGAATCAAGGAGACGGCCAAACGCTTATGGCTCATTTATGTAGGATTAACTTTTTCTCTGACCCTCATTTTTTTGTTTTGTGGAATGTCTTTTTACGATGCTATCAACCACGGACTGACGACTATGGCGACGGGTGGATTTTCCACCAAAAATGCGAGTATGGCGCATTTTGGACCAACTATTCAATACTGGACGATTCTATTTATGTTTTTTGCGGGCGTCAACTACACCGTGATTTATTATAGTTTGCAGGGGAAGTTCGATAAAGTATGGCGAAGCGATGAGTTCAAGACCTATCTGGGGCTCACTTTATTTTTATCGGTCGCCGTGACCAGTAGTCTAGTCTTAGGAAAAGGCATGCCCATAGAGCAAGCTTTTCGAGACGCTACTTTTCAAATTGTCTCGCTCATCACTACTACGGGATTTGTAAGTGCGGACTACACCAGTTGGTCTGCTGCCTTGTCTTTGGTTTTCTTCTGTTTATTATTTTTGGGTGCCTGTGCGGGTTCGACGAGTGGGGGCATTAAAATCATTCGGCACATGGTTTTCTTTAAAAACTCCATTTTAGAGTTCAAGCGAATTTTACACCCGAGAGCATTAATTCGTCCCAAAATAGACGGGCAGTTGGTAGCGCCGAAAATTAGAACCCATATATTGAGTTTCCTACTCATTTACTTATTCCTCTTTGTCTTTGGTTCGTTGGTTATGGCGATTATTTTAGCCGACTTTCAGCAGCCATTTTTGACCGCTATTGGTTCGGTAGCGACTTCTTTGGGAAATGTTGGCCCCGCTATCGGAGAGGTTGGGCCAGTGGACAATTTTGCGAGTATTCCACCGACAGGGAAGGTATTTTTAGTATTCTTAATGCTATTGGGAAGACTAGAGTTGTTTACCGTTTTGGTATTGTTTACGCCCTATTTTTGGCGATTGAATTAGTCTTAGTGAAATCTAAAATTTAAAATCCAAAATTTAAAATCTAAAAGTACTGAAAATCAGTAATTTACACTTTAAAATGGCATAAGTTAATTTTTTAAGTTTCACTTAGAAAAGCGGTAGGAATAAAGGTACAATTTTTAGATTCTACCTTATTGATTATCGGTATTTTTAGATTTTGGATTTGTAGTTTTGAATTTTACATTTTCCCTATTCTCCTACGTCAATCCCTTTTTCTTGGAGATAGGCGGCGATATTAAAGGAAATGCCGTCCATGATTTCTACTTCGTTATCCCAATCCAAAAAGTCCCATTTTTGGTTAACTGTAGAAACAATAACTGTTTTGCTTTTGGTAAAAATCCAGATGATTTTTTCGGTACCAAATTGGTGTAGCTTTTTGACTTTTTTTAATAGAAACCCGTCAAATGTATTATTTTCGTTAGCCATTTCTACTTCGACATTTACATCAATTTCAATGACAATTTTTGGCGGAACGTCAATGTATTTAGTCGTTATTTTATCAGGTGTCAGGACAGTATTATCAAATACCGTAAGGTCTAGTGATAAATTGTTTCTATGGTCAATGTGAGCACCTGCTTCGCCTCCTAAAATATAATACCTATTTTCGTCTAAGTTTTTAAACAATAAGGACATTAACCAAGACTTTATAAATAGTTGCAAGCCACTATCTACCATAATATCTGCTTTCGTTTTTGTTTTGTTGAGTACCTCACGAAATCCCTTGTAGTAGTAGTTGACACCATCAATCGTCTCCTTTATTAAGTAAGCAGGAATCGGCTTTTTCTCCACTGCGCTTTCCGCAACAAAATCTTCTGGATGAGTTTCAACTGCCATAATTAACTGTTTTGATTTTACGCAATATACAAAATTGTCGCTACAAATAATAAAAAACGGCTGAAAACCAATGGTCAACAGCCGCCTTATTTGTCTTATCCTAATTGTCGGCAATCTTGTTAACGGCTAAGCACAAAATATAAATTAAGATGTACCTTAATTCGGCTGTACCTCCGTCACCAAATACTTCGTGTCACCCCGCCAAGGTAAGGTTCGATACTTTTCTCGATAGGTCAAAATCACTTTCTTACCACGCAATTGGTCCATTTTTTCAAAAACCGCTTCGTCCGTTACCGAAAAGTCCCACACGTTGCCGATGTTGGGTTCGCCGCTACCCGTCATGGATACGCCCCCTAAACTTAGTTGACCTTCATAGGTTTTGAAAACGACTCCTTTTTCGGAGATTTTAATCAATTCTCCCGCTCGACTACCGACACTGTAATCCATATTGGCAAAAACCAAGAAGGCAACTCCTGCCAGCAATCCAAAAATAAAGAGGCCAATGAACAATTTTCTGAAAAAGCTACTGACGGCTTTTTTACCCGTCTCCACTCCTTTGCTAATACTTTCCTTAGTCTCCGCAATATCGTTTTGTAATTCTTTTTTCTTATCGTCGTAAGCCTTGCCAAGGGCTTCTTTTTTTTGGTCGAAATTGTCTTTAAGTGATGACATAATATTTAGATTGAATGAATAGATAAATAATAAAAGTACTTAGTAGAATTTAGAATGCTAAATTTAAAACTTAAAAGTATTGAAGTCACGGTAAAATACTGAAAACTGTGGAAATGAAGGCTAAAAAGTAGTTTCCACCACAGAATCAGTGCTAAATAAAGACACTGCGGGGAGGAAAAGTAACCAATTCAAACGGATAAAATACCCCTTGGCGCTATTTTTTCTCTGCGTTTATTCCACAAAAAACTACATTTGCCTCGTTAATTATTTGTAAATTTCAACTTTAGAATGGAAATATCTGTTATTTTCGTTTTTTAGTAACTGTTCAGAATAGAGAATAGAGACCACTTTATTGAGAGAATAGAGACTTATATCGAGACAAAAGTGACAAAATTTCTAACTTTTCCCTTATTAGGACATAGTAAAAAACAAATTTACCATTTCAAAAATTTTAACTTATTGATTATCAATACTTTTAGATTTTAGATTTGTAATTTTAAATTTTACGTTTTCCTTAGCAACGTCATGCGTCTCATTTCTCTACTCTCTGCTCTCAATTCTGAATGGTTACGTTTTTTGTTTCACTACATAGCATAGCCGCAACTAAAGACTAGACCAACTCATACGAGAAAATTCGATACACCCTTGAAAAACTTAATTCCATATTTTATACAACATCAATTTGAACAAAAGAATAACCACGGTTATTTTTCTGCTTACACGATGTTTATTGACCTTTCGGGCTTCACGCCCATGACGGAATCTTTGATGGAAAAAGGAAACGAGGGCGCCGAAGAACTATCCATCATTTTGAACAAGGTCTTCGAACCAATGGTCGAATTGGTGTACCGAAAGAAAGGGTTCATTCCCTACTTTGCGGGCGACGCCTTCACCGCTATTTTTCCTAAAGAACAAGTGCGCCACCCTTGGGAAATCATCCTTACTGCGCAAGCTCTAAGGGATTTATTCGATGCGACCACTCAATGGAATACTAGGTACGGCGTGTTTGACATTCAAGTCAAAATAGGTTTGGCTTGCGGAGAGGTCGAATGGGGAATTGTCGGTGACGAAGCGCACAAATCGTATTACTTTCGGGGTAATGGCGTCGAAGACTGTGCCCAGAGCGAACATTTTGCGCAAGACCAGCAAATTGTTGTTGCCGAAAATCTACACCGAGAATTAGCTAGTGCCAATGGTCATTTCTCAGGCATAGAAGAAGGGTTTTATCGACTCGTCAAAGATTTTGGCCAAGAAGAAAATATTGTTTATCCCCTCATTCCCGCTAAAGAACTCTCTGCCCAAACGGCTAAAAGTTTCCTTTTGGAATCCGTCATCAAATTCAACCAACAGGGGGAGTTCCGTTCGGTCATTACCGTTTTTATTTCTTTCGCTGGAACTCGGAACCACCAACTGTTAAATCAATTTGTCAGCACCGTCGTCAACGAATTTTATAAATTTTCAGGCTACTTCAAAGAGGTGGACTTCGGAGACAAAGGAGGAGTAATGGTGGGCTTTTTTGGTGCCCCCATCAGTTTCGAAAATAATGCGGAACGGGCATTAGAATTGATAACCGCCGTGCAAGACGCTGTGAAAGGAATCGAAAAATCGGGACTACGCTACCGAGTTGGGATTACGTCGGGCGTGGCCTATGCGGGCATCGTAGGTGGTAAAGAACGTTGTCAGTACGCCGTGGTTGGAAATCGGGTCAACCTAGCCGCTAGACTGATGGTCAAAGCCGACTGGGGAGAAGTATTGGTAGATAAAGAAATTCAAAAAAGCCGAAATTTTCGATTCAAGCACAAAGGAGACATTTCCTACAAGGGCATTATGCGGGATGTCCCCACTTACGTTCTGACGGGAAGAAACATCAGTGACGAACCCGTTTACACGGGAAAAATCGTGGGTCGAGATGAAGAATTAAGGTCGCTCAAACAGTTCGCTAAGCGAGTATTTACAAGTAATAAGTTGGGCATTGCCTACATTTACGGAGAAGCGGGGATTGGAAAAAGCCGTATTTCGTTCGAACTGAAAAAATATTTTCAACGCAAAGAAACCATTTCGTGGTTGTCTTGCCAAGCTGACCAAATTCTTCGAAAATCGTTCAATCCGTTTGTTTTTTTCCTAAAAAACTATTTCGAACAATCCCCCGAAAACACCAAACTGGACAACCGAACTGCCTTCGAACGGCGCTTTCAGTGGCTACTCAACGATATTGGGCGCAGTAGTCACCCCGAAGCGAACGATACCTACTTGGAAATCTCCCGTACCCGTTCCATTCTAGCTGCGCTCATCGGCATCCGTTATCCCGATTCTTTGTGGGAGCAATTAGATGCAAAAGGTCGCTATCAGAATATTTTAACGGCGTTGATTACCGTTTTTAAAGCCGAAGCCCTGATTCGCCCTGTTTTAATAGAATTGGAAGACGGACATTGGTTCGATGATGACTCGATGAGTTTGTTGAGCGAAATGGTTCGACGACTCAAAGATTTCCCAATTTTTGTACTAGTTACTTCTCGCTACAAAGACGATGGCACGAAGCCGTTGCTCGTTTCCGCCGACACCATTCAACAGCTAGGCGTAGCTACCGAAGATTATGACCTTAAATTCTTGACGCCGAACGCCCTCAAATCCTTTGTCGTTAATCGCCTTAATGGGGACATCAACAAAGAGTTTTTTGACTTATTGGTACGTTCAACTAACGGCAACCCTTTCTACGCCGAACAAATTCTGGAATACTTTTCAGAAAGTGGCTTGCTCGTGCAAGAAGACGATATTTGGCACATCCGCGATAAAAGCATTAAAGTTTCTTCCTCCATCAATTCCGTTTTGATGGCACGCATTGACCGTCTTTCGTCTTTAGTTAAAGAAACGGTCAAAGCAGCCGCAGTTATCGGTCGAGAGTTCGAATTGC
Organism: Bacteroidota bacterium; assembly: GCA_039024375.1. Lineage (GTDB taxonomy): Bacteria > Bacteroidota > Bacteroidia > Chitinophagales > Saprospiraceae > JAFMDF01. The sequence goes on from JBCCQK010000331.1 coordinate 7,291, forward strand.
CCGTTTTGACGGAAGTCATGCGGTCGCAACACCTGTTCGAAGCGGATGACTCCACCAAAGCGTTGGATATGCTAAAAGAGCAAATCAAGACCGCCGAACAGGGGCAAATTTGGCGGGCGATGAACGAGTTGCGCTATATTTTCAAGCACTCTTTGTTGCGAGAGGCAGTTTACGAAATGCAGCTACGTACTCGCTTGCGGGAACTCCATTTTTTGATTGCCAAAGCTATCGAAAAAGTAAACGCCGATAATTTACCCGAAAAGTATCTCGATTTATCTTTTCACTACGAACACGCCGATGCGCCCGAAAAGCATAATGATTACACCCGAAAAGCGGCCGATTACGCCCGCAAAAATTTTCAGAATAAACAAGCCCTTTCCCTTTACGATAAACTCATTAAAAACCTACAAAAAACGGACAAAGATAATGCACAGCTCGTGCGGGCGCTGCTAAAAAAAGCGGCCATTTTGGAACTCATTGGCGAATGGACCGCCTGCGAAAAGGTTTTGAAAGAAGCTATTGACTTGGCACCAAAGATTAATAATCCCGACCGAGCGGGACAAGCCCATAATAGCTTCGGAAATTTATTGATGCTAAAAGGTCAATACGAACAGGCACGCATTCATCTGGAAAAAGCCACCGCCTATTTTGAGCAAGTCGATGACCGCTACGGTATTTTCAAGGTTTTTGGAAATCTTGGTAATTTGTATTTCCGCCAAGGAAAATACAAAAAAGCCGAAGAATATTTTATTAAAAGTATTCAACTAAGTGAGGAATACGACTACACAGCGGCCAATGCCCAAATCGTCGCCAATCTCGGCTTGACCTATATGAACGAGGGAAACTACGACGAAGGAATTCGGTGGCAAAAATCCCAGTTGGAACTTTGTCAATTGGCGAACGATAAACAGGGAATGGCCACACTTTACACCAATATGGGCATCGTCTATTTTGAGAAAGGGGACTACGACGCAGCTCTGGAATGTTATACAGAAGGACTAGCCCTTAGCCAAGAATTGGGAAATAAGCAGTTAACGGCCATCGCAACGGGTTGTATTGGCAGCGTTTACGAACGAAAAGGGGACTACCCCGAAGCCATGCACCACTTCGAACGAGATTTGGAGTTGGTGGAAGAACTGGGCGACAAGCAGGGCATTGCCATTACGCTCGGTTTAATTGGCGACCTGCATACGGTAAAAGGAGAATTTGACAAAGCCATTCAATTCTTAGAACGTCAATTGGCGCTTTGTCGAGAACTGAGTTATCAAAAAGGCATTGCCAAAGCAGTGAACACTTTAGGTGATATTTATTTCTATAAAAATCAATTCGAAATCTCGGTCAATTACTACGACTTGGCCATTGAGGTTACCCGCCAAATTAACAATCGCTTGGTGTTAGGCAGCAGCCTCATTGAAAAAGGAAAGCCCTTGGTCGCTCAGAGAAAAATCGAAGCGGCCAAAGCGGCACAGCAAGAAGCCATGGAAATTGCCGAAGAACTGGGCAATCCTGATTTGATTTTTGATGCTAAAATATTGGGAGCGAGGGTGGCTTTCGCCGAAAAAAAATTAGCAGACGCTAAAGACATTTTAGACCAGCTACTAGCCGAAGAACACAGTCTAAAAGAAAGAGCTGACATTTATTTCGAACTCTATAGAGTGGCCACCGACAAAGAAGCCTACCGACAGAAAGCACTTCATTTGTACCAAAATTTGTACAGCGAAACGCCCCAATTTTTGTTTCGAAAGCGGATGCAGCAGTTGGTTTTGGGGCGGTGAATGCGTTTATTCTGAATTTTTTCATGAGGAAAGTGCTTCCAGCAATCGAAGTACTGGAAGTACTACCCCGACTTCGAATATAGCCTAATGGTTCTCACCCTTTAGGCGCCTGTAACTTCATCTCTAAAGACGCCAGCACCATTTCCCATAAATCCTCGTAAGGAATGATTTCTATTTCCATAGCTTGATTGGCGATGTCAATTGGGGTAGCTAATAATGTATCGTAGTACTTCTGCGCACGCCTTTCTACTCCCACTCTATGAAAATCCGAAATCGGAATCTTTAGCAGCATATTGACGAAGCAGTTGCTCCGCAAGTTATCTTCTTTCCTCAGATACCGAGTACAATATTTTTTGATGGCATCAAATCGCTCTAGGGATTGAATATAATCTTTGGCTCTTATAAAGAATCAGGTGGTCGAAATATTTCAACCTAAAAATCTTAAAATAACCCTAATTTAATGGTGGTTTTAGTCTAATTTGGGATAAAATC
>JBCCQK010000332.1:0-9528 GCA_039024375.1 Bacteroidota bacterium
GAACAAAAGATATTAAATGAAGCACTAGCTTCCAATGAAGCCGAAATGGTAGCCGTCATTGGAAGAAGAAGAGTCGGGAAAACGTTCTTGGTTAAAACGGTTTACCAAGAAAGAATTGTGTTTCAGATTGCTGGGACTCAACATGCTTCCAAACAAGAACAGTTACAAGCCTTTGGGTATCAATTGCAGGAATACAAGGGGATAAACGAAAAGGTAGCTACGCCTAAAAATTGGCTAGAAGCCTTTCATTTTTTGATTCAGTACTTAAAAACCATCAAAAGCGAAGAAAAAAAGGTCGTTTTTTTTGACGAGTTGCCTTGGTTAGCATCAAAGCGTTCGGGCTTTTTGAGTGCTTTTAGTTTTTTTTGGAATAATTGGGCCGTTAACCAAAACATGGTGGTCGTCATTTGTGGGTCAGCCGCCTCTTGGATGATTCAGAAAGTAGTGAATCACAAGGGAGGATTGCACAATAGAATCACTCGATTGGTTCAGTTGTATCCTTTTACCTTGGCCGAAACGGAGACCTATTTTCAATCGAGAAACGTTAATCTGAATCGGTATCATACGACCCAATTGTACATGGCAATGGGTGGTATTCCGCATTACCTAAAAGAGGTAAAACCAGGAGAAGGGGCTACTGAAAATATCAATCGTATTTGCTTTTCTCCGACGGGTCTATTGAGAATGGAGTTTACGCGCTTGTACGTTTCTTTGTTTAAAGATTCCGAAAACCATATTGCTATCATACGGGCTTTAGCAACTACTTGGCGAGGTTTGAGCCGTAATGAGATTATTAAATTGAGTAAGCTATCAGATGGTGGAAGCATCAAAAGAGTCTTAGATGAATTAGCACAATCAGGTTTTATTAGCCCGTATTATCCTTTCGGAAAGAAAAAGAATGGCTTGATTTATCGACTCACCGATGAGTATTCTTTGTTCTACTTAAAATTTATTGAAACGAAAAAAACGCTTGAAACGGAAGTTTGGCAGAAAATGAGTCAAACACAAGCGTATAAAAGTTGGTCTGGGTACGCTTTCGAAGGAATATGTCTAAAGCACGTTACCCAAATCAAAAAAGCGATGAGTATTGGTGGCGTTTATTCGGAAACAGCTTCTTTTTATAAAAAAGGAACAGAAAATGTTCGTGGTACGCAAATTGATTTGCTGATTGACCGCAATGACCAAGTTGTCAATTTGTTTGAAATAAAATTTTACAATGCACCTTTAGAAATCTCCAAAGAATACGCTACGAATTTGAGCAGAAAACTAGGCGTATTTCAACAAACAACCAAAACGCACAAACAAGTTTTTATCAACCTTATCAGTCCTTTTCCTTTAATGCCAAACAAACATAGTATTGGGTTGATTGATAAGGCGTTAACGTTGGATGATTTGTTTGAAAATTAATACGTTATCATTAATGTGGTCGCCAACCACAATGAATAGCTTGCCCGTATGGGATGGTTGATGAGTGATAACTTTTGTACTTCGTAAGACGAATGCTTTCAAGTTGCTACCTATTAATATCATTCATCACTTATCATTCATTTAGCGAAGATATTATATCATACAAGGTAGAAAAAATACTTCGAAAATCGTTACCTTCGCTACCATGAGTGCAATAAGAATCGGCATTGTCGAAGACCAACCGATGGTATTAGACAATTTGACTACCTTTTTCCAACAGCTACCTATTTTCGAATTGGTTTACGTCGCCAATTCGGTAGAAGAATTTTTGGATAATGCTAGACTGCATTTACCCATTGAAGTGCTACTGTTAGACATCGGACTGCCCGGTATGTCGGGTTTAGAGGGGATTTCGTTGATTAAAAAGCTGGATGAAAAAATGGACGTGGTCATGTTGAGTAGCCACGAGGATTCCGAGCGCATCTTTCGGGCGCTACAAGAAGGAGCCGTTGGTTACATCTCTAAAAAAAGTTCCCTTTTTCAAATTAAAGAAGCCATTGAAATTATCCACCGTGGTGGGTCGTATATGTCGCCGTCGATTGCCCGCAAGGTGATTGGATTTTTTGCACCCAAAGCTAAGAAATCGTCCGCAATGGTCGAATTGACCGACCGACAGCAACAAATTGTGGAAGGCCTAGCGGACGGGTTGAGTTATAAACTAATTGCTAGTAAACACGGTATTGCTTTAGAAACCGTCCGAGACCATATCAAAAAAATATACAAAAAGCTAGGCGTCAACAGTAAAGCTGAAGTTATTAGCAAGCGTCTAAAAGGAGAAATATAGTGGAACAACCAACCATCCTCTCACTCGACCAAATCAAGTCGGCCCTACAAAAAGCGGACGTGTTTCGAGACATCGAAGCGGGATTTGTCGCCTATTCGAAAGGCGAAGCGGTCATTCCGCCCGTCGGAGAAATGATTTTTGAAAACCCGCCGGGAGAGTTGCACCTCAAATACGGTTACTTAAAATCGGGGAAATACTACGTCGTTAAGTTGGCCTCGGGCTTCTACCAAAACCCGCAGCTAGGTCTTTCTTCTAGTCAGGGGACCATGTTGCTTTTTGACCAAAAAACGGGCGTCCTAAAAAGCATTTTATTAGACCACGGCTATTTGACCGATATTCGAACGGCCGTAGCGGGGGCCATTGTCGCTAAATATCTAGCATCGCCGACGGTACAAACCATTGGCATTATCGGGACGGGTATTCAAGCTAAGTTCCAACTCGAATATTTAGCTTCCGTGGTGACCGCTCGAAAAGTACTCGTATATGCTCGGTCGGTCGCTAAGGGAAAGGCCTACTTGACGCATTTTGCCAATAGTGATTGGGATATAGAAGTAGTTTATCGAACAGAATATGTAGCTAGAAATAGCCAATTGATAGTGACGACTACTCCGTCCAAAACACCCCTACTACAAGCAAATTGGATTCAGCCGGGGACGCTCATTACCGCAATGGGGTCAGATACGGCAGAAAAAATAGAATTAGCCCCCGAAATTTTGGCCAAAGCGGACGTCGTTTGTGTAGATAGTCGAAGCCAAAGCGAAAGTAGGGGAGAGGTCTATCAAGCGGTAAAAGCCAAGCAATTGAAGCGCAAAAGGGTAGCGGAACTAGGAGAACTTATAGTGGCGCCACCATTGAAAGAAAACGCCCATTTGCAGATTAGAGTGGCCGACTTGACGGGCGTGGCGGTGCAGGATTTGATGGTTGCGCAGGCGGTTTATGAAGGGGGAAAGTAGAAAACCAAGATAATTATGAAAATACAGTTGGTTCTTCCTTTAGTGATAATTGTAACCAGCATCTTTTGGAGTTGTCAATCAGAAGAAGAAGCTGAGGTATTTGACATCGACGGAAAAAGTAAGCTAGTTTTAAAAAATAAATTGGATGACTCAATCCGACTGAAAATTGAAAATTGGCATCAAATACCTTGGAAGTCTCAAATAGTTGATACAATAATTGAAAAAGACGGATTTGTTGAATTCGATTTGATTACCCAAGGCTACTCCTATTACAAAGCATAAATAGAAGGAAAGGAGATAAAATTATTTTCAAAACCAAATTCAACTGATAGTGTAATAGTTAATGGAGAGCAGATTGTTTTTACAGGTGATTTGAAAAAAATAAATACATTCCTCTATGAAAAGTCAATAGACTTCAAAACTATACATTCTGAATGGATGCCAAGGACTAATCTTATTCGTGGAAATATCACTACTTCGGAATTACTTTTTGGAAATGATACGATAACTGAAACCCACCTTAATTATCTTAATACACATAAGGACAAATTGCCAAGATGGCATATACTTTTTATGCGCTTTCTGTTGCTTAACTCTTGTGAATATTCAAGCGCAACAAGACTCCGCTTAAATTATGTACTTAAACTTTGTAAACCCGACACTAATTTTATGTATGGTACTCCTTCAATTTTGACGAATGCACTACAATTTTATGTTGGCCTATCCCCTACTTTTATGTCTGATAGACAAGGAAACGGCGTTAATATTGAACTTGGTGTAGCCTACCGAATGATTGTTCAGCAAATTCAGTCGTATGAACTGAAATAACAAATATTATCGAATTATCCAATGTCTCAAGAGCCTTAACAGTCAAAAGATAAACGACTGTTTTTTAGCACCTTATCTCTTTTAAAAACGAAGGTCGATGTTTGAATCCCGTTTTATTGAACGGGATTCAAACCGTTATGTTTTATCAATTTTGATGTCCAATTTTCACATTTTAGCTAAGTGGTTAGTCAAGATAAAGTTGTCGGATAGGAGAGGGAGATTCCTTGAGGGAATCTTTCTCTTTCAACGGTTAAAAAAAGAAGATTCTCTGAAAGAATCTCCTTCCTGCTGCCATAACGATTGATATTCAATGAATATTAGCCCTAGTATAACTTAACTTGACGCCAACGCCTCCCCACCAATCTCCCCCAAATTCCTACACCCCGACAGCGCCATTGTCAACTCAAAATCCGCCATTAGATTGGCCAAGACTTCTTCAACGCCTTGCTGCCCTGCTAAGGTTAATCCGTACACGTAGGGGCGGCCGATACAGACGGCCGTTGCGCCCAAAGCCAGTGCTTTAAAAATATGCGCTCCCGTTCGAATGCCACTATCCATCAAAATCGGCATATCGCTACCCGCTTGGCGAACGGCATCGACCACTTGGGGCAAGGCATCAATCGCCGCAATGGCACCATCGACTTGTCGTCCACCGTGATTGGATACGATAAGTCCGTCCACGCCGTGGCGCACTGCCAGAACGGCGTCTTTAGGGTGCAAAATCCCTTTTAAGATAATCGGTAAATCGGTGACCGAGCGTAAAAATTTTAAGTCTTTCCAAGTAATCGAGGGACGGGAATAAACGCCCGTAAAAGCCTGTACGGACCTGAACAATTCGGGGTCGATACCCGGCACGTTCATGGCTTCGCTGCCAAAGTCCATATTTTTGACAATGGTGTTGAAGGCGGGGTCGCTAGTGTATTGGGCGATGCCTTGACCTTTCAAAAACGGTAGGTGCATGAGGTCTAAGTCCTGCGTTCGCCAACCCAAAATGGTGGTATCTAAGGTAACCGCAATTGCTGTGCAACCGCAGTTTTTGGCGCGTTCAACTAGGCTTTTTACCAAATCGTTGGACTTACTCCAATACAGTTGAAACCACCGAGGGCCATCGCCCATTCCCGCCGTGATTTCTTCCATCGGAAAAGAAGCTTGGTTGGATATAATCATCGGTAATCCTAAGTTGGCCGTTGCTCGGCCGACGGCTTTGTCGGCTTCTTCGTGGACCATTTCTAACACACCGATGGGGCAGGTTAAAATTGGAGCGGGAATTTTGGTGCCGAATAGTTCAACGCTCGTATCTCGCTGTGATACGTCCCGAAACATCCTTGGATGGATGCGGTACTTAGCAAAAGCATCGACGTTTTCTCTAACGGTATCGTCGCTTCCTGCTCCACCGATGATGTACGCCGCCGCTTCGGGAGTCATTTTGGCCACGGCGGCCGCTACTAGTTTTTTATCATTGAAAGGAACAGTAGGTTGGGCGCCCATCATACCTTTGATGTAGATTTCGCCTTGGCGAGTGGGCGCAGAGATGGCTCGTTTTGCGTTGGACATAGTTTCTTAAATGGTTAATACCCCGTTTTATTCCCCTTAAACGTCCCCACACCCGCATCGGGACCTTCGGGCTTACTCATCTCCGCATCGCCCGCCTTAGCAACGCCAATTTCTACTCGTCGATTGACCGCACTTTTGTTGGCAGGAATGATATTTTCGGATTCGCCGCCCCATTGGAGCAATAATCTAGCTCTATCAATTTGGTAGGTATTGACTAGGTGGTCGATAGCTGCCGCTGCTCGATTGTAGGATAATACATTATTATAGTTTTCAGAAGCGGTTTTATCCGTAAAGCCACGTACCACGAAGTTCATCTGAGGATTATCTTGAATCACTTTAGCAATCTGGTACAACTTTTCGTACTCACTTCTAGCAACGGTATAGCTATTATTAGAAAAATTGACGTTGGGTAAAAACCAATTAACCTTTACGTTGGACGTTAAGTCGTAATCTTTGATTTTGGCATCAACGATGCGGTTGACGTCCGCTTCGTTCAAGTAATCTGGTTCGGGGACTTGTGCGACTCCCTTTACATTGACCGTGTAGCCCTGCGCAGAGAAAGGTTCTTCGTCTTTATAATCGGCCACGCCATCACCGTCGCTATCCAACAGATTACCTTTAGCATCTACTGCGGCCCCTTTCGGCGTAGAAGTATCTTCATCCCACATATCCACAACGCCGTCTTCGTCTTCGTCGGTAAGGTCGAATTTTGGTCGGGCTTTCAGTTCGGCGATGTCTCGCATTACATCTTCAAAAGGACTCGCCCAGTAAAGTGGCTCTTTGACGCCTTCTTTCTTGCCAATATTAAAGTTGAAGCGGACGCTGGTATAGTTAATAAAGTCGTTATCATTTCCAGGAACCCCATCCACCAAATCGAGGTCTTTTCCGAAAGGTCGAATGCCCATCGTTTCGATAGCAACGTTGAATTTCTCGTTAATCTTGAAGGCAAAACCAAGACCTACTTGTACACTCGCCTTCGTATAGCTATCGGGGTCGGCCACGATGCTAGAAGTCACATCAGGAGAAATATTATTAATACCACCGCCGAACATGGCGTAGATGTTGGTCTTTTTAGGACCATCGTAGCGTAAATTATTTAAGGACATAATCCCGTGTACGCCCAAGTTGGCAACAGAAGTGCTGTATTCTACGGTCTGGTCGTCCGATTCACCGTTCAACGAAAGGTAATTTCCCTCTACTCGAATAGACCATAAGTAGTCGATTGCCTTTCGATAGTGTAGCCCTAAGCCAAACCCAGGGCGATTATCCACATCTCCATAGTTAGCAGCATATCCAACCGTCAAGCCGAATTCGGCAGCGTGTTTGGCTGGAGGGGCATAACCGACTGTAACACTTTGGGCAGCGAGCGAATCCACTAAAAAGATGGAGAACAAGGCAAGTAAAAAAGTATTTCTCATGATAAGGTTTGCTGTAGTTTAGTAGCAATTCGAAAGGGGGAGGAAAGCTAAACTATTGATTTATAAAAAGTTAAAATTTATTTATAAGATATTAAAATTATGAATAATCAATTTTCCTTTAGTAGGGTCAAAGATAATTATATTTGACATTTATTTTAATTTATTACGTTTATTTGAGCGGAAGTGAGTTGTTGAATATCATTTTTTGCAGATTAGACGGTATTAGGATGGGCAACAGTTAGGAAGATAACAAAAATAAGTCCACTATTTACATTTACTTTCAAGTTCATTCGACTACTTTTCTATTTCTGGAAGGTACCAATGATAATTGGGGGGGCTCTCAAAATGTCGCACAACTCGGAGCGTTAGGTTACTTTTGGCAATTAACGGTAACCTAACGCTCCGAGTTGTGTTAGGTTCTTCGAGGATACCAATTCCTTAAACGATATTTTGAGATGCCCCTAATAATTCTTAGTTTATGAAAAAAATAGGCTGTGTCACTTGCCGAGAATTTTCGGATTTATACTACGATGACCAATATTTACTCCCCCTTTTTGAAAAGCATCAACTGAAATTGGTCCCTATTGTTTGGGATGAACCTTTTGACTACGAGTCATTGGATATGCTGCTGTTTCGGTCTGCTTGGGATTACCACCAAAAAACGGAGGCCTTTGTGCAGTATTTACAGCAACTGAAAAAACTGAAAGTACCCGTTTTTAATCCCATTACCCTTATCGAAAAAAATTATGATAAACATTATTTGCGGGACTTAGCCAATTTTGGCTTTTCGGTCATCCCTACTTTGTTTTTTTCTTCCGTAGAAACGGTTAACTTAGAGCAAATGCTGCTAGAAAACAATTGGCAAAAAGGGGTCATTAAGCCAGTGATTTCTATGTCTGCGTATCACACCTACGCTTTTGACAACGAAAACTGCGCTACTTTGCAAAAAAAATTAGCGGGCGCTTACGGACAAAGTGCGGTGATGGTACAGAAATTTGCCGATGAGATTACGACCGACGGCGAATGGTCGCTGGTCTTTTTTGATAAAAAATATTGTATGACGGCCCATAAGCAGCCCAAGAAGGGAGATTTTCGGGTACAAACGGATTTGGGAGGAACGGTCACTTACCAACATCCGCCCGATTTAATTGTGGAAGAAGCGAGGGCAATTTTAGACAGTTTTTCCGAACCAATTTTGTACGCTAGGATGGACGGGATTATCCACAAAGGACATTTTCAGTTGATGGAAGCAGAATTGATTGACCCTGAATTGTATTTTCGTTCGGGCGCAAAAGTACAGCAAGGATTTCTAGAAGCCATTCAAGCATATCTTGATTAGTAAGGGACGACGAAATAAATACCCTACACCTCTGACGGCTTCTTTTTCCTTTTGTCCCGCTAGAAAAGCGGGACAAAAGAAAAAACAAACTCGTCATTTTGCGTAGTTTATTTAATTCCTCGTCCCTAACTAAAATTAAATCCTGTAAATCTTGAAATCTCCGATGAATGCGGAGTCGTATGACCTGTCAAAAGAAAATTATACCTAAACTTGTCCGAGTACTTAATTAAAAATAACGTTTCCTAATATGAGTCAAATTACCATTCAACCTGAATTATTTCAGTTCCTACACGAATTAAAAGAAAACAATAACCGCCCTTGGTTCAACGAGCAGAAACCCCGATTTTTAGACTTGGAAAAAGATTTAAAAGCATTTGGCAAAGTCCTCGAAGCGGAAATGACGAAGCACGATGCGGTCGAACCCGTCAAAATGTATCGGATTTATCGTGATGTACGTTTTTCCAAGAACAAGGCACCTTATAAACTCAATCGTAGTGGTAGTTTTGTAAGGGCGACCAAATGGCGTCGGGGTGGTTACTATTTCCACATTGAACCTAGTAATTCCTTCGTGGCGGGCGGTTTCTGGGGACCGAATAAAGAGGATTTAAAGCGCATTAGAGCCGAAATCGCCGTTGATGCGCAACCTTTACGAGACATTATCAATGATGAGGTATTCGTGAAAACCTTCGGCGAATTGAAAGGGGACCAACTCAAAACGGCACCGAGAGATTATTCCAAAGACCACCCCAATGTTGACTTGCTTCGCTACAAGCAGTACCTCTTAATTCGAAATTTTACGGACGAAGAAGTCGTCGCCAACGATTTTCTACAGCAATTGAACCAGTCTTTTATGGCTATGCGCCCATTTTTGGATTATATGTCGGAGGTTTTGACGACGGATGAGAATGGGGTGCCGATTGAGTGACGTAGGCGGAGAGGCTGATAGGTGGAGAGGTTAAGAGGTGTAAAGGTCGGTACTAAACTTCAATAGCTTCTTAGCCTTTCTACCTCTTAGCCTTTCTACCTCTTAGCCTTTCTACCTCTTAGCCTTTCCACCTCTTAGCCTTTCTACCTCTTAGCCTTTCTACCTCTTAGCCTTTCTACCTCTTAGCCTTTCTACCTCTTAGCCTTTCTACCTCTTAGCCTTTCTACCTCTTAGCCTTTCTACCTCTTAGCCTTTCTACC
>JBCCQK010000333.1:0-9525 GCA_039024375.1 Bacteroidota bacterium
CAACAATTTACAACTGATAATAATCAGTGATATTTTAATTCCCATGAACTACAAAAGGCTATTCGCTTGAATAGTTTTATCCCTTTCATTTCTTCGAATCGTCCGATTCAAATTTTTCCAAGAAATAATAAGGCCAGTAGTTCAACTGAAACACATAAGCAATTCACTAGTGTTCTGTATTGGAGCTTCCGTATCTCTTGTCCGAGTAATTAGAAGCCATTTTGTGGATGGAGAAATAGGTACTAGTCAATATTTTTGGTGAAAATCAAAAAATATCAAAAATATTTATTCGAAAGATAAGAAAACCTATAAACAATACAGCAAGGTTCTCGTAACAAGTAGAGATTTATCTAAAAGACTACAAAAAAATAAGTTAGTCGATTTTTAAATGGGTCCTTTTTTTTATGGGTTGAAAACCTATGGAAAAAAGATTCAACTAAAAATCTAGAGGACTGATTTATTATTTCGTCTGTGTTAAATGCCTATTCGAAAGATACTTAAACCAATTGTTTGAATGACCTTCAAGAGACTGACACTCACTTTAATCACTTGCGTTTTGGCGATAATTTCGATGGTCGCTCAAATCACCTTAAAATTGTCCGATGTGACGGCTGCTAAGGGGCAAACGGTTGACGTTTCCGTTAGTGTATCGGGTTTTACGGACATTACCAGTATGCAGTTTTCCGTTAATTGGGATAGTACCGTTTTGGCATTCCAAGGAGTGGAAAATCTTTCGGAAGTACTTCCTGCTTTCACCGAAAAAGAAATTGGGGTTGTCGAAGCCACAAGTGGAGCTATCAGGGTTGCTTGGTTTGACAATACGTTGAGGGGCGTCACGGCACCTGATGATACAGAGTTGTTCACACTTAAGTTTGAGGTTATTGCCGAGGCGGGAACCAGCAGTAGCGTAACCATCACCAATACGCCCATCGTAATCGAATTTACTTCGACGGATTCTATGCTAGGAGCGCCCGAAATTGAAGAGGGGATGTTAACCGTACCTGTGCTTTCCACTTCCATCAATGAGCAACTCGCTCCGAATGGAATGCAATTATATCAAAACGAACCGAACCCATTTAGTACCCTCACAAACATTATGGCTATCATTCCAGTAGCCGAAACGATGCAATTTTATGTCACCGATGTTACTGGAAAAGTGGTGTACCAACAAACTTTCAAAAGTATCCAAGGAGAAAATACCATAACTATCAGCAGGCAGCAATTACCCAGCGCTGGTACCTATTTTTATACCCTACAAGGCGACGAGTACCGACTCTCTAGAAAAATGATGCTTTTGAAGTAGATTTTATTCGGTTCACAGTGAACTGGATATGACTTAAGATTAAGAAACAAATACAAGTAAAAGGATAAGATATGATTTTGTCTTATCTGATGAGAAACGAAATAGGAAAATAGATTTTACTTTTTCACACACGAACTACAATGTGGTCGCTAACCATAATGAATGATGGTTAATAAATGTTGAGTGTAACGAAATCCCCAATTAATTCGGGAATAATTTTTGTGCTTCGTAAGACGAATATTTTCAATTTACTACACAATCATATCATTCATCATTCATCACTTATCACTCATCTGGTGAAGACATTAAAATTAACCAATTAGTTTAAAGGGATAAAACATCTGGAAAAGAGCATATCCAATACAGTCACCGCTGTATTCAAATTATGAAGAACACTCGCTTTCCTTACCTATTTTATCCAGCCTATATAGTGCAGCATATAGGTTTAAAAATCGAAATACTTACGCTTCGATTTTTAATACTACAAATTTAAAACCTTTTATTTACACCTAACTTTGAAGAGCCAATTGCTTGTCTTTTTATAAAAATCTGATTATGAGGATTTTATTACAATAAATAAGATGGGTAAAAGTGATTTTGTTGGGTGGTAAGTAATGCTAGTAATTGGAACAACAAATTATCTTAATTAGAGAATAGCACAAAAGTTGGCATGGAATTTATTGTATGTTGATTTTTTGTAATATGTAATGTTGTCTAATTATCCCAAACTCCGTAGTAATGAATAAGATTGTTACCACTCTTGTTGCAGCCCTGTTTTGCATGGTGTCTGTAGCTTTTTCTCAAGCCTCCTTTACGCTGTCGCCCTCCATGATAACGGGGAACACGGGCGAAACCGTCACGGTGTCTATGACCGTCAATGGTTTTACCGACATAGTGAGTATGCAATATGGCATCAAATGGGACCCTACCGTCATCCGATACGACGCTGTCGATAACTTCAATCTGACCGATTTAACAGCGGGTAATTTTAACCCTGATACAGATAACGGCTTTCTATCTTTTTCTTGGTTCGATAACTCCACGGCGGGTGTTACCGTTGCTGATGGAACGGTGATTTATACTATGACTTTTACCGTTTTGGGAGATGCCAACTCTGGCTCTGCTATTACTTTTGAAAGTCGCACTGGTTTGGCCATCGAAATTGCTACCACCAATGGAGAAATCACTAACGATGTCGCTCTGAATAATAGTCAGTTCGGAGATGCGAATAATAATGCTGGAGGTGGCAATCCACCAGCAGTTGATATGACACCGATTACTTCTTCGATTACGGGAACTTCGGGGGGCACACAATCGGGAGATAAGGGAACAACAATTTGCTTGGATGTCGATGTATCGAATTTTACGGACATTACGGAGATGAACTATTCCTTGAATTGGGATGCTTCGGTTTTACAATATAAAGAAATTCAAAACATCAACTTAGCGGGCTTAACGCAGGCGAGTTTTGGAACTACTGCTGCGAATAGCGGTCAACTGAGTGTAAATTGGGCAGACGCTCAAGGGCAGTCGCTGACTGGTTCACCTACCATTTATCAAGTTTGTTTTGATTTGGTCGGAAACGAAGGGACTAGTTCGGCCATTTCGTTTTCCAGTACCCCAACGCCCATTTCAGTAATGCGGACTGGAGCAACGACTTCGGTAGGGCTAACGCCCGGCAATGCAACCATCAGAATTAATAGCGTCACACCGCCGCCACCTGCTTCCACGGGAGATAACTTGGTAAATGTTGGGACATTGAATACGCCCGTAGGTTCGACGGTATGCGTACCTGTGACCGTCAATGATTTTGACCTCATTGCTTCTTTACAATTTTCGTTGCAGTGGGACCCTTCGGTACTCCAATTTACGGAAGTCCGAGGTTTCAATCTAGTAGATTTAACCGCAGGCAATTTTAATACAACCCAAGCAGCTAGTGGCCGAATGGCTTTAGCGTGGTTCGATAACACTGCACAGGGTGTTACTTTGGCAGACGGGGCGACTATCTTTGAAATGTGTTTTACGGTACTCGGCGCCAACGGAACTAGTTCCAGTATTGTCTTTACGGATACGCCCACCTCGAGAGAAGCAGCTACGCCTAACGCAACGATAGACTTTACGGAAACTAATGGTGTCGTCACAATTGGCGACGGAACTATTGACCCGCCACCACCGCCACCTCCTACCACTGGTGGCGATAACTTAGTTAATTTATCCACTTTGTCAGCGGAATCGGGTACAACGGTCTGCATTCCAGTAACGGTCAATGATTTTAATAGCATTGCTTCGCTACAGTTTTCGTTGCAATGGGACCCCGCTGTACTGCAATTTGACGAGGTAAAGAACTTCAATTTACCCGATTTGAATGCGGGTAGCTTTAATACAACAGCAACCAGTTCGGGGCGAACGGCTATGGCCTGGTTTGACAATACGGCGCAAGGCGTTACGTTGCAAGATGGCGCCACTTTATTCGAAATTTGCTTTGAGGTGATTGGTGCGACGAATGCTAATTCTACAATTGTTTTCACGGATACACCCACTGCGAGAGAAGCGGCCAACGCCAATACGACCGTCGATTTCACCCAAACCGATGGTACGGTTACCGTAGGAACGGGTGTTATTGACCCTCCACCTCCACCGACGGGTGATGGTATCGTCAATATCGGAGAGATTACGGCGACTCCCAATACGAATATTTGTGTTCCCGTAACGGCTAAAGACTTTAACGGCATTGCGGCCATGCAATTTTCGTTGGCTTGGGACCCCGCTGTATTGACCTTCACGGGAACTCAAAATTTTGGCTTGACCGATTTAACGGCGGGTAGTTTTAATACCGATAATACCGCTAATGGACAGGTTGCCGTAGCGTGGTTTGATAACGCAGCGCAAGGAGTTACCTTGGCCGATAATGAAGTCATTTTCGAAATCTGTTTTGATGTAGTGGGGACCGAAGGGACGAATACAAGCATCACTTTTACCGATACGCCAACGGCCAGAGAATTGGCCACCGCCAGCGGAACCATCGACTTTTTGAGTACTGATGGTACGATTACCGTCGGAAATGACCCACCGCCGCCACCAACGGGTGATGGGATTATTAATATCGGTGAAATTATGGCCGAGAACGGTACGAACGTCTGTATTCCCGTTTCTGTCAAGGATTTTAATACGATTGTTTCCATGCAGTTTTCATTAGCTTGGGACCCAAGTGTGTTGTCCTTCACTGGACTCGGCTCGGACTTCGGTTTAACGGATTTGGCGCCAGCCAACTTTAATGTCACTGGAGCGGCCAATGGGCAAATAGCCGTAGCTTGGTTTGATAATACGACTACGGGCTTTACCTTAGCGGACGGGACTGAATTATTCGAATTATGTTTCGATGTCGTTGGTGCCGCAGGGGCAAACACCGCCATCACCTTTACCGATACGCCGACGGGAAGAGAATTAGCCACGCCGAGTGGGACGATAGATTTCTCTAGTTCAAATGGTCTATTTACCGTAGGTATGGGAGAACCCGTCGATACGATGGACCCTGTCGAACCCATTGTTTTAGATAAATTAGTAAACATTGCGCCGACAACCATTACTAGCGGTACTGATTTTTGTGTACCCGTTGTCGTGAACGATTTTGATGATATTGCTTCTTTACAATTTTCTTTGGGCTGGGACCCCGCCGTGTTGGAATTCACAGGGGTACAAGAGTTTGGCCTGCCCGATTTGACGGCGGCTGGTTTCAACGTGAGTGGTGCGGCGAACGGTGCTATTTCGATGGCGTGGTTCGACGGTTCGGCACAGGGGGTTGACTTAGCCGACGGAGCTACTTTATTCGAAATTTGCTTTAGAGCAGTCGGTGCCAATGGTACGAATACAACGATTACTTTTCAAGATACACCCACTCCAAGAGAAGCGGCCACCTCTAATGCGACCGTTGACTTCACGGAAACTAACGGAATTATTACCGTTGGTGAAGGTGGTCCAGTTTGTGCGGGCCCCATTACTGCAACGGCAACTGCTACTAATGTTAGTTGTAATGGACTAAGTGACGGTTTGATTACTTTGACCGTTTCGGGTGGAGATAATCTATATACTTACCAGTGGAACGATGCTTCTATTGGCAATATTCCCAATCCAACGGGCTTGGCGGCTGGTGTTTACAGCGTTACGATTACAAGCTGCGGTGGACAGGAAACGAAGTCTGATATACCCGCCGCTTCTTTGACCATCACGGAGCCTACGGCAATCATGGCGGTAGTAACGCCGCAGAATGCAAGTTGTTTTGGGGAAAATGATGGTCGAATCAACGTATCGGTAACGGGTGGCACACAGCCTTACACTTACCAATGGAGTGACCCTACTTTAGCTCCGGCTAATCGACCTGTCAATGCGGGCGTGGGAACTTACAGCGTTACGATTACTGACAATACGGGCTGTACGGAAGAAATTGATAATATTTCCATTACGTCTCCCACCGAAATTACCGTTACGGTAAACACGACCGATGCCTCTTGTTCGGGTGCGCCCGATGGAACGGCTACGCTGACTGCTTCGGGAGGTTCGGGTGCCGATTATACGTACAATTGGGGCGTCGATGGTATCGTTGGGGCTAATCCAACGAATGTGCCTTCGGGTGATTACATGGTAACCGTTACCGACGGTAATCAATGTACGACGGAGGTCCCAGTCACAGTTGGGGCGGTTATTGTCGTTTCGGGCACGGTGCAAGTAATCGAAGATGCTTGTGGAGAGAGTAGAGGGGCGATTCAAGTAACCCCAAGTGGTGGAACGGAACCTTACATGTACGATTGGACGGGCCCCGCCGACATAGGTGATACGAATACTGCCGAAAATATACCGACTGGTACTTATATGGTACAAGTAACCGATGTCAACGGTTGTTTCTTTACGGAAAGTATAGAAGTAGGCGGACCAACGGCCACTCTATCGACAAGCGCAGCCATTACGGATGTGGATTGTCCCGAGGATGATAATGGTAGCATTACTTTGACTTCGGCGGGTGGATTTAGTCCTTATACTTACGCTTGGAGCAATGATGCCACAACGGAAAGCATATCGGGTTTAACACCGGGTGAATATACGGTGACGATTACGGATAGTAAAGTTTGTACCTACGTGGAGACCTTTACCGTAGTTTCTACTTCTAATATGACCGTAAGCGTGGAAGTGACAAAAGGCGCACCCGAAGCGACGGCCGTAGCAACGGTCACGGGTGGGGTAGAACCTTACACCTACGAATGGTGCGACGGACAGGGAACGGCGACTGCGACGGGCTTGGATGCAGGTAATTGTAGCCTAACGGTGATTGATGCTCTAGGATGTACGGTGGTTGAAAATTTCGAAATTATTGTGGATAATCCCGTAGTTTCCATTACGATGGTGAGTGCCATTCGATGTAATGGATTAACGGGCACGATTCAAGCGGATGTGACGGGCGGACAACCCGGTTACAGCTACGAATGGAACACGGGGGCAACGACGGCCACTTTATCCGATGTCGGAGCGGGAACCTACGAAGTAACCGTGACGGACGATAGCGACAATACGGGAACCGCTAGCTTTGAATTAATGGAACCCGCTGCGATTGTGATTAGTGAAAATGAAAATAGGCCCGTTTGTGAAATGGACGGTAGGATTAGTATCAATATTGCTGGAGGTACTGCTCCGTACAAAAATATCGTATGGTCGAATGATATTAACGGCGCTTTGAGTATCGAAAATTTGCGGGAAGGGGAATATGGTGTCATCGTCACCGATGATAACGATTGTACGGCGGAGGAAAATTTCCGAGTACTATCTGACCCCAACTGTAAACCTTGTTTGGAATCCATCAAAGTTATGACGCCTAACGATGACGGCCGAAACGATGCTTTTTTAATCAGTTGTGTGGACGTTGAAGCCCCCAATAATCACTTAGAGGTCTATAATCGGTGGGGACAATTAGTGTTCGAAGCGGATAATTATAGTTGCGTGTTAGGCACCGAGTCGGATTGTTGGAGAGGAAGAGACCGAAGTGGCGAATTGGTGGACGAAGGCGGTTATTTCTGGGTATTAGAATACGATAGCCCTGACGGCCGCAAGCGGATTCGAGACCACGTGACGATTTTGGACCAGAATTAAGGGGAGAGGTCAGAGGTCAGACCGTTCCGAATAATCGGAACTGTCAGAAGTCAGATTTCTTAATAGGCACATTCACGATAGTTACCCAGAGCCATTGAATTCTATTTTTACGAATTTTTAGGCATTTATTTTTTGTCAGAAAATCTAGTTTTTTGCACCGTATTTTCCCCCTTTGAAGGGGGCTAGGGGGATGCTAGGCGGCAAACTAGCATGAAACATCCCCCTAACCCCCTTCAAAAGGGGGAATTACACCGTGCTATCTCCGAACGTTGGGAAAAACTTTAACATTTTCTCTCTTATGAAATAGAACTTAACAGCCTTGAATCAAGGCGTATGTTTGAGATAAACCAAAACTGCGCTCGAAAAAATACTTTGTGTACTTGATGAACTCCATCCCTTTGTGGTAAAAAACAAGTAGTGAGTAGTTACTAATAACTGCTTACCCGAAAACGATTATTCCCAAAGACATAGGAGCGGCCCGTTCGCTTCGCTAATTCATTTAAGAATGAAAAAAATTATACCGTTTTTAGTAGGTCTATGCTTTCTAAACTGGACGTTAGAAGCCCAAGAGCAAGCTGCTTTTACGCATTATCACGTTAACCACATGTTAATCAATCCAGCAGCGGCAGGTGCTACCGATAATCATCAAGTATTTCTCCATGCGAGAAATCAATGGGCAGGTTTTCCCGGTTCGCCAAAGACCTTTGCAGCTAGTTACGATGGCCCGATTGGAAAATCATTTGGATTGGGGGCTATCGTCTATTCGGAGAATATTGCTTCTATGAATCAATTTCGAGCGGCGATTAACTACGCTTTTCGGTTTGAAGTAGATAAGCTAAAAGTAGGATTTGGTTTTTCTACCGAGTTCAGTCAGATGCAATTGGATGGTGGGGTTTTAGAGGACCCCAATACCTTTCAAGGGGATTTATTTATCGAAGACGGGGTAGCAGGCATCAATCAGTTCGACGCAACGCTCGGTTTCTACGGCTTGTATAATGACCAAACGTTCTTCGGTATTGCTTTTCCCAATATCATTATGGCTCGTTTGGACGGTACGACGAATGACAGTAGGGACAATCAAGGCTACTACGCTTTTAATATTGGTCACCGCTTTAAATCGAGCGAATATGGGTTTACTTTAGAACCTTCTTTACTTTTGCGACAGACTAGAGGGGTACCTTTCCAAGCAGATATTAACCTAAAAGGATATTTCTTAGAAGATAAGTTGATTGGTGGGTTATCGTATCGAGGAGGTTCGAGAGGCGCGCTAGGCTTACTGGTTGGAACTACTTTTAATAATTTCTCTTTTCACTACTCTTTTGATGTGTCTTTTCAAGGGTTTCAGCAGTACAGTAACGGGGCGCACGAAATAACGTTGGGTATCAGATTACCGAAAAGAGTCAAAAAGGCGCCCGCTTTGCAGCCACAGAACTAGGGCTATCGGTCCATGGTTGACGGCAAACGGTTGACGGTTCAAAAAATAAATTTATAATTTTATAAAGGAGAAGTACAATCTTAGTCCTTTCGCCTTTATCTTTGTAAGGTCATAATTGCTCGGTGCTCGTTTTTTACCATAAAGAAATAGAGTACACAAAGCTCATAGAGCTCCTTTTCGAGCGCAGATTGGATAAATCCTTTTATAGAGACCTACTTTTGTTAAGAGATAGCTATGTTACTGAGCATTTACTAATAACTAGTTACTAATTACCAGTTACTAGCCACTAAAACCACGGAATTAAACATCTCGAAAAAACACGCGACCCTCGCGTAAAGACGTAAGATGTCCTTTAACAATTGGTTTTTGGGATGGCCCTTCTTGGAAAAGAAGGGTCTCTCTTTTTAAGGGTTAAGGTAGAGGTCGATATTTTAAGTTTCCAAACTTAAAATCAGTATCACGGCCGTCTCCTGACGGCTTTCGATTCGTTTTTTAAGTTTTAACTTCTTAGCCTAGCGGCTATTGATTTTATCTTAAAATCAATATCGTATACGATTTTATCGTGTCTTGCTTGGTATTTTGAAGCTAGGCAAGTTGAAAACTTGGAAGATATTGGTCGGAAGATACAATCTTCCAACATCGAGGAGACTAC
>JBCCQK010000334.1:0-9523 GCA_039024375.1 Bacteroidota bacterium
ACCACTTTCCCCACGAAAAATTTCAGAATAAACACTAATACACCAAACGAATTATTTATTAGTCATCTGTTAAATTTCACACTACTGCAATAAATAAAAATATAATTACTTAGTGGTTAGTCAAGATAAAGTTGTCGGATAGGAGAGGGAGATTCCTTCAGGGAATCTTTCTCTTTGAACGGTTAAAAGAAGAAGATTCTCTGAAAGAATCTCCTTCTCCTGCTCAATTTGAACCCGACAGTATTAATTTGGAAAACTACTTAGCACTACTAGGAAGTTTCATAATAATGAGTCAAAGCTGCGCTCGAAAAAACTTTATGCGCTCTATGAACTCTAAACCTTTATGGTAAAAAACTAGCTAGAACGTAGTTACAAAAAACCGATATACTTGGATAATTTAAGTTTTCAATACCCGACTTGGTACTTGTTTCTATGCGCTTCTTTGGGCTTAGGCTATGCCCTTTTGGTCTATTTTCGAAGCAATACCTTCAAAGAACAAACCGCTTGGCTCAATTGGCTGCTGGGCGGTGTACGGTTCATCACCGCCACCACCTTGGCCGTGTTACTCCTATCTCCGTTGATAAAAAGTTTATTGACCGATACGAAGAAACCCGTCGTCATTTTGGCCCAAGACCAATCCGAATCAGTCATGGGCGAATTGGACGAAACCGCCTTGCAAGCCTACAAAGACCAGTATGCGCAACTGAAAAGTAACCTTACGGAGAAATACGATTTGAAAGAATACGCTTTTGGTAGCGAAGTCCGCGAAGGGGTCGATTTTAGTTTTACGGATAAGGTGAGCAATTTGTCCGAAATGCTGAAATCGCTGTACGATTTGTACAGCAACCAGAATCTGGGCGCCGTCGTCCTAGCCTCGGACGGTATTTATAACGAAGGCAGCAACCCCGTTTATGCGGGGAATCGCTTGGGTGCCCCAATTTTCACCGTAGCTTTGGGCGACACTACGCCGCAACGAGATTTGCTGATAAAGCGGGTATATCACAATAAAATAGCCTATTTGGGCGACAAATTTAATATCGAAGTGGACATATTGGCGCAAAACTGCCCCAATACGAGAACGAATATCGTGGTCTCCAAAATTGAAAACGGTCGAGCTAGAACGCTACAACAAATTCCCGTCAGCATCAATCGCAACGACTTTTTTACTACCCAAGAAGTTACTTTAGATGCCGACCAAGCGGGTGTGCAACGCTTTCGCATTGCCGTCAACTCCGTCAAAGACGAAGTGACCACGGCCAACAACGTCAAAGATATTTTCATCGACGTTTTGGATGCTCGACAGAAAATTTTGATTGTCGCCCACTCACCGCATCCCGATTTAACGGCCATCAAGCAGTCCGTTATCAATAATAAAAACTACGAAATTAAGGTCGAGTACATCGACCAATTAAAGGCGAAAGTGGCGGATTATAACTTTATCATTTTACATCAACTACCTGGAAAAGGGAAAAATGCGGACGCCTTGATTCAGCAAATCCAGACTAAAAAGCTACCTCATCTATTTGTGGTTGGTAGTCAATCAAATTTAACGGCGCTCAACCAAACGCAATCTATCCTGACGATTAACGGCGACGCTAGAAATAGCAACGACGTACAAGGTCTAGTTGCTAACGACTTTTCGCTGTTTACAATTGACGATAATACCAAAAATAACTTACCCAATTTTGCGCCGATGAAAGCACCTTTCGGCGAATTTAAAGAATCAGTTAACGCTCAAGTGTTGCTCTTTCAACGGATTGGCAAGATTGAGACCAAATATCCACTACTCGTTTTGGGCGAAGAAGATGGTATGAAAAAAGGTGTTTTGGCGGCGGAAGGTATTTGGAAATGGCGATTGTTCGATTATTTGCAACACAAAAATCACGATATTTTCGAAGAAGTACTGGGTAAAACGCTGCAATATTTGAGTTTGAAAGAAGATAAACGACGTTTCCGTATCAGTTTGGACAAAAATATTTTCAACGAAAACGAACCGATTATTCTCGACGCCGAAGTGTATAATGACAACTACGAGTTGATTAACGACGGGGACGTAAGTTTGACCATTCGCAACAGTGAGGGCAACGAATTTCCTTCGACCTTCAATCGAACGGCCAAAGCCTACACCCTCAATGCGGGTATTTTTCCCGTTGGCAATTATACTTTTTCGGGTAGTACTACCCGCAATGGCAAAAGTCTAACCTACAAAGGCCAATTCAGCGTGCAACCTGTCCAGCTAGAATCTTTTCAGACCACCGCCAATCACGGTTTGCTCCGCCTACTGAGTGAGCAATACGGTGGCGAACTGGTCTATCCCAATAATTTAACGGCCATCTCGGATAAGATAGAAGCCAAAAAATCCGTTAAACCTGTAATCTATCAGACCACCAAAACCCGCTCGGTCATCAACCTGAAATGGATATTTTTCCTACTGATGGGGCTGCTGACTTTGGAATGGTTTATGAGGCGGTATCATGGGAGTTATTGAGGGTAGGTGGAGAGGTTTAGAGGTGGATAGGTGGAAAGGTAACTTCTGGGTGTATGAGGTTTATGGGGCTAATGAGGTTCATCAGGTGTCGCCTTATCAACCTAATTAACCCCGTAAGCCTTATAAACCCGATTAACCCATTCTAAAAAACCAGTAAGAGTTCAATTCAATTTACCAATAAAATTTAAGCTCGAATGAAATATAGAACCATCGTAAAATACCCATTAGCGCTACTACTTTGCTTATTTTTTATAGGCAAAGCCTCCGCTTCCATGATGCTCATCCCAATGGATACGGAGCAAAAAGACCATTTAAAAGCCTACGGCATCACCTATTGGGTGCTGCAACAAGAAGTAGAGGCTTGGTGGTTGTTGAATTATCGAGGGGGAAGTTTTGCTTTTCCTTACACCAAGGCTTTCGAAAAGGAATGTTTGACGAGAGACGTTTCCTACGAAGTGATTCCCGACGGGGCGTATAACCAAATTGTGGCGCAAATTTCCAATCCAGAGGTCAATATGGACGTGATGAAGTTGGAAGTAGCCCCCAAAATTGCGGTTTACACCCCAGCCTTTAACGCCCGCTACGGACGGAGGATTCAGCCTTGGGACGATGCGGTGACGTTAGTGTTGACCTACGCCGAAATTCCGTACGAGACGGTGTACGACCGAGAGGTGATGACCGATAAATTGGCGGAATACGACTGGCTGCACTTGCACCACGAAGATTTTACGGGACAGTACGGAAAGTTCTACCGTTCTTTTGGTACGACCCCTTGGTACAAGGAAAATAAACGAAAAATGGAGGAGCTGGCCGCTAGTCTCGGCTTTTCCAAAGTGTCGCAGTTGAAGCTGAACGTCGTCAAAAAAATTAGTGAATACGTCGGTGGTGGCGGGTTCATGTTCGCCATGTGTTCCGCTACGGACACCTACGATATTGCTCTGGCCGCCGATGGCTTGGACATTTGCGCCAATATGTACGACGGCGACGGAGCCGACCCCAATGCACAGAATAAATTGGATTATTCTAAAACCTTTGCTTTTAAGGACTTTCAACTGATTACCAACCCTTTGCAATACGAATATTCTACTTTAGACCGCCCCCAAGGAAAGCCCTTAGCACCCGAAGTGGACTATTTTACGCTATTCGACTTTTCCGCCAAATGGGACCCCGTTCCGACCATGTTGACCCAAAATCATACTCGAACCGTTAAGGGATTCATGGGCCAAACAACCGCTTTCCAAAAGAATCAAATCAAATCGGACGTTTTACTATTAGGAGAGAATAAGCCCGCTTCGGAGACGCGGTATATTCACGGCAAGCGAGGAAAAGGTTTTTGGTCCTTTTACGGCGGTCACGACCCCGAAGACTATCGACACTACGTCAATGACCCCGAAACGGATTTGAGTCTGCACCCCAACTCGCCCGGGTATCGGTTGATTTTGAATAATATTTTGTTTCCTGCGGCGAAGAAGAAGAAGCGGAAGACATAGATGCTGAAAAGCCAGAAGTCAGACCGTCCTATGGACTGTCAGAAGTCAGACTAGATTCAATGGGAACACGGATTTAACGGATAAAGCGGATTTCTTGGCCACCTTTATGCACTAACTTTCTGAGTAAAATTGATTTAGAAGTTAGGCCTATGCGAAGTTTTCTTTTTGACACTGAAAAACGCTGCTTAGATTATGTTTTTTGTTATGTTTTTTTCTTTTTTTCTCAGATTAAATACGATGGGGCGGAAAACATAGCAGTTCATAACTTTAAACAGCATTATTTTCGGTTCAAAAGCAGCATAAAAAACAAGTACTTTCAAGACTCCACGCCTATTTAGAAATCTGTTCTAATCCTTCTAATCCGTTAAATCCGTGTTCCTAACCTTTCCTACACTTTCCAAAATCGCAATAACAACCCTTCGATACCCAAAAACACCAAAGCCGCAATAATCGCCCACCGCCACAACGGAATCCCCTGATTGCGCTGCCCAATCAATTGTTCGTAGTCCGTATCGGCACTGGCGGTCAAGACCGTCACGTTTGGCCCAATCTGTTCAGCCAAATCTTCCTCGTTCCAATACGCTAATTTAGATTCTTTGCGGTCGAAGTTGAAGGCAAATTTGGACTTGGTTTCTCCTTCCGTTAAGAATAGGTCATAGTAGCCCGACGTTTTGATTTGGTCATAAACGCCCAAGATAATTTTGGAACCAATTTTGGTTTGTTCGGGGATAAACTCCTCGCCCGTTCCTTTGATTTTAAACACCGTTTCGTTGCCCGTCAATTGCTGATTCTCGGCTTCGATGTAGTCGTCTTTGCCAATGGTGTAGGCGATACGTTGGTCTTTGCCCGACGAAATGGCCATTTTATACAGCATCGGAATGAAGATTTCGCCATTTTTCACCAGATTACTGGACTCTTCCTCCAACGGTGCCGCACATAAATACAAGTTTCCTTTGTCCAAACGGTATTTACTCAAAAACGAAGAACCGTCTCGATAGGTCAATAATCGTTCTTCTTTGCTGCGACCCAAGGCGGTCATCTTATAGTTAACTTGCGTCACGGGTAATTTGAGATTCGCCCGCCGATTTTCGAAAACATCTTTGAAAATAAATTCTTCGTAGTTGACTCGGCCAACGGATTTTTCTTGTTCTTCCAAAGCCACCAACTGATTCGCTTGGAAAGCACTTAGAAAGGACTTGTAGGTTTCTAAATTGGCATTGCGGCTGGGAAAAACGAGTACGTTTCCGCCGTTGCTGGTGTATTGATTGAGTTCAAATGCTAAGCCCGACGAAATGGCCGTCAACTCATTTAGCACAATCATTTGATAGTTGGGAAATTGGGAATAGTCCAGATTCCGACTCAACTTGTTTTCAATTTCAAAATAAGGCGCCCCGTTGAAGGCAGCATTGATGTACTTATTAGGTTGCAGTTCGTTAATGGCTAAGACCTGAATGGCTTCGGCTACATTGAAAGCAAAGAAATAATGGTCGTCGAATTGTACGGGATAATCCGTGACGGACAACTTTCCTTCGTGCCAACCCGTTCGCTGTACGGACAGATTAACGGTATCAACCACCGCAGAATTGGGAGGAATAGACAACGTACCGACGGGCTTCTCCTGTCCATCGTATTGTAAAGCCAAACGAAGATTTTCGGCGGGTACGTCGCTGTGGTTACGAATTCGAACGACCAAGCGATTCGACTGATTCACCATTTGCACAGGCGCTTCGAACCAAACGGAATCAACGCTCACATTCTTTTCCTGTACCGATTGTAACGGCACTAAGTTAATTTCCCCAAGCGTATCAGCGTAGTTTTGAATATCTGTAATGTTTTTTTGAAAATCGGAGATAATGTATTGAATATTATTCTCCACTTCGGGCGCATTCAAAACTTGCTTCTGCCGAGCTACGACGTTACTCAGCAAGCGAACGGCGGGACTAGGCTTAATTTCGTCCACCAAAGAAAGGGCATCTTCTTTACTCACCAAACGTTGGTGCCGACCTTCAAAATCGTTGGTCAACAACTGAAATTCGTCTTCGTCGCTGTGCGCACTGATTATTTCTCTGGCGCGCTGCTTCGCTTTTTCAATCAACGGAACATCTTCACTCAAAGCGTTCATACTGAATGAATTATCTACAAATAAACTAACCGATTTTCGTCCCTTTTTGACTTCCTTATCAACGGGAATAAATGGCTGCGCAAAAGCAAAAACCAAGGCGGCCATTGCCAACAATCGCATCAGTAAGGTCAATAAATTTTTCAGTCGAGACCGTGCACTCGTCTCTTCTTTCACTTCCTTTAAGAACTTTACATTGGTGAAATATACTTTCTTAAATCGGCGAAAATAGAACAAGTGAATGATGATTGGTATGGCCAAAGCCAACAGCGCCCAAAGAAACGAAGGATATAAAAATTGCATATAGAAAAGTCAAATGACGTAAGTTATGAACGTTCAACAACTATTACGCTCGCAAAGTTTTTTTGTTGTTTTGAAAAACATACACCTTCCGCTTTTTTGTTTATTTTTGTTAGCACTTGTCTCACGATTAGATTAATTCATTGATGGTCAACGACTAAACGGATTACTAGTCACCAGTCACGAATAACTGATTTATGCAAAATCCACACCTCGACCCGACGGGCGACAACATCACAGGCGAAGAACAGCAAATTGAGAAAGCCTTACGGCCGAAGTCTTTACGAGATTTCAGTGGGCAACCCAAAATTGTGGATAACTTGGAGGTATTTATCCAAGCGGCGCTACAACGGAGCGAAGCACTGGACCACGTTGTTTTACACGGCCCCCCCGGATTAGGGAAAACGACGTTATCTCACATCATTTCCAACGAATTGGGCGCTGAGTTAAAAATGACTTCTGGTCCCGTTTTGGAAAAACCGGGCGATTTAGCAGGCTTATTGACCAATTTGGACGAAGGAGACGTACTGTTCATTGACGAGATTCATCGACTGAACAACGTCGTTGAGGAATACCTTTACTCCGCCATGGAGGACTACCGCATTGACATTATGATTGATAGCGGCCCCAATGCGCGGAGTATTCAAATTGCGTTAAATCCTTTCACGCTAGTAGGTGCAACCACTCGGATGGGATTACTCACTGCTCCAATGCGTGCCCGATTCGGTATCACGTGCCACTTAGATTACTACGACGTAAAAACTTTAGTGGGGATTATCAAGCGTTCAGCGAGTATTCTGAAAGTACCAATTGAAGAAGAAGGCGCACTGGAAATCGCCCGACGTAGCCGTGGGACTCCTAGAATTGCCAACGCCTTACTCCGAAGAATCCGTGACTTTGCCCAAATCAAGGGGAACGGCACCATCGATGTAGCCATTGCCAAATATGGCTTGGAAGCGCTCAATGTGGACAACAGTGGTCTGGACGAAATGGATAATAAAATCCTTTCGACTATTATCGAAAAATTCAAGGGTGGTCCCGTTGGTTTGACAACCATCGCCACCGCCGTCGCCGAAGAAGCGGGTACCATTGAAGAAGTCCACGAACCATTTCTTATCATGGAAGGCTTCATTCAGCGCACTCCTAGAGGGCGTTCGGTGACGGAGAAGGCTTATCAGCATTTGGGGATTGTGCCGCCGACTAGGGCAGGGACACTATTTTAGTTCTAAAATCAGCGCTTCTTCAGTTGGTAGCTCTATTCCTTTCGTCAAATCGTAAACCGCCCCGTTCAACACATCCGTCCCCGAAGTAGCCGTCTGAATTTGCTCCGCAAATCGCCCCAATTCCAAAGTAGTTTTGGACTTATTTTTATTCAGAATGACCATAATTTTCTGTTGGTCATCATAGCGGAAATAGACGTAAACCCCATTCTGAGGTAAAAAATGAACTAGCTTTCCGTAGTGAACGGCCGAGGCCGTTTTTCGCCATTGCAATAATTTTTTCATCCACGCTTGGGCAGCTTTGGCTTGGTCAGAGAGTCCTTTCCCCGTAAAACCATTTGTTTTATCACCTTCCCAACCGCCCGGAAAATCGCTACGAATAATACCGTGGTCGGAAGTACCAGGATTTTTCATTAAAATTTCGGTACCGTAATAGATTTGTGGAATACCCCGAGTCGTTAAGAAAAAAGCATTCGCCAATTTGAACTTGGCGTAGTCCTCGTTAACTTGACTAAAAATACGGCTCATATCGTGATTGTCGGGAAAAACTACTAATTCCGACGCATCAGCGTAGAGAAAATCCAGAGCCAACATTTCGTACAGGGTCATCCAACCCGTTCCCCAACTTTCATTTTCGTTAAGGGCTTTGACCGTTGCTTCTTGTACAGGAAAATCCATCAAACTGCGTAAATCGGAAGTGTATCCGTTGGAATTTTGCTTGCCTTTTTGCCAATAAGAAACGATAGCAGGATTGCCGTACCACTCCTCCCCTACTACGTTGAAATTGGGGTATTCGGCCATCACTCTTTGGGTCCACTCGGTCATGTAATCCATGTCGGGATAGGGATAAGTGTCCATTCGAATCCCTGCCAAACCGAGGTATTCAATCCACCAAATACTGTTTTGAATCAAGTAATTCCCCATCAGTGGATTGCGCTGGTTCAAATCGGGCATGGTTGGTACGAACCAACCGTCCGTAAATATCTTTTGGTCAATTTCGGAAGCGTAAGGGTCTTGAACTAAGGTTTTTCGATGGCTCGTATTTGTATATTCGGGCCATTGGTTAATCCAATCGTCCATCGGCAAATCATCCATCCACCAGTGGAAGGACCCACAGTGGTTGACAATCATGTCCATAATCATTTTGATACCTTTGGACGCTGCCGTCTTACTCAATTGTCGGTATTCTTCGTTGGTTCCAAAGCGAGGGTCCACTTTGTAAAAATCGGTCGTCGAGTAGCCGTGATAGGAATATTCTTCCATATCGTTTTCCAGTAGTGGATTCAACCAAACCGCCGTAAAGCCTATGTCCGCAATGTAATCCAAATTTTGCTCAATACCCGCCATATCGCCGCCGTGTCGACCTCCCTTATTTTTGCGATTCATTTTTTCGCGCATCCCCGAAATATTATCATTCTGGGGGTCACCGTTGGCAAAGCGGTCGGGCGTAATGAGGTACAAAACATCTTGATTATCAAAGCCTTTGTAATCGTCACCCGCTTTTTCTCTCGCTAACAATTCGTAGGAGTGGGTAGTCACTAATTCGCCCCGATGTTTAAACTGGATGGGAAAAGTACCCACTTCAGCAGTCTCGTCAATGAGTAAATCTAAAAATAAATAATTGGGGTTTTTAACTTTTCTGACTTGCTGTAAATGGACGCCTTTCTTTTTAATGCTTGGCGTTAATTCACCGATGTTATCCCCATAGACCAACAATTGTAAGGCGGGATTCTTCATACCAATCCACCAATTAGGCGGTTCTACTCGCTGAATTTTATCCTGAGCTAGTAAAAATTGAGTACTTAAACCTAACAGTAGCAGGATTACTTTGGACAATTTCATTTTTTTAGTTTTAGTTTCATACAATTTTAGAGAGGCGGGAATAGAGAGCAGAGATGAGGGACTG
>JBCCQK010000335.1:0-9517 GCA_039024375.1 Bacteroidota bacterium
ATAACTTTGTTCTGGTTTTTTTTGTTATCATGTCGCCCCAGTCCGCCGCGCCCCCCCACGACTCGTGCTTATGAAAGTAGGAAAATCATTTAAACAACTGCTGAACACTCTCCGCCACCTCAATTCCCTCCGTCAACAATGGGTCCGCTTCGGGCGTTCCCCAAACAGGTTTGGAAGGCACAACTCCCGCCCAAATCGGCAACGCATAATCGGGTTTGTCATCTCCAGGTCCGCCCGTTCTAATTTTGGCGGAAGCCTGCTCAATCGTCATACACAAGACCGTCGTGGCTTTCATTTCCTTAGCAATCGGTTGGCGGCTTTCCTCCCACCGACCCTTCAAGATTTGGTCAGAAATAACTTTCAAGGCGTGCAATTTTTCGTCGCCTTCCACTTTGTGCGCTTTGCCAAAACAGACCGCCGACCGATAATTCATCGAATGGTGAAAGGCCGAACGGGCCAACACCAATCCGTCAAAATGGGTGACGGTCAAACACATTGGTAAACCCTGGTCTAAGTTGACCATCATTCGGCTCGTACTTGCGCCGTGCAGATACAATTTGTCGCCGTCTCGGCCGTAGGAAGTGGGAATCACAAAGGGCTGGTCGTGGTGGGTAAAACCAATGTGGCAGAGAAAGCCCGCATCTAAAATTTCGTGAATCGTTGCTCGGTCGTAATGTCCCCGCTTGGGGATGCGCTTGACCTTATTTTTTTCGTCGATTGAGTAAGTGGACATGAGTGAAATCTAAAATTTAAAGTGCTAAATTTAAAATGTAAAATTGATGAAAATCAATAACTTACATTTTAAAATGGCACGGGTTAATCTTCAAGTTTCAATAATTACTTTTCTTGTTTTGAACGAATGTTGATACAAAACTAGAAATTATCTGGACTGTTTTTGTAGTCCAGATAAAAGTAATTGAATAGTCCAGGTTGAATCCTAAAAGAGGGTGATACTTTTAAAGTATCACCCTCCTTGTATCACATGACTATATTGCTAATGGTCAACGTCATGTAAGGCAACAATAAAGCAATTTAACAATAAAACAATCCTCTTAAACCTACCGCAATATCGTCACATCCCCCTTCATCACTTCTCCTTCCGAAATATCCAAACGCAAAACGTAATAGTACGTACCTTCGGGCAACAACTCACCCGTCGTAGAACGACCATCCCAATCATTATTATAAGGACTGGCACGGAAAACCGTGTCGCCCCAACGATTAAAAATAATGATTTCGCTTTGGGGAAAATCTACGGCGTCAAAAATCAACTCATCGACCAATAACCGGTCGTTTAAGCCGTCGCCGTTGGGCGTAATGGCGTTGGGAACGGTGTTGGTTGTATCCACGTCGGGTCCAGGTAGCACGACGATGCGAGCATTCGCAACCGCGCACAAGTCGGAACAAGTGGCACTGCACACTTCGTACTGGAATTGTTGGGTACCGAAGTAACGGGCGGGCGACGAAAACTCAAAAACGCCATTGCTAAGCCCCGTTAGTTCTCCCGTAACGGGGGG
Organism: Bacteroidota bacterium; assembly: GCA_039024375.1. GTDB lineage: Bacteria > Bacteroidota > Bacteroidia > Chitinophagales > Saprospiraceae > JAFMDF01. The sequence continues at coordinate 1,518 of JBCCQK010000335.1, forward strand.
CGTTAGGATATTGACGGTTACTTCCGAGTTCAATTGGTCGTTGGCCAATACATCTAATTGCGTAAAGGCGACGCCGGGCTGAATTTCAAAGGCATCGTCGTTAGCAATGGGGAAAGTGGGTACGGTGACCGTCAAAGTATCGGTGCTAAATGCGCCACAAGTGGGCGACGATAGCGTCCAAACGTAGGTATTGGCGCCTTCCGTCAAGTCCGCAACTGCGGTGTTTGGATTTTCGGAACTAACGACCATACTCTCTTCCAATGTGGACCACATCCCCGTGAAATCGCCGTCGGGAAGGGTAGCATTCAACGTTGCCTCATTGGTACAAATTTCTTGGTTCGTACCCGCCTCGGCGACGGGTAAATTATCTTCGTCGGTCACGATGACCAAGGCCGTCGTTTGACAGTTATTATCTATGTTGGTAACGGTTAAAGTGTAGCTACCTCCTCGATTGACTTCGGGCGTGTAGGTGTCCCCTCCCGAGACGATGTTTCCACCGTTAGTCGTCCATTCGATAGAAATATTATCGCCCGTCGAACCGACGCCGTTGATAATCAAATTTTGATTACAAGTAATGGATAATGCTTGTCCCGCATTGGCTTCGGGAGCGTCCACTTCCGAACTTACAATTACCTCGTCGGTTGCCACACAACCGTCGGGACTCGTAATGCTCAACAGATACGTACCTGCCGCATCAACCATTACGGCCAATTGGTCGGTTTCACTGGTAATATTTCCGTCCGTAGTCGTCCAACGGATAATACTATTTGGGGCGGGAACTTCGCTGATTCCAGCTAAGGTAGTGGTGGGTTCTTCACAAGTCAAATTTTTATCAATTCCGCCATTGGCGATGGGAATAATAGCGGTGGATTGAACGACGACGGCATCCGAATTGGTACAACCGTTAGCAGTATTTGTCACTAATAAGTTGTAAGTACCAGGACCAGCAATTTCGGGCGTTGTAATGTCCGTTGGGCCTACAATATTGCCGCCTTCCGTTGTCCATTCGTAGGTAATCGTCGGGCCGATTTCCGAAGCGTTTCCGTTTAAGCGTCGCCCCGTTGGAAATTCACAGCCGTCGATAGGTTCAAATTCGCCCGCCTCGGCAGCGGGAATATCTTGGTCCACCATGACGGATACTAAACCCGTTGCTTGGCAATCATTTAAGGTATCAATAATTTCTAAAGTATATTCACCGGGCGTAGTTACCTCGGCAGTAATTTCGGTGGAAATGACCTCATCAGTCTCCGTTTTCCAAGTGAACAAAATATTATCGTTATTAGTAGAACCTCGTCCGTCTAGTAGAACCATATCTGCTCGGCAATCAATCTGCCGGTCGGGCCCCGCATCGGCAATAATTTCTGTTCCGTCTCCACCGACGATAGCGGCAGTCATGCTCGTACAGTTGTTGCTCAAATCGGTCACTTCGATGCGGTAAACACCGATAGATTTGACCAAAACGGTCGGGTCATTTTCGCCTTCGCAGAATACGCCGTCTTCGGTCGTCCACTGGTAAACGTATTGGTCGCCTTCGGGAACGTTCGCGCTAAGTTCGGTGCATTCCGCTTTACAACTCAAAGTAAGTATTTGACTGATAGAACTTTCTGGTTCTTGTTTATTGATGGCGACGTTGACGATAGCCGTATCGGCAATACAGTCGTCGTTGTCAATATTGGTCACGATTAGCAGATAATTACCTTCATTGCTGGCGGTAATAGAATCCGCATTCGAAATGAACTGATTCGAGGGGTCTTCCCAACGATAGCGGAAGCTACCGCCCTGCGAAGAACCCGAACCATCGAGGGTTACTTCTTCCATCCCACAACCAATAATGGCCGAATTATTTGCTCGAGCAACGGGTAGCGAATTGTCCGCATTGATGACCATTTCATCCGTTGCTTGGCAACCGTTGACCTGATTGGTCACTACAAAAGTATAAGTGCCCACTCTCGATACGTCGGCTATGTCTTGTGAATTAGCATCTGGATAGACGATGGAAGAGCCATCTTCGGTGGTCCACTCGTATTGCGCTCCGGGTGAACCTAAGCCCGTCAATCGTAGCGTCACGTCGTCGCAACCCATTTCGAGGTCGTTGCCCGCATCGGCCGTTGGCATAAACGTATCTACTTGAATAAATACACTGTCAAAGCCCACACAGCCGTTCAGTGTGTCGGTTACGGTAAATTTGTAGAAGCCTTCTTGGTCCACAAGTGGATTTAAAGAAGTCGGTTCGGTCACAAAATTACCCGTTTCGGTCGTCCAAAGGAATACGTCGTTTTCTTGTGGATTATAAATTTCTAGACCTAATTCAAAAGTGGTATCTACACAACCTAAGATACCGCCCGGTAAGGTCTGTACTCGTGGTGGTTGGGTCGTAAACACGGAAATTGTATCGCTGGCCGCGCACTGGGTAGCGTTGATGGTAACGGTGAAAATGTACGTTCCAGCGGCGGTGACCGTGGTGATTTCTTGGTCTTCTTTGCCCGCCTCGATGACACCTTGCCCCGAAGTTCGCCAGCCAATTTCGAAAGTGCTGCTCGTGCCTTGTGGCAACGTAAAACTGCTCGCATCGAGGTCGATGTTTAACGGCGCATCTTCTGCTACACAACCCGCATCAATGTCTTCGCCCAACGAAATATTCGGTAGCGATTCTGGTCCAAGGGTTAAATCGAAGCAGATATTATCACGGGTTTTACCCGAATTGATGGAGGAAATCGTAAAACAATAGACGCCTTCCGAAAGATTTTCTAGTATAATTTCGTTGTTTTCTACGTCTTGGTCGGAGCCAAAAGACTCCCCGTCTTTGCTCGCCAAATAGAAAAAACGGTCGCCCGCATCGCCCGATACGGCGAGGTTCAATCGACCGTCTCCACCTACACAAGAGGGTAGGAGCGAATCCACTAAAGTCAGTCCAAAATTATCTACACAGATGTCTTCCAGTTTATTAAAAATGCCGATGTCCGCCCCTCCGCTTTCTACGGTCGTCACTTCTTGATTGTCCGCTAAACCTAAATTGGCGCAATCCCCAAAATCGCCGATAGCGGTAAAGCAAAGCGTGTAGAGAACGGTGGATTCGTCAAAGTCTGTCCCGTTCACGTCGTCGCTAGATGCCAAACTAACGGGAATTTCTCCAGCACTAACTTCTTGGATAACGGCGTTGGCCGAAAAACCGCTGACGACCGCCGAATCGAAGCGAAATGCCGTTGGGTCGAACGTATGTACGTAGTCCATCGTCAATACATTCTGCGCATTATTGGCACTCACGTCCACGCAAATGGATTGCCCTTTTTCGACTGTTTGGACTTCCGAAGCGAGCAGCAGCCCTAAAGATTCCACACTTACTTGGCCGTTGGTAATGTCCACGCCCGGTTCTTGATTATTGGCATTTCGGATAAAAACGGGATTTGCTTCCGTATTGGGGAAATTAACGGGTGAGCTGGTGCCCAAATCGCCCAACACTTGAAAGCAGATTTCAAAAATTACACTGCCGTCGGGTAAGGTTAAACTCATATCTTGGCTACCCCAAGAGACCAATTGTAACTGACCGTCGCCCACGTCTTTTAGTTCAAAATTGGCTTCGGTTAAACCGACCAGTTCTCTAGTTTCGATGCGCTTAAATTCCAAAACGGCGGGGTCCCATTCGATGGGCATTTCGATGCGCTGAATATTTAAAAAATTATTGACCGTTAGCGGGATACAAATTTCTTCATCTTGCGGAGAAGTGAGCATCGGTGCGCTCAGTTCAATTCTAGGAGGTAAAATCTGGATGTCGCAGCCACTAAATTGGCCACGTAAGGATTCGTCGCTGCTGTTTTTTACTTCGTAGCCTGCACCCGCTAAGTCGATAAAATTAAGCTTAGCGATGCTGTCGATGTCGCCGATTGCCCGAAAACAGCCGCTAAACAGCGTTGACCCGTTGTCTAGCGTAGCACCACTTACATCCGACCAATCGAAGATAAGTACACCATTGTTGACGGTAATATTCGTTTCGTCTAGCCCCTGTAGATTGAAATTTTCCGACCGCACAAATTCGAGCAACTCGGGGTCCCAATTGAGGGTAAAACGCGCATCCGTAATGTCCGTAAAATTGCTGGTTTGAAAGTCGATGCAGACGGTGTCGTCCTTGATGACGTTGCTGCAATCGGTATTAAAAACAATTAAACTCGCACAGTCGGCTACTTGAACGTTGGGTTCACCATTAACAAAAATGTCAAAAATTTCTCCGTTCTTATTAAAAATTTCTAAACTGGTGGTTGCATCTCCCGTCAATACCACTGTCGTCTCCGAGTTGGGGTCTCCAATTACATCATAACAAATCGTCACCAAGTTGGAGTTATCTTCTAAAGTAACCCCATCGGTTAATTCTTCTATCGTTTCTGCTTGCCAAAGTGCCCGGGCAATACTATCGGGTTGCCCCGTTATATCGTTCTCTCTTACGACAAAGGTGTTCATATTGAACCCATTGAAACCAAAGTCACGGGCACCGTTGTATTCTAAAACGCTGTTATCCCATTGCAAAATAAACTGCATTCCCTGCACAAATTCGAAGCCGCTTACTTTCAAGTCGTAGCACAATTGGTCGCCTTTGCAAATAATATCAGAGGTTTGCTGGGGGACGAATTCGAAGTTGAGGTCGGGAATCGGGGCTAGAGTCGTGATAATGCCGTTTTTTACTTTTTCGGGGTCGTAAATATTTCTAATGCCTATACCTGGAATGGGGCGATTAACGATAACTTCGGCGGGCGTCCCAGAAATAATTACTTCCGCCGTTTGCCCTTCGGCTATCAACGCTCTAAATTCAATGCTAAAAAATTTCATTCCGTCTTCCACCGTCCTAGCAGTGTCCATTCCGTCTTCCCAGTTAAATACCAAAGTACCGTTTACTACATCCGAGACATCCAGATTATTTTCGGATAAATTTAAAGGAGTCTCCATATTAATATCCTTGATACTAATAAACTCTAACTCTGCTGGATTCCAGTTAAAGGATAGCTGTAATCGGGTAATATCTGTAAAATCGACCGTAGAAAAATTGATGGTCGTGATACTTTCGGAAGGAACCGTAGCGTCACTTAAATTTAAAGCGGGCTGCGCCATCGCCACCTGCACACAAAAAAAGAAGGTAAGGCTCGTCAGAATCGTTTGAAAAAACTTGCTCATGGATGTATGGATGATAAGGGAATTGGTTATTTGTTATTCGTTATTTGTTATTCGTGCTACTTGACAAATAACAAGTAACGAATAACAAATAACGAAATCACTTAACAATCGAATAAGAAACACTGATTTCGTGGGTGACGCCCGCTGCGGGGCCGAAAGAACTAAAGTTATAATCGAAGCCGTAGCCGATGCGAATGGTACTATCGAAGCCCGCATTGCTGCCCAGTTGGACGCCCGTTTCGGCGTGGGCGCTGCCCGCCGACGAACCACCGACACCTACCCAAATGGCGGCGTTGGTTTGGTAGCGCAAATTGAGGCTAATATTAACGGGGGCGCCTTGGATGTATTTTCCCCAAGCGGCTAATTCTACAAAACTATCATCTTCTAGGAAGTGGAAAAGGCCCGCTTGGGCGTAAAAATGCTGCATTCTTTTGAGGAAGAAATTACCCGTTTCGTCCACGAATTCTGTATCTAGCCCAATGGTTTGGGGAATGGAAACACCGGCATAGACAAAGTCGTCGTCCAGAAAGCCGCTGGATAATCTTTTATAGTAGTACAAACCAAAACCAACGTCGGGGAATAACTGCATTTGGTTCTCCGCCGCCACGATGTCGCCCGCATCTCGCAGGTTCAAATCTCTCGTATCTACTCGATATTGCACCAAACCCAAGTTTAGTCCCAAAGCGATACCGCCGTAGTAGGGGTCGCCCGCCAAAATAGCCCCAACGCGTCCGTACAAACCCGTTAAACCCGTTGGCCCCGTTTGGTCATTGATTAAATAGCCGCCCGTCAATAGGCCAAAACCGCCGCCTTCGTACAGGTATTCTCCTCGAATCAGTTGCGTTTGTGGGGAATTGGAAAAATCGGTCCACTGGTTACGGTGAGACGCCCCAAAGGATAAATTCTCTTCGTTGATTAGATAATCTCGGCTCACCATCGCTGGATTGATGGCAATGTAATTGTCTTGATATTGGGAAAATAGGGGCAGTTGTTGTGCCGCTAGGGAAGTCGCCAGCACTAAAAAAAGACTAGACGTAATCAGTTTAAACATGGGATAGATTTGGATTGTAACTTAGATTTTTAAATTAGGTATCTATAAAATCTGACCTCTGACAGTCCATACAGACGGCCTGACTTCTGACTTCTTAATCAATAAATAGGCGAATACTTAACAAGGAGGTAGATGCAGTGTCGTTGAGTTCTTAAATTAATATCTCAATTTATTCAAAAAACTGCACCCTAGTGTTTCAGGTAAAAGAGTAAATTCCGTCTTTGCAGGTTGGTTAGAATAGGTCGTTTTTATCAGAGATAAAAACATTTTATTCAACTCCAAGGATAAAAATGTGTTTCAAAATAGCGCCGCAAATATATATTAAAATCTTTAATTGATACTCGGTTTACTCCCTTGTTTTTTCTCTTTGTAAGCTGCTTGACTTTAGTGAAGTTTGTTCGGTACAGGGTATTCGGTTTACGGTACACGGTTTGGTGCCAACAACTTTGGTCGGTCATCGTAGAAAGGATTCCATAAATAAAAAAGCCAATCTAGCGTTTTTGCTAAATCGACTGCTCGTTTTTTATTACCAAGATATTTTTTTTGCATAAAATCGGTGTTCGGTGCTCAATTATCAATGTGCAATCAGCAATAAAGTAGTGGAATAGAATTAGTTTGTTTACTACCTTTAAAATAACTTCTAAGCTGTTCATTGCAAACTGTACATTGAAAACGATAAACGTGCCGTAGTGGTATTCTAAAATTTTCCTTTTGTAAAATTGCTTACAAATGGGCAATTTACAGTTAGCAATGTGCAATGAACAATTTATTATTTCGGTCTAAAACCATATAAATCAGTAGAAATTTATATGAATCTATGATGTGGATTGTGTTTTCTTATCGTTTGCCATTAAATATTTTAGGAGCTAAAAGCTAGATTTGTTTTATAATAAATTCATTTTCAGTGTTTTATGTATATTAAGTCTGACTTCTGACAGGAAAATTTATTTTTCGTTCTGACTTCTGACTTCTAGAATACGCTTATCGTATTCCGTAATTTCTTTCATTACTTGCGCATTATTTACAAATCGAATTCCGTGAATTCCACTTTTAAAGGCGCTGTCTAACTTCAATGGACTGTCGTCAATTAATAGTAAGTCTTCCAACACTAACTCCTTATTTTCCTTCAGAAGTCTTTCGAAAAACGCTGGATTTGATTTATACATTTCGTACTCGTAAGAGTAGATTTGTTGAATCGACCATTCTGAAAAATGATACCTTTTGGAGATGTATTCAATATTCTCTCGGTAATTATCACTCACAATAATTATCTCTCTTTCCTGCTTCAAGAATTCTATTAGTTCCCGATTAAAATCTAGCGTATCGAACACTTTTTCCAGAAATACTGCATCTTTCAGCTTTTGGTTAGTCAGTTCGTTATAGTCCAATAAGAAATTGGAAAAATCTAATCCGCCCGTTTCTGTTCCGTGTTTCTCGTTGAGTTGCCAAATAATTTTCCAGTCTATTTCTCTATTCGATTTTCCGAACAGTTGAAAAACGACGCCCCCTAAGTCTAGTAAGGCAATTTTTTTCTTTTTCATGTCTTAAATCTACGAATGATGGATGATAAATGATGGATGATTCCAATGAGTAGTAATGACGAAATCGGGAATTGTTCGAGTAAAGTAGGGTGGTTGAATAGCAAGGCTAAAATCACGGGGTAACTTCCCTGTCTTTCGACAGCAAGTTGTGTTTTCAAAATAGTCATAAAGTTGTGTTTTAGTTCTTTGACATCGTTGCAAATTCTAATATTTCTTGTTCCTGTGGTACTTCAAGGGTAGAAGTTTTA
>JBCCQK010000336.1:0-9471 GCA_039024375.1 Bacteroidota bacterium
CGTCATTGTACAAATAGACGATGTACCAGTTCCCGTCCTTCATCTTCAGCTTTTGTTCTTTGAAGGGTACGAATAAATCTTTCTCTAGTCCCCAATCCAGAAAGGCACCAAATTTAGTTACTTGCACAACTTGCAAACAGGCAAATTCGTGTAATTGTATTTTGGGTTCAACCGTCGTCGCGACGATTCTATCTTCGGAATCGGTATAAACAAAAACGGAGATATCCATGCCCAACTGTAAACCGTTAGGAATGTATTTATTGGGTAATAATACTTCATCGCCCGCTTCGTCTTCCAAATAATAGCCTTGAGGTTGTTGACGCTTGGCCGTTAAAGTTGAGAAAGTTCCTAATGGAATCATATAATTATAAAGTAGGTCTAAAAATCTTATTTTGCTAATTTGCTAAGTTCGTGATTATTGAAATTAAATTAGATGGTTTGATGAAGTCCAAGAAATCATCATTTATCATTCATGGTTCATCACCCATAATCTAAAGCCGCATGCGCAGCCGTTCGTTCCCTTTCGTGGCCCGACCAAACCGCTTTTTATTATTCGCCTCCAAATGTACGATGTTCGATTGATTCGGAAAGATTTCCATAAAAAAAGGTACTTCTACTTGGACGGATTTCCACTGGGTGGGAGTAGTTAGCTGGAAAGATAGCTGATAAACATCCTCGATTTTTTTGCAATTGTTCAACTGAAAGGTAACCGTTTCGTCGTTGATGATACAGGATAGATACTTTTTAAAATAGCCTTGAATGCGGTCTTCGTAATCTTCGCAAAAAGTCGGTTTTTCGGTAATCGCTTCGTAACCAAATTGATTTCGAAGTGCACTTTTGAGGTCATCGGCAAAGACTCGAATATTCATGTTCGCCTCCGAAGTAGCCGCTACCTGCTTAATTTTAATGACACTAACGTAGATGCCGTGGTCTTCGTAGCAGACAGAAAAGTGTCCAATAATTAAACTAGCGAACAAAATTCCAAAAAAGTGGGCAGGATTCATTTTTTCTCACAAAGATAGGGACATTTTTCGCAATCGCCCCTACCAACTTTCTCCAAAAAGCTGCATCTTTAGCCTATAACTTTCTCCCTCCCAACAATAAACCTTTACTCCCTACTGCGACAAGCAGAAAATCTCCTCTAATCAATACTCTTTTCAGACAATCAAAACTATGCACAAACTTTCCTTCTGCTGGCTACTCGGTTGCCTCATTCCTTATTTGGCTATTGCCCAAATTAACTACACCGCCAACGACCAAATTATACCTTACGAAAAACCCTTTCGCTACGGTGCCAACGTGGGGTATTACCCGCCTTGGCAGGACCAACAATTAGCAGAAATTGCGGCGGGAGACCCCAAAATGGGTCTGGCGGGTGTAGGTGTTAACTCCATTCGACCCGCACTCTTCGAACATTTTTTTGACTATTGGGGCTATAAAGTTCGGCGGGAAGCGTTCGACCGTTACGCTGAGTTGGGGATGACGGAAAATGTGGGCTTTCTCGGATATCCTTCCGACGAACACCGTAACAAAAACTCTTTTTGCCCCAACGAAGAAAACCGAGAAACGGCCGTTTTTGACAACCTCTACGCAGATATATGGGATAACGGGGAAAACGGAACGCCCGTTAACGAACAAAATTATTACGCCGCCTACGTTTACAAAATCGTCAACGAATACAAAGACCAAATTCGATTTTGGGAAGTATGGAACGAACCCGATTTTGACTACGCCAGCAACGCTTGGAAAAATCCGAGCGATAATGGCAATTGGTGGGACAACGACCCGCTACCCTGCACTTATGCCTTGCAGGCGCCCGCTCAATACTACGTCAGAATGTTGCGGATTAGCTACGAAGTGATTAAGTCGATTGACCCCGAACTGTACGTTTGTACGGGCGGTTTGGGCTATCCTAGCTTTTTGGATGTCATTTTAAGAAATACGGACAATCCCGACGAAGGCAAAGTGACTTCTAGCTATCCGTTGACGGGCGGTGCTTATTTTGATGTGTTGAGTTTCCATTCTTATCCCCACATTGATGGAAGCGTTCGCCAGTGGAGTAATGAAATTTGGGACTTCAAGTATCAGCGGCATTCCGATGCGGCCGTAGCAGGCTACGTCAAAACGAAGCGAAATTTTGAAAATCTACTGCACCAATACGGCTATAACGGCCAGCAATACCCCGAAAAAATGTGGATTTGCACGGAAACGACAGTTCCAAGGGTGAAATTCGATGATAATATGGGTTCTGAATTGAGTCACGTCAATTACATTATAAAGTCATTGGTTGCTTCTCAAAAAGAACAATTACACCAATATCATATCTACACCATGGCAGATTCGAAAACCGTGGATGCCGCAGGTAGTCCCTACGATTTGATGGGTCTTTTTTACGCATTGGAGAACGTCACGCCCTATGCGCACCAACCAACAGTTGGGGGTATTGCATATAAAACTACGTCGGATTTATTATTTGGCTGGCGCTACGATGCGGAAGAAACTGCTAAATTGAAATTACCACCAACAGCTGATGGTGGCGCTTTTCGCAACGAACTGGGCGAGTTTACCTACATATTGTGGGCCAAAACTACCCAAGACGAAAATGAATTGGTTTCTACGGTTTATACCTTTCCGAAATTATTCCAATTCCAAAAACTAGATAAAATGAATTGGGATTACGCCAAGACACAAAAAGTGGAGCAGGTTGCGCCTTTGTACATTCAGCTCAACGGTTCGCCTTCTTTTTTCCGCATTTCTAAAGAGTCGCCACTATTAAATTCCAGCCTACAACCCTACATAAAAGTAGATGGGCAGCAGTCTTTAAAATTGCACCTACCCGAAACTAGTACTATTACTGTAAAAATAGTCGATAATAAGGGGAAAGCCACCACTACCCTACTCAACCAACAAAAATTAGTGGCAGGAACGCATCTTTTACCGCTCGACGTTAAACAATCGGGCGTGTATTTGATTGAAATGGACGTTGATGGTAAGAGAAAGGTGCAGAAGGTGATTATTCCTTTGGAGTGACTGGTGATTAGTGACTAGTAGATTAGTAAGGAAATCGGTGAAAATCTGTCGAATCCGTTCAGTCAGTGTTGAATCAATTCCTAATTTGTAAATTTTATACGGTCCTGTTTCAAAGCTGTCAATTTTTAGATTTTGACTTCGCAATTTTACATTTTACATTTTCCTTACTACCTTTAACGCTCATTAAAAAACAAAACTTTATGGCCAATCAAAGAGAATTTGACATCATCGTTTGGGGTGCATCTGGATTTACGGGCAGACTCGTCGCAGAATACCTATTCAAAGAATACGGCGCTAATGATGCCTTGAAATGGGCAATGGGAGGGCGAAACGAAGAAAAACTGAAAAATGTACGAGCGGAAGTTGCCGATAGCACCGTCCCAATGGTTATCGCCGATAGCCAAGATATGGCTAGTTTACAAGCCATGACCAAGCGGGCAACGGTTATCTGTACGACAGTTGGCCCCTACGCAAAATACGGTTCCAAATTAGTACAAGCCTGTGTGGATAATCAGACGCATTATTGCGATTTGGCGGGAGAAGTGCAGTGGATGCGCAAGATGATTGACCAACATTACGAAGCGGCCAAAGCTAACGGGACTAAAATCGTCCACACTTGTGGCTTCGATTCAATTCCGTCGGACATGGGGGTTTACTTTTTACAAAAAGAGGCGAAAGCACAATTAGGACAATACGCCCAAGAAATTAATATGCGGGTGAAAGCGATGAAGGGTGGAATGAGTGGGGGTACCTACGCTAGTATGAGTGTAATGAAAGAGCAAGCTAAAGAAGATAAAAGTGTGTATAAAGTCCTACGTGACCCCTACGGTTTGAACCCCGAAGGCGAACGCAACGGGCCCGATGGTCGCGACTTGATGAGCGTAGTTTACGACGAAGCCAGCAAAAGTTGGATTTGCCCTTTTGTAATGGCGGGGATTAACACGAGAGTTGTCCGTCGAAGTAATGCGTTGGCGAACTACCCCTACAGCAAAGACTTCCAGTACGACGAAGCCATGATAACTGGTAAAGGGCTAAGTGGGCGCTTAAAAGGTTATACCGCCGCCGCTGCGATGGGCGTAGTCATGGCCGCCAAACCAGGTTCTTTGTTAAAAAAGGGAGTCGATGCGGTGATGGCAAAACCTGGAGAAGGTCCCAACAAAAAAGAAAGAGAAACGGGTTTCTATAATTTATTATTCATTGGAACCATGCCAGATGGGGCAATCGTAAAAGCCAAAGTGACGGGTGACCGCGACCCTGGCTATGGTTCTACTTCGAAAATGTTGGCGGAAAGTGCCATTTGTTTAGCCATCGACGAGTTGCCCGCAGAGGGAGGAGTGCTGACGCCCGCCGTAGCGATGGGGGATGCGCTACTGAAACGTTTAGAAGATAATGCGGGGTTGAAGTTTAAGTTATTGTCCTAATTTGCTCATTTTTGGTTGGATTTCCCCACGAATTAAGGGCCTAACTTAATTTGTAACTACTCAGTACTTTTTTTACCATAAAGTCCATACAGCTCATATAGTTCATAAAGTTTTTTTCGAGCGGTAGCATTGACTATTTCGAGCAGTAGCATTGACTATTTTGTACGGTTTTGGCGCTTTCAAGCTAGGGTGGTAAGTAGTTACTTTAATTTTTAAAATTACTTTGCTAGCGTTACGTCTCCTTGGAACTGCTGTTCGGTTCCGTCTTTGAACCTTACCACCGCCACAAACATGTAAACGCCATTGCCCATTGGTTGACCTCGATGTTGACCGTTCCACCCGTATTGTTCGTTATTTGGTTGGAAGTTATTGGCTTTGTACAGGAGCGTTCCCCAGCGGTCATAGACTTCAAAAAGTTCTACTTCATCTACCGGGCCCTGTGCAGCTAAAAGAGTTAGTCGATCGTTTTGACCATCATCGTTTGGACTGAATACGTTGGGAATAAATACGCCCTTGTTAACATTGACTCGAACCCAAACATTGGTTTCCGCTTCACAGCCATTTTCATCATAGATAACTAACTGATACTGTTCATCCTTTAACGGATTAGCCAATGGCTCTTGGCAATCCAAACAACTCAATGTATTGGCAGCCGACCATTCAAAATTGACGGATTGACCATTTACGATGGTTGGTTCTAAAACCACCGATTCACCCAAATTAATGGTGTAAACCTCGGGCATTTCCACCGCAATGGGCATCGGTTCGTTGATAGTTACGGTTTCTAAGTATGCACATCCTACTTCGTCTTTGACGATAACTTCGTATGTATCGGGCGCCAAATCTTCGTAGTTACCGAACTCGTTTTTAACCCAACCATTCAAATTATAGACCAGATTTTGGTCAGAAAATAGGGTAAATGCTCCATCCTCGGCGCCGTTACAGCTAACGTTCAAAATTTCACGTTCGATGACGGGCGCTTCGACGGATGCGATGCTGACTATCTGGGTCGTTCGGCAATCCAAAAAATCTCGGATAATGACTTCGTACTCGCCCGCCGCTAAATTCTTTACCTCCGTTTTTGCACCTAAATCCTCACCATTCCAAATCAAATTATACGGCCCTAATCCGCCTGCGATATTCACTCGAATTTGACCATTGGCTTCCCCCGAACAAGCAGGTTGCGTAGCAACGGACGCTTCTACGGGTTCCGTCAAATTAATAACTACCGTATGAAAAGAATCACATCCGTTGGCCGCCGTAAAGGCCCCTCTAAATTCGCCCGCTTCTTTTAGAAAAGTATTCAAAGCAGCGATAGAATCGCCTAAGCAAAGCGTATATTCTTCTACGATTTCCGTCGCTTCCACTTGGACAATTTGAGTGATATGGATAGAATCACAGCCCGTTGCGGAGGTCAATGTTTGCTGATAAAGATTGTTAGCACAGGCGGTAGCGCCGTAGAGTTCTATACAGGCCGATTGGCAAATTTCTATACTACTTTCGGTAAAGGACTTGGGTAATACTTCTATTTGAACCGTGTGGGTAGAATCGCAGCCCGTTGCGCTAGAAAAGACTTGGCTCAACAGACTCGTAGTTGAAATATCTTCCCCAAACACGTTCACTACATCACCCTCACAGATAGTAATCGACTCGTTCGTTTCTGGATTTTCTTTCACAAAAACGGTAACGGTTTGAATGGAATCGCAACCGTTAGCGGTTGTGAAAGTTTCGGAAAAAATACCCGCTTGTCCAACGGCTTGACCAAAGACCATCACCGTTTCTCCTTCGCATAAATCATATACCGCTTCAGCGTGTGGTATCTCCAACACCGTCAAATTAACAATGTGAGTAGAGTCGCAACCCTGAGTGTTGGTAAAGGTGTTCACGTAGCGACCCGATGCTTTCATTTCTACTCCATTAATCAGATAAGTCTCTGTACCACAGATAGTAATGGCTTCCTCCACTTGTTCTCGTTGGCGAATATCATAAAAAACGGTGTGAACCGAATCACAACCCGATTGAGCCGTAAAGGTCTCCATGTAGTCACTGGGAAAAGCACTGTCGGTTCCAAAAAGCGCCGCCGCTTCGTCATCGCACAAACTCAAAAAACTTGAAGTTTCAATGGGTTCTAAAACGTCAATATGTAGCATAATGACCGAATCGCAGCCGTTACTAGCCGTGAAATCTCTTTGGTAAAAACCACTTCGGCTAACTTCCAAGCCATTAAAGATAGTGGTCGTTTCTCCCGCACACAATTGAATCCAATCTTCCCGTTGATAGGTTTGGTTGACCGTAACCGAAACGGTGTGAACCGAGTCGCAGCCGTTACTTCCCGTAAACGTTCTGGTCAATTTGGTTGTCTCCGAAACGGGTTCGCCAAAAACCATTAACGACTCGCCCGCACAAAGTACGTGTGCTTCGGAAGCCGCAACTCGTTGTAGTACTTCTAATTCCAGAATATGGGTAGAATCACAGCCGTTACTAGCTGTAAACTGACCTTGATAAGTACCTGAAGTAGTATAGACTTGGTCAAAGGCGTTGACAGATTCCCCTTCACAGATAGTTCTTCTTTCGGTAACTACGTTTTTTTCTGCCTGCTCAACAATATACGTTTGAATGGAATCACACCCATTTGCGCCCGTAAATTGGGCTTGGTAAATGCCAGGTTCGCCAACGGTTTGGGCAAACAAAGTTAGCGTGGACTCGGGGCAAAGGATTAAACTTTCGGTGACGTCAACCGATTCCAAAACCTCAATTTTCAAAGTAGCCGTTGTAAAACAAGTTTCGGTTGGCCCTGCACTCAGTTGGATTTCGCCACTTTTTGTAGGGATGAAATTAACGGTATCACAGGTATCACAAACCAAATCGTAATCTCCCGTCCATTGATAATTTTCAAAATTGGAAATCGTCAACAAAACGGAGTCGCCAGCACAAATATTCGTCTGTTCTCCCAAAGAAAAGACTTCGGGAATGTGATTTGTAATCTCTACAGCAGCAACTTCGGAAGTACAACCTTGTCCCGAAACGGTCAGTTCGTAAGTACCCGAAGTACGAATGTCTGATGGATTTTTTAGGGCAGAAGCGTAGTTATTGGGCCCCGTCCAAGCGTAAGAAAGATTAGTTGCATTACTAGTTACAGATGGAAGGACAACGATGCTATCCTCGTTGCACTGAGTAGCAACGGGCGCTATGGACGCATCAATGTTAACAACGGAGACACTAGTCGTATCGGGACCAGCAGGACAACCAAATAAATAGGCTGTTAAAATATAATCCCCCGCTAACGTAGCATCTTTGGGTGCTTTTTCATTCGAAAGATACCCGTTAGGGCCTATCCATTCGTATTCAATATCTTCCTCGGTGAAACTAGTGACCCACTGGAAGCCATAAATCTCCGTTTCCGTTTGCAAACGAATGGTATCATTTTGACAGAAAGGCCCCGCATTGGAGGTAGTAGCCGCTACTTTTGAGGGACAAATACGAAAACAATCGGAAAACATAGACTGCCGACCATCGTTTCGGGACAAGGCCACAATTTGCTGTCCAAACTGAAAGAAGCCTGGAAACTGCCAACTGCCCGAAGAATTGGCTCTGACAGTTCCCAAATATATCATCCCTTGACAATCCTCGCTATTACAAGTCTGAGCATCAGTGACGTATATTTCCACAAAATCATCCGCCTGTGCGCGACCCGTTAAAACCGTTTCGACGCCACTTTCGATAACGGGAACGGGATGGGCATTCTCAATAACGGTCAGGCCAATGGAATTGCAGTAAAAACTATTTTCGCTGACCCGAACAAAGTTGTTTCGGTCAACCACTACTGCCGTTTCATTATAGGCAAAAATGTTTTTAGTTCGCTCACTGCCACCGATGTCAATTCGCCCTCGGCGATTGGAGGTTCGGACAGCCAATGTATTACCTAGTTGTTCGTCGCCATTCTCACCCGTTCCAAATATATTTCCCTCAATTTTAGCGAAGCCTTGGTAAGAAACATCTACTGCCACTTCAGCTGTACTAGCAAAATAATTA
This sequence comes from Bacteroidota bacterium, assembly GCA_039024375.1. Taxonomy (GTDB): domain Bacteria; phylum Bacteroidota; class Bacteroidia; order Chitinophagales; family Saprospiraceae; genus JAFMDF01. Next base: position 8,484 of record JBCCQK010000336.1, read on the forward strand.
TGCTCTCTTTCTCGAATTTCTCCACCAATAATGAGTTCTGCATTTTCATAGGAAGCCCAGTTATTGTTTACAACAATACCGTTTCGATTTCCGAGCCCTTCGTTGAAATCGAAATCTGTACCAACGTAATTGGCTTGAAATACCAAGCGATTGATATTTTCGGCATCTATGACCGTTCCATTTTTTAAAAAAATATTGCCTTGGTTTCTGCGCCCTACGGTGACACGAGAAATAGTGTCCATATCGGGGCTACGGACTTCAATGGCCGTTTCCACAAAGTTTTGAACCACCAAGCCGTAAATTTCTACGTCGGTAGATTGAATAGTAAAAGCATTTTGCACTTGCTGGTTACCATCAATGACCAAACGTCCCTTCATGGGTCGATTGCTCGCCAAAGTTGTACCGTCAATCTTCAGCCGATTCTCGGTAATAGCAGGTAACATACTGTCCAACTGAATGGATTTAATGCCAGGTCCGTTAATTTCGAACCACAAAATACTGGGAATGCCGTCCGAGTTAGCCGCATTAATGGCTTCCCGCAGACTGCAATGTTCGGTGTTACAGGTTCCATCGTCAACATCGTCAACGGTATTGATGAGGTACCTAATTTGTGCCTCCACCCCGCCTCCGAAGAGTAGCAGTAGTAGAGTGAATGTCAAAAGTATTCTCATAATCGGATTCTGAATTTGGGATAAACAAATTATTGTATCAGATTATGTTCAACTGGGATTAATTCCGTTTGAAATCTAAAATTCAAAATGCTAAATTTAAAATCATAAAGTATTAATTATCATAACTTTAATCCTTTATCGAACATCATTGAACTTTAGGTTTCTCTTCTAATTTTTTTTGGATACTAGAGCAAATGGAAAACGAGATAAAACGTGTTGTGCTTTTCCATCGCTTCGAAAGTCAAGCTACGGGGCAAATGATATTTACCCCGTACCTGCTTTACTATTATTGAATTTTGGTATTTTCTTTTGTTAAA
>JBCCQK010000337.1:0-9469 GCA_039024375.1 Bacteroidota bacterium
ATACCATTAGACGAATCGGCGGTTATTATAGAAGTAGATAATTGTCTGGCGAGGACGGATTTTAGCCAATAAAAAATTGCTATTCCCCCGAACAACCCCTATATTTATTTTTAGGACAGCAGAGGAGAAAACTAGAACTTTTCCTTCCTTTTGAAAGTTCTCTTTACGAATAGAAAAACGAATACTGCGCAATGAAGCATAAAATAGCTACTGGAAAAATTTTACTCGCCGAACCTTTTATGATAGACCCTAATTTCAAGCGTTCAGTGGTCTGTGTTTGTGACCATACGAAGGAAGACGGAACGGTTGGTTTTGTGTTGAACAAAAATTTAGGCCTACAAGTCAACGAATTGATTTTAGAGTTTCCCGATTTTGACGCCGAGGTGTATTACGGTGGGCCCGTACAAACGGATAGCATTCACTATATTCACAGTGCAGGTGATATTTTGGATAACAGTACGCCCGTTGTCGATGGTGTTTGGTGGGGTGGCGATTTTGAAAAACTCAAATTTTTGATTGCTTCTAGCCTCATCGAACCGAAAGATATTCGCTTCTTCGTTGGTTATTCTGGTTGGTCGCCCGGCCAATTGGACAACGAAATGGAACATGGGTCTTGGGTGGTAACCGATATGTACGCCAACTATTTGTTTAAAAGTAAGCCCGATTCGTTGTGGCAGCAGGTGATGAAAAATAAGGGGGACCGCTTTGAAGTTATTGCGGATATGCCCGATGGGGTAAATTGGAATTGACGTCCCATTTGCCATTTAAAAAATCACATCGGCTTCAAGAACGTATTCCGAATATTGGACACCGTGTTGGCATAAATAGGTTTTACTTTCATTTTATCCCATTCGGGCGATTGCAAGAATGCTTTCCACGCTTTTCCGTGTGCTTCCATATCTTTGAAACTCAACATGTAGGTCAAACAAGGTCGATAGGGTCCCGCCAACATTTTTCCAAAAAAAACAGGGTTTAGGCCCGTTTTGTAAAAAAGTGGAAACTCTTCATCGTTGAACATCTTAATTTTTCGCCGTAAGGCATCTTCGCTATACCCTTCGTAGGTTCGAATTTCAAAAACGGAAGCGCCGTTAACGGGTTCATCCATTTTGGGTAAGCCATCAAAAGCGTGTAGTAACCAAGATTCGTAGCGGTTAAAAGGCATGCTACTCGCTTGGTGGTAATCCGCCGCCGCTGCTTGAAAATCGCCGTCTCCACTTAAATCTTGCCCCGCTAGGTAAGCAGCCATCGTCGGAAAGCTAACCATCGCCCAAATTTTTCGAGGCAGTTCGGAACTAACTTCATTGAAAAATAGGACGTGATTGGCGCCCGCTTTTAACAGTGCTGGTTTTAAAGCATTGTTCAAATAGCCCGTAAGCGGTTGGCTATTCACGCTAAATTTCATGTCGTAAATGCGGATTTCGTATAGCTCTTTTTCGGCTGTTGTCGTGGTCTTTGGCAGGCCATTAGCCGCAGCGCCTCCTAAAGGAATTAGGGAAGAAGCGGCGGCGGCAGAAAGGAATTTTCGTCGTTGCATGATGCTAGATTTGTTTTGATAAAAAGGGTAAGATAGGAAAAAATTGGCAACAATTCTCAATTTGGAACTTAACGGTCGCCTATTTATCCAGTAATTTCCTATTACTGGATAAATTCAAGCGATTTTGACAGAAAACTATCCAGTACTGGAAAAGTACTGGATAATCCTTCAAACCAAACTGAGAATTGTTGAAAACTTGGTTGATTAGTTAGTAATTAATAATCAATCAATCATTTTCTTTCATACTCTCCAACGCCTCAAAGTCCGTCGCCGACGTAATCCGCTCCTCGGGTATCAACTCCATTCGTTTGTATTTCATAAAGAGGTGAATGGTCGCCAAGACATCTTTTTCACAATAGGTCGTGATGCGTTTGAGGTCATCTTCTTCCCAAAACACTCGACCGACTTCGCTACCATCAATATCGTCTTTGGGCGTAGGGAAACCAAATACAGCAGCCAGCAAACTCAGTGACGTGTAGTGTTTATAGTCGCCAAATTTCCAGAGGGTCAGCGTGTCTAAAAAATGAGCAGTTTCCCAAGGCTTTTTTCCCGCAATGTCCAAGGAATGAGGTAACGGCAGTTGATTAATTAGTAACCGACGGCAGATGTAGGGCATATCAAATTCCTTGATATTGTGACCGCAGAAAAAAGACTTGGCGGGATTATTATAGTATTGCTTGACCAAAGCACTAAAGTCTTCGAGTAACTTCTTTTCGTCTCGGTCGGCGAAGGATTTTAGGCGAACGTGCCAATCTCCTTTCTCCGAACTTTTTACTAGAAACCCGACCGAAATACAGACAATTTTTCCAAACTCAGCAAAGATACCCGCCTTATCGATGAAGGTCGCAGCCGCTTCTTCCTCCGTTATCGGCTCGTCGTATTTTTTTAGAATCCCTCGGCACTTTAGTTTCCAAAACTTTTGCAAGTTTTCGTCCAACAAATCATAAGTAGGTACAACCGAAACACATTCAATATCTAGAAACAGGATGCTACCGAGGTGAACGTTATTTAACATGATGGTTCGTTTTTAATAAAAAACAACCGAGTCAAACAGCATTGCTAGAAAAGATAAGGAAGGTTTTTCCTAAACAAATCCTGCTTAACTCGGGTATTATCACAATCTCAAGACAAATGTAAAACTTTTTTGATAATTATTTTAATTTTTACACTTATTTGTTTATATCTTATTATGAACAAAGTCTTCTCAAATTATAACTATTCACTATTGTACATTAGAAATACCCAAGAAGGGCAAAATAGTCCATGCTACTGCTCGAAATTGTCAATACTACTGCTCGAAAAAACTTTATGGACTATATGAATTGTATGGACTTTATGATAAAAAATAGTACTAATCAGTTACCTCCAATTTTTACAACTGAAAGATTCCACGGCAACTACAGATACCAATGACGCAAAGCCCCCAAAATAAATATACACTTAGACAATATTTTACCCTCCGTATTCGCTTATATAGCCTAACTTTGCGGCGAATTTACCTTTTCTGACTTAATAAGCAGAAAACAAGCAGATGGATAAATGCTTTTGCCAGTAACCTTAATGATACACCATTGGTTCGATTCGCTACGTTGACAGTTCTTAGATAGTACAAAAGTTTGAAAATTAGCACTTTGTAAAACTAATCACTAGTCAACTAATCACGAATCACTAACAACTTTATCCAGTTAATTTTAGTAAATCAAAAAAGAAATGAGTAGTAACAATTCAACATCAAATTTATTTGCCATCGCCATGGTCGCCATTTTGGGACTATTGGGCTTGAGTGGCTATTTGTTTTTTGCCAACCAAAACTTGAAGCAAACTACGGAAAGATTAGCACAAGACATCAATACCAAGGGAAAAATTTACGATGAACTGAACGATACTTACAACGAAGCGGTCGCCGAATTGGACGAGATGAAAGGCAATAACGAGGAACTAAATGCGATGATTGAAAAGCAAAAAGACGAATTGAAAGCCAAGAAAAATCAGATTAGCAAATTACTGCGTACCAAAAACGACTACGCCAAGGCGAGGACAGAAATGAACGAATTGCGGGAACAATTGGACCTTTACGTGGCCGAAATCAATCAATTGAAAGTCGACAACGAGGCGCTACTAGCACAAAATACCGATTTGGACAACCAAAACAAATCTTTGCGACAAGATTTGACCGCCAAATCCGCCGCCAACGAACAGTTGGAAACGGCAAGAGCACAATTGGTTTCCGAAAAGGAAAATCTGACCGAACGAAACACGATGCTCGACCGCAAGGTGAACATTGCTTCCGTCATCAAAGTGAACGACATCAAAGCCACTGGTTGGAAAACTCGCAAAAATGGTAAAGCGGCGAAGAAAAAGTACGCTAAGAATATCGACCGTTTGGAACTATGCTTTAACCTTTCGGAAAACTTGGTCACCAATCCCGGCGAAGAAGAATTCAAAATTCGTATTATCAACGCTTTGGGCGAAACCCTTGCCGTCGAAGGTATGGGTTCTGGCGTTTTGACCAACGAAGCAACTAAAGAAGAAATACGCTACACCAAAGCGGAAGTCGTTGACTACCAAAACGAAGATGGTCAATTGTGTACCAATTGGGAACCTACCACTCGATTCGAAAAAGGGATTTATACGGTGGAGATTTACAATAAAGGGTATATGGCGGGCAGTGGTGAGTTTCGGTTGAAGTAATGTGGGTGAGGTTGATGAGGTGTATAAGGTTGATGGGGTTTATGAGGTACGCACCTGATGAACCCCATCAACCTTATATAACTCATCAACCCCATTAACCTATTAGCCTTTCTACCTATCAACCTTTCCACCTGCTAGCCTCTCCACCTCCTCCCTCAACACTTTCACAGCCTCCTCCATCTCTTTAAAATCCATCGACGCAAAGCCCATTCGAACACCGTTTAGTTGTTGATTAACGGGATTATAAGTCTGACCGTCGGAAAGATAGATACCTCGTCGTTTCATATTTTTACTGAGTCGTTCTATCTCTATTTTTTTAGAAAAAGTGGCCCATATCGCCATGCCGCCCGAAGGCTTTTCAAATACTATTAATTCGCCTAGTTCTTTTTTCAACAAGTCACAGCAAAAATCTCGACGGTCTTTGTAGTGTCGCCAAGCTTTTTTGAGATGACGCCGAATCGTTCCATCCGCTAATAAGTCCGCAATCGTTTTTTCTAGTACTGTATCGCCCTGTCGGTCTAAAATCCTGCGCAATTTGGGAATAATCTGCATCAACCTTTTTGACCCGACCAAATAACCTACTCGGAAAGCGGGGGCAATTGCTTTGGTAAACGACCCAAAATACAGCATTCTTTCCCGATTATTTCCACTTGCTAAAGGTAAAATAGGGCTATTGCCGTAGTGAAAATCGTAGTCGTAATCGTCTTCCAAAATCACGAAATTATATTGTTTGGCCATCTTCAATAACTCCAATCGCCGTTGGGGGGCGAGCGTAACCGTTGTTGGATGGTGATGGTGAGAAGTAACGTAGATGGCTCTAATGGATTGCTTTTCGCAAATGGCAGGGATTTTTTCCACTTGCAGTCCCTGTTCATCGACGGGCACCGTCCACAGTTGTCCGCCAAAATGTTGAATCACCATATTGGCCGTTTTGTAATTGGTCTCACCGACAATCACTCCGTCATTCGGTCTAATCGTCGCACCAACGGCTAAGTGAATCGCCATGACCGTCCCTCGGGTAATCAAAATATGCTCGTGTGTAACGTTCATACCTTTGGTTTCTTGGAGCATTTTGGCCAGTTCTTTCCGTAGTAGTAGATTGCCCAACCCATCGTTGTAATTCAAGTCTTTTTCAAAAGCTAGCTGCCGAATATTTCGAGCGTACGCTCTCGCCAATTCGTCGACTGGAGCGAGTCGAACATCGGGTAAGCCATCATCGAAGCCTAAGATTGGTGTGACCGCCTTGGGTCGTTTTAGGTAAGGGAAATCGTAAAAATCAAAAGAGCGAGTAGTCGGTTTTTCTTCTTTGGTCAACCAAGCAGTGGGCCGCATTTCGGGAAAGGTCGTCACCACGAAGGCACCTCGCTTCGGTAAAATATCCACCCAACCTAAGGCTTCTAATTCTTCAATAGATTTGGTTACGGTATTTCGATTTAGCTGAAACAGTTGCGCAAATTTCCGACTGCTCGGCAGCTTCGTGCCGGGTGCTAGTTGGCCATTTTGAATCAATTGGACGAGTTGGTTGGTGAGTTGGAGGAAGATGGGGGTGGTGGCTTTGCGGTCGAGGTGGATGAGAGTAGTGTATGGCAGCATGTCTGGTATCAGCGTTTGTTCAATCGCTATTTTAGACTCAAAATTTTGATTATTTAGTAAGCAGCTAACGTTAAATTAGCAATTCTTTTGAAGTGCTTTTTGTTCTTTGTCAGGACAGGTAATTCAGCAATAATAGCTGTTGCTCCAATAAAAATATCTCTAAATTCTATCATTTGATTGCGTCGGCGAAGGTCGTGATATATTTCTGCGGCCTTCAATGCAACATCTTTTGTTAAAGGGAGAACTGGAATAGATTCCGTAAGTAATTGTACGTCTCTAACCTTGGTTGCATCGGTTGCCCCCATTTGTAATTCGTAAAGCGTCACTTCCGAGATAAATAACTCAACATCCATTTACAATTGATACAAAATACTATTTTTCTTATCTGTTTTCCTCAAAAAATCAATAAAGATGCTGGTATCAACTACCATTTTGGTACTTGCCATTCATTAAATCTTTTTTGGTTATCGTCGAACACTTTTAGGTCTTCTTCCTCCCAAGTAGAAACCTGCAAAATATTTTTTTTATAGGCAGCCATGTCAAAGGATGTTTTTGTTTTTTGTTTACTTAGTAATGAATCTAAGAACTTGAGTAGTTCTATTTTGCTCACAGGCTCCAGTAAATTGTACTTCGCTATTAGTTCAATCATTACCTACTATCTTTAATAAAAACACTTTGTTAAAACAAATTTAACCTATTTTCAAAACAACTCAAAATAGTTAATCATTTCCAGTATGAAAAAATATCGTTTTTAATGCTAATCTGTTGGCGCGAGGCTCCAGCCTCGTGTTTTATATGTAGTAGCCTCTGGCTATAATTATTACAGCCAGAGGCTGTTGAATACTTAGAACGAGGCACAGTCTCGCACTAACGGATTTGTAAGAAACAAAAGAAATATTTTATAACAAAGCCCCCTGTTGGCGCGAGGCTCCAGCCTCGTGTTTTGTATTTAGTAGCCTCTGGCTACAATTATCACAGCCAGAGGCTGTTGAATGCTAGACACGAGGCAAAGCCTCGCGCCAACGAGGTTAAAAGGTTACTAACATAAAATTGACTTCCTAACATCGATGTTTAAAGATTGCATCTTCAAACCGTTATATTTTACGATTTTATCGTTTCTAACCTGCATTCTTTTCATAAAGAAAGACATCAAAAATTGATAAAGGATATTGGTTTGAAGCTAAAAACCATAGTCGTCAAGCTAACGATTTAGTTCAAGTACTTTTTGAAGTAAAAAAGGTTAAAAACCTAAAAGATATTGGTTCAAAGATTTTATCTTTGAACCTCGATATTATCACAACTAACTGATTATTAGTAGTAATTTTTCTTAACTTGACAGCTATGGTTGAAAACTTAAAACATCGACGACGCTTATTATTACGACATCAGATTCGTTTTTAACAAGGTATGCATGCGTTTAACCTGATATTGAAATGAGCCTATTTATCATTGTCCCCTTTTGCATAAGCGTAGGATTTAGCTAAAATCAGTTTTGCTACTTCAAACTCTTCCTGATTCCTTGGCGCATATAGCATGATAATATTTGGCGGAAGAATACCTCTTTCAATGAGCGGATGCCACTCTCCCCAACCTTTGTTTATAAAAATTTCTGCTGCATCTCGGGGCAGGCCGAGGTGCATACTGTAGTCTGGATGTGGATGAAAATGAGCGAACTCTGTTCCCACCATGAACGCATTACAACTTTTGCAAGTATGGTCATCTTCCATACACATAGCAATAGCTCCAGGTACAGAGATTTTACTAAATTCCTTTTTGATATGACCTAATTGAAAAGCCCAATCCATTAGATTTTTGATGTAAGAAAGGTCTTCTGGTTGCTGATTCAATTGAGTATGTGGGTTGGTATTAGTGGTTCGAGGACGTTCTCCCTGTCTGGCAGGAATGTTATCGAATGTTATTTGCGTACTCATATTATTTTCTTTTTTATCGTTATTAGATGATATGGAGCAAGAGATAGTTATGAATAATATTAGGAGCAATAATGGCTTTATGATTTTTTCAAAATCCATACTTTCTTAGCACTTTAATTTAACCGAATTAAGGTATCAAGTAGATTATTCAGGTTTAATATTATAATTCATATCTACTGGTTCGGGTCCTTCGATAGGTCCGATAAGATGGAGCATCTGCATACGAAAACGTTCGACTATATCCCGCTTTAGTAGCCAACGATGAAAGTCGGCAGGAGAAGTGTTATGATGTTGAACTGATTTGTAGCCAGCGGGCGCCTCTACATCTCTACGTACAGGGAATTGTAGCCACTTACTTTGAAAATCTTCCGAAAGCATCCAATTCAAATAGAGTTTTGCGGCTGCTTTATTTTTTGCTTGCGTGGGGATTCCAGCCGCTTGAAACCAAGTCAGAAAGAAATCTTTTTTAGGTAAAAGAAAACGAACATTACTGACTGGCATTGTTTCCAAGGGCCAAAACGTTGTAAAACTAGCAGCGTACCATCCTTTCTCAATTGCTACATAGGGCATTGCTGTACCGCGAACCCAGACTGGATTAGTGGCTACTAATTTCTCCAAATATTCCCAACCGTACATTTCTTTTAAATTCCAAAACTGGTATAAAACTGCATCGTCACTATGGGGATAAGTTAGGATAACTTTACCCTTCAAAGCTGGGTCAAGATAATCTAGCGCATCACGAGGAACTTTGTCTTTATCCAGCATGGCTGTATTTACTAAATTACTGAAGGTCACTCCATAAAGACCCGTCCAATGTCCATGGGGGTCTTTATAATCGGGAAAGACTTTATCCCAATTTTTAGGCTTGTACGAATCTAGTAAACCCTGTTCTGTGTAGTAAGTGAATCGGTGAAGGGTTTGAAATTGAATGACATCTGGGATGTTCGTTTTCCCACCCGCCGAACGAGCATTATCGTAGCGAGGCGCATGATTGATACTTACATCAACTGTATGCGTTACCTTAATTTTTGGAAAACGTTTTTTAAACATATCCATGTAGTAATCTATCTGGTCTGGTTTATCTCCACCCGCTCTAAGAATAAATTCTCCACCTTCCTTTATGGCCTCTTGGTAAAGTTCCTCTAGAGATTTAGTTTCCATTTCGGCAGCTATCCTCGAATTTGACTGACCAAACACATTGCAAGCGAGGACGATTACGAAGAGTAAAAGCAAGCTTGAAATCCTGAGTATTTTCATACGTTGTACAAATTTTGATGTTAAATATGCTAGCAATGGATATTGCTAATTTTGACAACGCAAATTTCAAGACTAAATCTTCTAAAAAAAATAAAGTAGTTTAAGAAATCACTTACTCTTTTTGGCCCGTAGCATACTCAAAAATTCTGGGGTAATACCAATATAGCTTGCAATGTGTTTTTGAGAGATTCGCTGTGATAAAGTGGGATACTTTTCCAAAAAATAATCATAACGTTCTTCTGCTGTGTAGGAAAGATTTTGAAAAATTCTGTTTTCGTGCGAAAACATGGTGTTACGAAATAAAATTCTTGTATAGATGATAAACTCGGGAATTTCTCTTAATAGGTAGTCCCAACTTGCTTTATCTATAGACAAGACTTTGGTCTTTTCCAGTGATTGGATGCTGAAACAAGCAGAAGTGTTGTTAATAAAACTTTGTAAGTCTCCAAACCACCAGTCCTCC
>JBCCQK010000338.1:0-9445 GCA_039024375.1 Bacteroidota bacterium
ATTGACCCCAACTTGCTGTCGAAAGACATTCCCGTTACGGGGTGATTTTTTGAACTTCTATACATTAATCGAATACCACTTTTACTTTCACATCGCAAACAGAAGATAATGATAACCAAAAACACCTTCGTTACCTTTCTAACTTTTCTGCTAATACTCACCAATGGCTATGCCCAAGAAATAGCAACTTTAAGACAAAAAATAGGCGACATTATTAGCTCTAAAAACGCCGTTGTGGGCGTTGCCATTAATGGTATAGATGCCAAAGACACATTGAGCATCAACGGGGAACATCGCTTCCCTATGCAAAGTGTCTTTAAGTTTCCCATTGCCCTCACCATTTTGGCAGAAGTAGATAAGGGTAATTTGTCCTTAGACCAAAAAATCAATATTCAAAAAAGTGAATTATTGCCCGGTTTGTGGAGTCCCATACGGAAAAAATATCCCGAAGGTGCTACGCTTACGCTGGCAGAAATCCTCAAATATACCGTTGCTTTGAGTGATAATGTGGGCTGTGATGTGTTGCTCAAGCTGCTGGGAGAACCCCAAGCCGTTGAGCGCCATTTTGCTGCTCTCAGTTTTAACAATTTTGCCGTCAAAATCAATGAAGAGGTCATGCAGAATAATTGGGAGATGCAGTTTCTAAATTGGACAACGCCCAAAGAAGCCAATAACATTCTAACCACTTTTTATGAAAATGCCAATCATTTACTTTCTAAAAAAAGTTACGACTTCATTTGGGACATTATGAAAGGAACTAAAACGGGAAAAAATAGACTGCGGGGGCAACTACCCAAAGAAACGGTGGTCGCTCACAAAACGGGTTGGTCGGGCAAAAATAAAGAAACGGGAGTAACGGCCGCCGTCAATAATATCGGAATAGTTATTCTACCGAACGGAGATTACTTCGCTATCAGCGTTTTCATTACAGAATCCACCGAAAATCTTGAAACGAACGAGCGTATTATTGCGGATATTTCGAAGGTGGCTTGGGATTATTTTATGGCTAAGTAAAATTCTCTATCCTACAGATTTTTATCAATAATTGTAACTGCTTAGCATTATTTTTTACCATAAAGTCCATAAAGCTCACAAAGTCCATAAAGTTTTTTCGAGCGGTAGTATTGACTATTTTCGAGCGGTAGTATTGACTGTTTCGTGCTATCTAAGCATTTTCGATTGAGACTGGTAAGTAGTTACCAATAATTTTCGGTTAAACTGCGGCAATGTATTCATTCTTTGTTAGTGCCGACCGATTAGGCTGTTCAACCGTATTTTTTGAAAAGTAATTAAGTACCTCCATCATTTGTTTGGCGATGGCCTGCACTACGGGAATGGCCACCGAATTGCCCATTTGCCGATACATTTGAGTGCGGGAAACGGGAAATTTAAAGTCTTTTGGAAAGCCCATTATGGCTTTACATTCGTTGTGCGATAATAGACGTAAGCCTGTTCTACCATCTTTGACAAACGTTCCTGTGAGTCGCTGGATTTTGTGGTAAGTAGAGCAGAGCGTTTTGACTTGGATGTTAGAATTTTTGTCAATTACTTGGGGACGGCCGTCGTCTTTTTTGTAGATGTAGGAGGATTGTAGGTGCTCAGAAATGCTGTAACCATCAGCGTGAGATTCTATAAATGGACCAATTCCAACTTTTTCTTTCTGCTTTTCGGGCCATTCAAACGAAAAATTATTTTGCGTTTGGACTTTGTTGATAAAACCGACAATGTAGATTCTTTTTCTGTGCTGAGGAACACCGTAATCGGCGGCATCTAATTCTCTTGTTGTGACAAAGTACCCGAGTTCATTTTGTAAAGTCTCTACAATTTGTCGAAAAGTATTTCCCCCATCGTGGTGCTTTAATCCCGAAACATTTTCTAGTAAAAAAGAAGCTGGTTTTTTTTCTTTTAAAATTCTGACAATATCAAAAAATAACGTCCCTTGAGTTGGGTGTTCAAAGCCTTCTCTTTTTCCGATACTACTGAATGGTTGGCAAGGAAAACCACCAATTAATATATCGTGATTAGGAATATCTTTAGCTTCGATTTTAGTAATATCTCCAACGGGCATATCACCAAAATTTTTGTAATACGTTTTCTGACAATATCTATCCCATTCCGAACTAAATACGCACTTCCCGCCATTTCGCTCGAACGCAATTCGCATTCCTCCAACGCCGGCAAATAAATCAATGAATTTGAATGGAGACATTATTTTTTATCGCTTTAAATTTAAACAATAAGTTGTAAAGAAAACGAAAATATCAGTTTTTTTGTTAGAAATTCAGTTTTATTTTTAGATAAGTTACTAACATTTCTCTAGTCGAAAAGTACAGGAACTTTTAATTGGATTCGTTTACCTCGTTGTTTAGATGGGTAAGTCCAGCTAAATGGTACACCAAATTTTAGTTTGGTGCGCTCCAAGAGCAAACTTATGTACTCTTCCATTCTATAAAATACAGATTTCCTTCCATTGGTAATAAGCAGATAATTAGAAACTTGAACCTTAGGACGAGTGAGGTTTTGATAATCGTGCTTTCCTCTAAGTGCCCATTCCATAAGTGCAGTTTGATAATTCGATAACAAAGCAGAAAATTCATCTTCCGAATAGCCTTCGGGCAGATGTTCATTAAAGGCAGAATAAGTGGGAAAGTTTTGAAAAATAGTGAAATATTCGGCTAATTTCGAACCCGCACATCGTAAAACATTAATAAAAACATCCGCCGTATAATCGTGACACGATACTCGATTTTTTGTTGTATGCTTTAAGGAAATAGTTTCCACAAAGTCCTGTTCAGAGAAGGTCTCAAAAGTTACGATTAAGTCCGTTTTGGGATTGCCTCCACTTTTTAACAAAGGGACTGTATTCGTCGCTTTGATGCGGACAATTTCCTCAAAATCCATTTGTCTGTCTTGTAGTATTCGACTGATTATTTTATAGAACAAACTACTACTTGCCAAGTGCTTGAGTTTACACGCTTTCAAGTTATTTTTACTCGAAAGTTTATTGGCCAACTCTTTTTCAAATTGATTTCCCCTTTTCCCTAGTAAGCTTCCTTTTACTTCAGCCGTCAAGACCTGTTTGGCTTTCTCTAACTGTGTTTCCATTTCGTAAGCGTATTCCTCTAAAAAGGTAATAAACTCCGATAAGATGAGAACATGAGAGGCGGGTGAATACTGCTTTTTCTCTTCTATGCTTTTTTTAAGCGATTCGATTTTGGGTAATTCAGCATCGGGAACAACAAAGACACTTGCAATAATATCCTTAGCAAATTCAGCATGTTGGCCGATACCTTGTAAGTCATAAAAACTGGTCTTGATTCTATCTTGTCGATAAGAGGTCGTATTTCGGACGATAATAAATTTATCATCTTGCGTCTCAATAACAAAATCGGCTCGATACTGCTTTTCGTAAGCATATCCAGTATGCTTAAAATTTTGTTTTTTCTTCACCGATTTTATAATACCCGATTCGGCTAGAGCGTCCAATTCTCTCTCTATAAATGTAGTAAAAGCAGCACCCGCAAGTGCTTTACGTTGATTGGTTTCTGAAAAAGCATTTTTACTCATGAAACAGTTGATTAATTTTAAGGTCAAATGCTTTTGCAAAACGCTCAATACTTTTCAAAGATGGGTTACGTTCTCCTCTTTCAATCATACCTATATAAGTACGGTGAAAGTCGGTAACCTCCGATAACTGTTCTTGGCTCCAACCTTTGTCGAGCCTTAGTTTACGTATTTTTTGCCCAAATAACTTGCATATGTCCTCTTCCATTGCTGCAAATTAATTTCATTGCATACAATAAGGCTACATACAATAAGTATCAATTAGAAAATCGTATCTTTTAAAATCCCCGCTCCACCACCACCTTCTCATAAATCACCTTCCGACCCTCTACGTCTATCATCAAATAATACAATCCATTCTCAATCGCTCGTAAGTCCAATTGTTCTGTACCATCGCCAATGAATTCGATACGCTTAGTGCGAACTATTTGCCCCACCTTATTCGTCAGTTGAATGGTAGCCGATTGACCAACAAAAGGTTTTAGGCTCAGATACAACGCATCCTGCGCTGGATTGGGGAAGACCGACCAAGCCTCCACATCAATGGCAAAATTCACCAATTGCACTTCCGTATAATCAAAGTCACCGTCCCGATAAACTTGCTTGATGCGGTAATAGTTCAAACCTCTCACGGGTTTAGTATCCACTGTTTGATTGAAAATCATTTCGCTGCCCAAGGCTTGACTTTTGATGCGTTCAATGGGTTCAAAATGTTCGCCGTCCGTGGATTTTTCGACGACAAAATAGTCGTTAAAGTAACTCGTATTCGTCAGCCACTGCAAGTCAACTGCTCGACTATCGGCGAAGGCCGTAAACGATAAATGGGGCGCAAATCGACTGTTGGCCGCCGTTGCGTTGCTACTACTGGCGAGGTCAATCCATTTTTCACAAATATTACTGTAACTCGCATCTTGGAAGTAAATCAAGTAGCGGCCTGCGGGTAGTCCCGTTGTTGTAAACGTATTGCTGCATTGCCAACCACAATGGTCAACGGGTCCCCAACTGCTGTTCAGAATTTGGTAGAAAGCCGCATCGCCACCACTTGTGAGCGTAATCGTTCCGTTACCGTGCGTGATGGTATTGTCGTTGCAATCTTCGGTGACTTCGCCGCCCGTTCCACCGCCGCCGTTGGGCGTACCCGCACAGGTGCAATTGGCTTGCACCACGTCGTTGTTAGTGTTCGGATTGCCGTCGTTACAACTCGCCCCAACGGTCGTTAAATTGGCGTCGTTGTCATTACAATCTTGCGAAGCGGGAACGCCGTCGTTATCGTTGTCGGGGTCAGTATTTCCACCGCCGCCGTTGTTACCGCCACTACCTAACGTAATGACTTTTTCACAAATCGTTTGGTAATTACCGTCATCAAAGTAGATTCGATAGTCGCCCGCCGGCAGCCCCGTGACCATAAATGTAGTGCCACATTGCCAACCACAATTATCCACCGTATTCCAACCACTATCCAACACTTTGAAAAATGCGGCGCTGCCATTACTAGTCAACGTAATCGTCCCGTTGCCGTGCGTAATGGTGTTGCCGTTGCAATCTTCGGTGACCTCACCGCCCGTTCCACCGCCACCGCTAGGTGTACCCGCACAAGTACAATTGGCTTGTACCACGTCGTTATTGGTGCTCGGATTGCCGTCGTTACAACTCGCTCCAACAGTCGTTAAATTGGCGTCGTTATCATTACAATCTTGCGAAGCGGGAACCCCGTCGTTATCGTTGTCGGGGTCAGTATTTCCACCACCGCCGTTGTTACCGCCACTACCTAGCGTAATTACTTTTTCACAGATAGTCTGGTAGTTACTATTTTCAAAAAAGACCCGATAATCGCCCGCCGCTAAGCCCGTTACGGTAAAAGAAGTGCCACACTGCCAACCACAATTGTCGATGTAGCCCCAATTGCCATCCAAGACTTTAAAGTAAGTAGCGGTGCCACCACTAGTTAGTGTAATTGTTCCGTTACCGTGCGAAATGGTGTTGTCATTGCAGCTTTCGGTGACCACATCGCTACCGCCCGAACTCGTTCCTTCACAGGTACAGTTAGCCGTTACTAGGTCATTCGTCGTATTCGGGTCACCATCATTGCAGGTAGCCCCAACCGTCGTTAAGTTAGGGTCGTTGTCGTTACAATCTTGCGAAGCGGGAACGCCGTCGTTATCGTTATCTGGGTCCACATTGCCCAAGCTATTTATCCAATCGGCCACCACTTGCACCCCCGCGTCGTCAATTTTATTTTTACTCAATGGCGGCATGGCAATGTTAGGCTGCAAATTATTCATGCGGTAGTGAATCATCGAGCGATTGACCTCCCCTTCCACAATCAAAGCGGGATTAGTTAAGCCTAAGCGGTCAATTACCGCTCCATCAATGTAATTTTGATTGGCTAAAGGCGTCGTAATTCTTGCGTCGAATACTGCCCGATTACCCGTGTTGGGTTGGTGGCACGACGAACAGTTTACATCCAAGTAAGACCTCGCCCGCAATTCGAGCGATTGATTAAAATCATCTTTGGCCGCAACAGTCGTGTAGTTGTTAGTCGCCGCATTGGTGATGTTTTGATTAATAGCCCCGATACTGCTTAACGCGACCAATTGATTCGTGATTTGCCCCGTACTGGGATAAAAAATATCTTTATTCAAATAGCGAGTTCGGAGTCCCAACACGCTACCCGCTGCTGCTTGGTGGCAAGCGAAACATTCGGCCGTACTCGGATAATGGTAAATTTGCGTCTGCCCGTTGACGGTAATTTGTTCGTCTAACGCCTCGGTCAGTAAAGTGGCGTCCGTTCCCGCCTCGTTCCATTTATAAGTCAAATAGTAATATTGTCCGTTCTCACCGTGCACTTCAAAGCGGGTTTCTAACCGCTTTCCACCTAATTCGAAATGTTTGAGCATCACCGTTCCCTTGGGAAAAATCCAGTTTCCGTCTTCCGAAAATTGAATTTGTTCCGCAGCCGAATTGTGCGTTCCGTTATTGGGAATGGCAATCCAACGTTGTTTGTTCGCTCCGTCCGACCAAAAGGGTTCAATCATTTCGTAGGGAATTAGCCCAGGCGCGGGGATTAAATTGGCAACATCGGAAAAAGCACCCGTTTGGGATAGCATAATCGGCGCGGGTGGATTGCTACCCGTTGCTTTCAATTTAAAAAGCGTCGTCGATTGGCCAGCATTGGTTTGTTTGCCCATGAACAATTCGGCGTCGGGTCCTTCTCCCCACGTAATTAATCGGCCGGGACTGAAGTTGAGTAAAGTGCTATAATCGTAATTATCAGGACTCGTTTCTTCGACCACAAAAATTCGATTTTTGGAATAGCCACCACACAAATATTTCCCGTAAAGGGACGGAAATTTGGCCCCTCGATAAACGTAGCCGCCGATAATCGCATTCGTTTCTGAGCGTAAGAAATCGACAACGGGGGGATTGTAGGTTCCGACGCCTAAGGCTAAATTATTAGAGCCACAGGCCCGAAACTGTCTAAAATTATTTCCTTCGTAAATCGGCCAACCACCGTTCTGCCCTTTTTTGACTTTCGTAATTTCCTCCTTAGAACCCGCTCCGATTTCGCCAATCCAAAAGTCGCCCGTCACTCGGTCCATCGTCATGCGGTGCGGATTACGATGACCATTGTGGTAAAATTCTTCGAATCGGCTATTGTTATTGACCACCCAAGGGTTGTCGTTGGGGATGTAGTAGTCGTTGCCCGTAAATTCGTCGCTTTCGCCAACGTGCGTTCCCATTTTACGACGGGGTGGATGACTAATACTACCGCCTTTTTTATCTACATCAATCCGAATCACGCCACCTTCGAAGTTCGTAACGATGTCCTGCGCCGTCGTTCGGCGAGCTTGGTCGCCAATGGCTAAATAAAGAAAGCCGTCTTTACCAAAATTTAATCCCCCACCCCGATGCGTTCCATTAAACGCTCGGATATTAAATAGTTGTACCTCCGTATTTTTATTGACCGTCAACGTCCCTTCGTTCACGGTGTAGCGTGCTAATCGCAAATACGCCCCGAAGAAGTTACCGTTATTCGCACAGGAAAAACAGGTGCTATTACAACTGAAAGGACCCTCTTCCCCGTTGGGACCTTTCGCCGTATAATAGACGTAGAAATAGTTTCGATTGGGCGAACCCGCTTTACCAAAATCGGGATGGAACGCTAAGCCGAGAAATCCACCATCCCAAATCACACCCGTTTCGGTTCGCAAGTCGAGAAAAGTCTGCTTACTATTGGTAGATTCATCGTACACAAAATGTTCAATCAAACCGTCTCGGGAAGCTACAAAAAGACGATTCTGACGAGGATGTGGTTTGATAACCAAAGGAGATTCGAATTGTAGGTTGGGAAAAGCGGGTTCGATGCTCCAAGATAAGTTACTGCCATCGCCCGGCGTGACACTAGGGATTTGATTGTTTAAGTATTTACCGATGGCTACGGGGCCACTTAATCCGTTGGGTTGAAAATAGAATTTCGAAAAACCGAGGCTGGCAAAAAAGGCAATGCCAAGGCATAGGGATGTCCACCACTTGTTCATAAGTCTGTTTTTAATACGAACTAAGGGGGGAACGGACGATTTACATCATCCAACGGCGTTCGTTGATGGGTAAAGGTTTTCAATTCTCAATGCACAGTTAACAATGAATAGCTAGAGAGATATAAATTAGACTTTGGTTGAAGTCCTACACTAATTCAAATCTACTATCTTAAATTATTGCTCCTTGCTTATTGATAATTGTTCATTGACTTAATTGTAGTGGTGTATATGATGAATAAAGGTAGGTATTTAATTCGTCAATCAGAAAATTTTTTCATAAAAGCACTATTTATTACAAATTCAAATGCAGCGTTCGACTCTGGAGAGTCGAGTTACTTTTATCATCCCATGTAAACGTATCACGACTCTCCAGAGTCGTAAAATGTAAACGTATCAAGACTCTCCAGAGTCGTACAAACTAAGATGTACCAGTCATTCTCACCGCAGTATTATCCAGTGGTTCAAGATATTTATATTCAAACAAAATAAAACAACGACAGCAATTGATAAAATCCCAAAGCAATCAAAGCAATCCCAATAACTTTATCTGTATATCGAACGATTTTACCAATGCGCCGCATAATGAAATGTCCCAATTCGGCGTAAAGAAAAAAGATGACCATCGCACCGAGTGCCGAACCCAAGGAAAAGGCGATAATTGGTCCGTTCGCTTCAAACGTATAGCCATAGTCTGATAGCCACAGCGCAATAAATATCCAAAAGGGAATCACCAAAACATTCATCGCCGCTACGATAAGGCCACTGATAAAGTTGAGCGAATTGTACTGCTTTTTGGATTGGTCAATTGACTTCGGCTTTTTCAATAAATTATAACTCCCAAAAGCGAAAAAAATAATCGTGGCGATAATTTGTAGGTAGTAATTGACCGTAATGCTTTCGCTCAAAAAGGGTAAGCCAACCAAGGCAATGTGGGTATAGACGTACTCCGTCACCGTCGCACCGAGCGATAAAATATAGCCCGCTCGTTTACCCGCCTCGATAGCCCGTTGCGCAACCGTCAGGGTAATTAATCCTGCGGGTAAGGAACTGAGGGCACTAATAACGAAGGCAACAATGAAATAAAGCAGTAGGCTCATCATTGCGCAAAGCTACGATTAAATGATTGGGAAATGAATTGGTTGTAGTTTGAACTGGACAAAATTGGGGGTCCGGGAAAAGGGATAAGTGGAAATACAGTCGAAATAGGTGGAAATATTTCTCAAGGAAAGTGGTTCCAGCACTTCGAGTGCTGGAACCCCTCAACATCAATAGGATAAAATCTAATATAAGCGTTAACTCTACATCACCAATTTCGGACTAAACGCCCGTCGCCCCACCGCGTG
>JBCCQK010000339.1:0-9431 GCA_039024375.1 Bacteroidota bacterium
AATTCTTTTTCAAATTCTTTACTAAAGTAGTGTATATTCTGGTAACCGACTGCTTGTCCAATTTCTTGAACCGTATAAAATTGATGGCTTTCTAACATTTTCTTCGCCAAATTCAAGCGGTATCTTCTTATAAATAAGTTGGGTGAAATGCCAGCTAATTCCTTCATTTTTCGATAAAATTGCCGCTTACTAATACCCAGCTCAGCAGCTATCTGCTCATTACTCAAATCTTTAAAATCGGGCCAATTTTCTAAAAGGGCAACCAGTTTCCTTAACCAAGGCTCTTCCGATTCAATAACTTTATTTTGTGCTTTATTATTCTCCATTTACTCAACCACTAGTTTTAAAACTTGCTGTTCTCCAAGCGTTTTTAATCGAATAAAATAAATGCCCGATTCGGCAAATTGCAATTGCTCGTTGATGAGGGAACCCGTATTTAAGGTGGTCTCCTGTACGACTCGACCGTAGATATCGGTAATGCGCAGCAATACTTCGTTGACTTTTTCTAGTTCAATAACTAAGTTTGTGGTTGCTTGCGTTGGGTTGGGATACAAATTGAGCTGCTTGAACGGTAAGCCTTCCCCCGACAACTTCCTACAAGCCAATATATTTACCTCTTTTACCATAGACTCACTTCCGCAATCTTGGTCATTGATTTTAACGGAAACGGGGAATAGACCAACTCTCTGAAAAACGTGAGTTGGGTCTCTTTCTCGACTTATTTGACCATCACCAAAATCCCATTCATAAGTAGCAGTGGGACTTAATTGAATGTCCGATATTTCTATTAATTGTAAACTGTCCCCCATACAAGCCATGTTAGCTGTTAGAAAATTACTTCTAAAATAAGTACCAGGAGAAATGGTAATCATCGTATCCGTTGCTTGTTGACAATTAAACTGGTCAGTATATTGTAAGCGATAATTACCCGAAACAATTTGGTCGGCTTCAATTATTAGCGTAGCCTCCTCTACTTCGGCTCCATTGGGTAATAGCCATTTATAGTTCAGTACTTCTTCCGTTGTAGATGGTTGGAGTGTTAAGTCTTCGTTTTGGCAAATGGCCGTTCTCCCCTCAATGGCTACATCTATTGCAGTATTACTATTAATGACGGTATCTAACTGCGTAGAACACGCCGCTTCATCCGTAACGTTTATTTGATAGGTCCCAGTTTGGGTCGCACTTACCTGATTCCCGGTAAATAGACCATTTGGAGTTTGCCATTCAAGCGTTAGAGCTCCAGTTCCACTGCTTGCACTTGCTTCAATTAGGATGGTATCTCCAAGACACACAAAGTCGTTGGGCACCGACCATTGTAAATTTGGACTTTGATTAATTACCACAGAAATGGTAGCTACATCCTCTGGGCAACCTGCCGTCCCGCCTACTTTATAAGCAAAAGTGTAGGTGTCGCTGGCTAGGGTAGCTGTTGCAATAATGTCCTCCGTCAGTGTCGGTGGCGCAATACTTATGGGGGTAAAACTTCCGCCATTATCTGCTCCTACCAACAAATCCTTTAAATCTATGGTTGGTCCCGTACAAAAGGCCTCTTCATTATCTAAGCCTGCCGTTAGTAGGTCTTTTAGCGTTATAGTTATTTGTGCTGTATCCGAAGGACATTCATTTATACTAGCTATTTCATAAGCGAACACATAGTCGCCTAAAGGTAAATCTGTTGTGGTCAACTGGCTTCCTATTAAGGCATTCGTCCCCGTTAAATCTTGAAAAACGCCCCCCTCCGTGGCATCGGTTAATAGCTCTGACAGGTCAAAAGGAATGCCTTTGCATAAATCTGTGCTGATGGCTGGTCCTGCTTTTACTTGTTCCAATACTTCTATGGACAATTGCGCCTCGTCCGTTCCACAAGCATTGGTTTGTACATAATTGAGCAAATAGGTATTCGGAAGTAGTGCTTCGGTTTGCCAAGTGTCGCCAATTAAGGCATTGGGATTAGTCGTAGCTTGATAACTTCCACCCACGTCTGCTGCTTGCAACAAGTCATTCAAAGCTACACTCGTTCCTTGACAAACCGTGGTGCTATTATCTAGTCCTGCGGCTTTGGGAGTATCTATTTCCAAGGTCAAGGTAGCTACTGCCGTTGGACAAGTTTCTTGTTCTACCGAATAATTGATAAGGTAAGTGCCTGCGTTGACCATTGCTGTATTTAAGGTAGTATTGTCTAAGGTGGGTAGGCCTGCCCCTAATTCAAACGTTCCCGATGCGTCTGCTCCGCTTAATAAATCCCTTAAATTGATAAATTCCCCTTGACAGCTAGCAAAAGTGGTGTCTTCTCCCGCCTTGGGCATTGTGATAACTTCTATTGCTTGTTCCCTTTGATTTTGACAGCCATTTTCGTCGATGATGGCTAATTGATAAATTCCCGAAAAACTTATTTGCGCCGGCCCTAACTCCCATGTACTTCCTTCAAAGGTTGCTCCATCTACCCCCGTCCACGTTTGTACCACATTAGTATTACTATTGCTACTCCTTAAAACTAGCTCCGTATTTTCGCATAGCTTTTCAGCAACTACTATTTCTCCTGCTGGTGAGGCATTGACCACCACCATCAAACTATCCGCATTTTCACAACCAAACTCCGTCCTACCAATTAACTTAAATTGTCCTGATTGATTGGGTAAAATATTTATTACTTGCGCATTCTGTTCGTTAGAACTAAAATCCACGCCTATCCAATCCCACTCCACGACATCAATGCTACCACCTAATAAACTCAAATTCTCTCCTTCACAGATTTCACTAACTGCTTCCAAAGTTACCGTTGGGATAGGTCGAACGGTCACCTGTACAGAGTCGCTAGTTTTACAACCAAATTCATCCATTACTTCTACTCGATAAATAGCATCATTGGAAGGGCTTACTTCTTGAATAGCTACATTAGGATTGGCAAAAGCATTATTGGGAAACCAATTATAAGTTTGTCCACCACTTGCCTCCAAGCGAATACTATTACCTTCACATACATCTTGGTTGGGAGTGAGTGTAAAATTTTCAACTTGCTTCACCTCAATTGATATTGCTCTATTTACAATGCAGCCCATTTCATCTTTTATTTCCACAGCGTAGGTCGTCGTGGTAGTGGGACTAGCCGTGGGATTAGCTACATTCACATCATCTAGCCCAATAGCTGGACTCCAAGTGTAGCTACTGCCACCCACTGCGTTTAGCTGTGTGCTTTCTCCCAAACAGAAAAAAGTATCAGAACTGACTTGAACCGCAAATTCGGGTACTAAATCAACGAGTACCTCGTCCGTGTCTGTACAGCCAAATTCATTAGCGACTATTAAAGTGTAGGTAGTAGTCTCTTTTGGACTGACGGTAATTACCGCATCCGAAGCACCATTACTCCATTCGTAGGTATCGCCTCCACTACCCACCAAGATAGCAGCTACTCCAGTACAAGTCAGTTGGTCTTCTCCCGCATTGGCAGTTGGCGTTTCATTCACCAAAATAGTGATTTCGTCGGTTGCCTCACAATTATTGTCTCCTATTACGATTACCTGATAAGTAGTTGCTAATTGGGGGCTGACTTTCTGAATTGCTGCGGTGGGGTTGTTTAAAGCATCGGGGGCTTCCCACAAATAAGTTTCACCTCCAGATGCGACTAGCTCCAAAACTTCTCCACGGCATATTGTTTGGTCAGGGCCTAAGTCAATATTGGGTAAGTCTTCTACGACTACCCGTACCTTTCCTGTATCAACGCAGCCATTGGTATCTGTTAAAATGGCTTGGTAGTCGGTGCTCGTATTAGGATTAGCTAAAGGGGTACTGCTATTTGGATTATCTAATCCAATGACCGGCGTCCACCGAATAGTTCCTTGCCCTGTGGCGAATAGGGTAGTCCCCGTCCCAAGGCAAAAGGAAATATCTTCGCTAGTTGTGATAGTAGGATTGTCGTTAACCTGAACATTAACCGTTGCTTGAGTACTACAGCCTTCTTCATTTGTTCCAATTACCTCATAACTAGTGGTTGTAATTGGATTGGCGATGGGGTTGGAGGAGTTGACATTATTCAATCCTATACTGGGTGACCAGCTATAGGTTATAGCTCCACTAGCAGATAATTGCAAATTTTCTCCCTCACAAATACTACTATTTGGACTAACCGCTAAGCTGGGTAAGGAATTAACTGTAATCGTAGCTGCCCCCGAATTAGTACAATTAAAATCATTGGTTAACGTAACGCCATAGGTTGTGGTGGTAGTAGGTTTAACCGTTATGGTGGATGTGGAAGCACCATTTGTCCAATCATAGCTAATCCCGTCAGTTGCTGACAAACTAATGGTTTCTCCTTCGCAAATAGTCGCATCATTTAGATTTGGCGCATTTGGAATTGGATTCAGTCCAATGGCAATCGTCGCTTCGTCAACCGGACAAATACTTCTGTCACCTACCCGATAAATAATTTGGTAGGTTGCTGGATTTAGCATACTTCCATCAAATTGATTCCCTGTTAAAGCTCCACTCTCTCCAATATCTACAAACTCACCACCAATTGTAGAACCATTGGATAAAACGGTAGTCAAATCTAGAATTTCATCCTGACAAATATTTAAGTTAATATCCGCTCCCGCATTTAATTGGTCCTGTACACGTACAATAAAACTAGTGCGGCTAATGCAAGCAGAAGTTTCGGCTAGGGAATAAGAAAAATTATAATCACCGGACGCCAATCCCTCGGTTTCCAAAATAGCACCAGTCAATCTCTCCGTGCCGCTTTCGTCAAAAAATATTCCACCAGGGTCAGCATTATCAATTAGATTAGTCAAATCTACTTGTGCCCCGCTACAAACTTGGAGGTCTCTACTAATGCCAGCATTAAAGGTCCGTTGAACTACTACATCCACACTACTCGTGGCAGAACAGCCCACCTCATTGGTAACAGTTAATTCGTAATTTCCATTAGCCGCAAGACTAATGTCATTGATTAAGGGGTTCTGCTCATTAGAAACAAAGTTGTTAGGGCCCCTCCAAGACCAAGATACTGCTTCTCCTCCCGTCTCTCTAAGTTGTATGTTGGCTCCCGTGCACGCTTCCGTTGTACTAGTACTTACTGTTATTACTGGCGATGTATTGATGCTAATAGCTACCCTAGTAGTTGTAGCACAAGGACTGTTTTCTGCCGAAGTATAGGTGAAAAAGTAGAGACCTGCTGGCAGGTTTGCAGTATTTAATTGATTTCCGTTTAGGGCATTGGTATTATTGTCATCTAAGAATACACCACCTGTATCAGCCCCAGTTAGCAAGTCGATGAGGTTAACTACAGGGCCTCCGCAAAGGGTTCTATTTCTACCCGTTCCTGCATTAAAACTGGTGCTAACTTCAATATCAATGGTACTTTCGGTTTCGCACCCTTCTATGTTTCGACCTCGAAGTGTATAGGTTCCACTTGCCGTTAGGCCAATATTGGAAATCGTTGGATTGGGCTGATTAGATCTAAAGTTATTGGGGCCTGTCCAGAACCAATTGACCAAATCACCACTCATTTCGGATAATTCCAAAGTACTACCTTCACAAGGGTTTACCTCGTTGGCGACGAGCGTCAATTCGGGGGAAGGGCTAATACTTACGGTAATATTGGCACTCGCTGTACAACCGTTGCCATCATTCGCCGTTACTTCGTAAATACCCGCATTTTGATTGCTGATATCGTTAATGGTTAAATTAATTCCCGTTTGTTCTAGATTGTTGGGGCCCGTCCAAACGTGGTTTTGGCCACCGTCGCCCGTTTCTCTTAATTGAATGCTCCCGCCCGCACAAACGGTATTGTCTCCAGTAATTTTTAATTGAGGAGTATCTCCCTTATACGCAACTGCTAGGTTTTCAATCACTTCACAACCAGCCGAATTAGTCACCGAAATACGGTAAACTCCAGCGTCAGTAGCTAATGGATTATTAATGCTTACTACTTTTCCATTATAAGTAGTGCCACTAACTTGATTCCGCCAATTATACTCGTAAGTAATGATACTGTTATCTTGAAGTACTAACGTGGCGTCTCCTCCACAAAAATCACCCGAAGTGGTTAATATCGGTTCAGGTAAAGTTGATAAATCCACCTCTACCGAACGTGTTGCTTCACAATTATTATTAGTGGTGTAAGCTAAAGTGTAAGTCCCCGCATTGGCAGTCGTTAAATCGTTAATAGTTACCGTTTCCGTATTAGACGTAAAATTATTAGGCCCTGTCCAATTGTAAGTACCGCCCAAGGGTTCCCCAACGACCTGAATGGTCAAATTCTCGCCCACACAACTGGGGTCGTTGGAGTTAAGCGTAAAGGCAGGTGCTGGATTAATGGTAATGTTTCTGCTTGCCGTCGCCGTACAGCCCGTTTCGTAGGTAACGGTGACTGCGTAGATACCTGAATTTAGGCTACTGGCATTATCAATAGTCGGGAAAGTTAAACTAGACGTAAAATTATTGGGCCCCGTCCAACGGTGGCCTTCGATGTTTTCAAACGTTTCGGAAGTTGCTAAATTCAAAGCTGCTCCCTCGCAAGCCAAATCCTCTATTTCTATGGCCACAACTTCTACTTCAAAAACGGTAAAGGTAACGATACCTAGTTCTTTACAATCTAAGCCCGAATCAAAATCTAATGTAATGGTGTAGGTGCCAAAACCTACTTGACTGGGGTTAAACACGGCGGTACCATTTCCATTATCCGTAAATCCGCTACCTACGGAGGGACTGATAGTAAAAACTGGGGAAATTGGGGCCTCTATGTCTCCAAAAAATTCTGTTTCTCCAATTAGATTAATACTGGTACTCTCGGTTTGACAGTATTCGGTTTTGGGAAAACCAGAGATACGGCCATTGAAACATTGACCATAAAGCGTTGCATTGATTACAATAAGGAGGAGAAGAGTTACTACTATTTTGAAAATTAGGTTCATTATAAATGCTCTTAAATTGCTAATTTACCACTTCTTTAGCTTCGGGCTTCACCGAAAAATTATACCGAAACCCAAAATTGCCGATGCTTTCCGTAAAATCAGTTATTGTTCCAGCTGTATTTTTAGCACGGTGCATCAGCGTATAATTAACATTCATGGAAACATTATCGCCGATTTTATAATTTGCGCGCATTCGCAAGTTGGTAGTTTGGTTGGTTAAGGCTGTGATAGTGGAAACGGTGGCCTTAAAATAATTCACATTCAGTCCAAGGTTTAATTTATTTTCTAAAAAGTTTTTGGAAACGCCACCGCCAATTCCCCAACGATTGACCTCTATATTGGCTAATTGGTTTTGATTGTAATTCAATAAAACATTAAAGTTCCATTGATTACTCAAACCAAGGGCATAGACTAAATTGGCATTATACATATTCGATTCCGCACTATTTTCTCCCTGAATTACATCGTCCGTCACCACTTGGGCATTGCCCATGAGGGTAATGGTATGTTGATTTTCTTTTTGGTCTGCTTTGGAAAAGGCGATATTTAAACCTACATCTCTGGTGATTACGACTACGTTCAAAGAATCTAGTTCTCGATTCAGCACGTATTCTATATCGGAACTGTAATTGGAAAAAGTTAAGCCCATATTCCAGTTGTCTTTGGTGTAGTTGACGTCCGCCGAACCAATGATTCTGGTTAAAGTGGCTGCTTTAGACTCGTCCAAATTATCGGTCTGCATACCAATGCTTCCACTGATTTGCAGGGTTTGTGCTAATAAGCCAAATCCCATTCTAGCCGTCAAATCTTGTAGGTCATTATTAAAAAAATAAGTTCCTAGTGAACGATATTTAGGGTCTATCCGACGGAAAGCTAGCCCAGCATTAAATCCAGTTCCTGCATAATCAATGCTCGTTTCTAAAGCTTGTTTGTATTCGGTGGTTGCCCTTGAATTCATTAAAAAACTAGGAATTGGAAATTGAGTATTAGGTACTTCTAATTCATTAACATCAGGGGTGATAGCGCTCGTGGCATAATCTATTTTAAATTGGAAATGTTCTAAAAAAGTCTTTTGAGCATTAATGCCCACCACTACATTATCTTGCGCAAAAACAGAAGGCGGGTCAATGAATGTTAAAGAATTAGCATCATCCGAGGCTTTAAAAACAATCAAATCTAAAAAATCCTGTTCAGTACCGTAGCCCAATTTAAGTCCCCAACCTGTACGAGAGAAGATGGGTAAATTGGGTTCTAATAAAGCTTGGTCAATTGGTTCCGCTCGAGCCAAACTACCATACATAGCCGCTACTCGAATATTTCCAGGTGTTAGTTCTACGCCCCCTCCTAAATAAGTTAAATTGTCTAAGGTGAATTTAGAAAAACTCATATTGCGATGACCACCGTGCAGTTTTATCCATTTATAATGTGGGCTAAACCCTATTCGATTGAAGTTTCTGGTAAATCTTTCTTTGACATTAGGAAGGTTGGGATTAGGATTAGGTAACGTAAGTTCTTGGCGATTAATACTTATCAGCGCGGTAAAAGGAATATTCAACTGATAAATTTGGATATTGACGTTGGCGTTTAATATCCAAAAGAAAGGCTGCTGGCGATTTTCGATACCATTCGCATGATAAAACCGTGCATTTAAGCCTAGTCCAGCATTCATTTGAAAAGGACTACCAATATCTGTAAAATCCGAAAATAAACCTTTGAAATATTCTTTGAAGAAGCCTCTTTCTGCAACTGCTTCTACATCTTCGAAGTCGGATAATTCCTGACCAGAAACAAAGGTCGCCCAACCTAAAATTGATATAATTGTAATTATTCTTATCATATTTAGAGTTTCAGTATCTGCATATTAGTTATTGGATGTTGGAGAGTCATTATTCTTCAATCAATATGGACTTTACCTCGCTTAGGCTACTAGAAGCCCCACTATCGTAAACCACCATAACCGCATAATTATGTAATACCCCTGCTTGTACCTTTTCGTCAATAAACTGAAAGGTCTGTCCATCCAATTGTGCAAAAGATTTCACAGCGGCTCGTCCTTCGGATTTAAATACAAAAAAAGAATATGAGTTTGCATTAGGTGGTAATTTGGGAGGTGGCTGAAATTCCCATTGCAATTGTGCTACTGTGCCACTTTCGTCTAATACTACTTGTAGATTTTGGATAGCAATTTTATCAAAATCATAGCGCAAACTTCCCGAAAAAGGAAAGGCATGTTCCGAGTAATTCTCCGCATCGTCCATTACTCGTACCGAATATTCGTAATGACGGTCCATTTCACAAGTGGTATCAAAATAGACTCGATTGGTATCTTGGTAAACCGTATGCAAGACCTCCCAAATTGTGTCTCCTACTGTTCTTTTTAGCACTTCGTACAATACCACATCTTCGCTACCACTTCTTGCCCAACTGACAATGATAGCAGAATCCGTACTTACGGTGGGATTGAGATGTGGAGTCATTGGGGGAACAAAATCGGGTCGTTCTATCTCGACAATTTCGCCG
>JBCCQK010000340.1:0-9390 GCA_039024375.1 Bacteroidota bacterium
GCCAGAGTTAAATTCTGCTGTAAAAATAAAATTTGGTCAATTTTTACAGTTCGCAATTATCTATTGAAGGTGGTTTTAGGAGTAGATAGCTAATGATTGGCTGGCCGCCGCTAAGTGATTGGACAGTCTAATGCACCTAATTTACCTACTCTTCGGCTACCCTAAAAAAGCAAAATAAAGTCGATGCTTCTACCCTATTTAGACAAGAAAGAAGTAGAAGCGGGCTGCGACGAGGCGGGAAGAGGCTGCCTAGCAGGACCCGTTTTTGCGAGTGCAGTCATCTTACCTCAAGACTTTTATCACCCCTCCCTTAACGATTCCAAAAAGCTAAACGAACGGCAGCGAGAACTACTTCGCCCCATCATTGAACGAGAGGCCATAGCTTGGGCCATCGGTTCTTATTCTCCGCAAGAGATTGACGAAGTAAATATTTTGAATGCCTCCTTTTTGTCGATGCACCGAGCCATAACAGCCCTAAAAACGGTCCCTACCTCGCTACTCATTGACGGCAACCGTTTCCAACCCTATTTGTCTATTCCTCATCACTGTATCATCAAAGGAGACGGCAAATATCTATCTATTGCCGCCGCTTCCATCTTGGCAAAAACGTATCGAGATGATTTTATGAAAAAATTGGACGAACAATATCCAGAATACGGTTGGAAACAAAATAAAGGGTATCCAACGAAGGCACACCGTGCGGCCATTAAAGAATTCGGAGTGACGGGGCATCATCGGTTAAGTTTTAAGTTATTAGCTTGAAGGGGAGGACATCCCCGAAATCTTTTCTAAAGCTAACGTCAAGGCCTGCGTCCCCAGCCGCCCATGCCCCTGCGCTTGTACTGCCTTGTATAGCTGATGTACCAATGCCAACCCAGGTAAGGCCAAATTCATCGCCCGTGCTTCGTCCAAAGCAATTTCCATATCTTTAATGAAGTGTTCGACGTAGAAACCAGGGGCGAAATCTCGCTGTACGATTCTCGGCGCTAAGTTGTGTAGTGTCCAACAACTCGCCGCACCGCCACTAATCGCTTGCAGCATTACGTCCAAATCTAATCCTGCTTTGTGTGCGTACAATAAACTTTCGCAAACACCAATCATGGTCCCCGCAATGGTAATTTGATTGCACATTTTGGTATGCTGCCCAGCCCCCGCTTTTCCTTCGTAAATCAGATTTTTACCCATGATTCTAAACAAGGGCATCACGGTCTTCACCGCTTTTTTATCGCCACCAATCATAATAGACAAAGCACCACTTTGAGCCCCGACGTCACCGCCAGAAACGGGCGCATCAATCGAAGCAACCTTTTGAGCCTTCGCCGCTTTGTATATTTTTTGCGCCAAACTTGGCTTAGTCGTTGTCATATCAACTAAAATACTACCAGATTTCACTCCTTTTAAGATACCTTCTTTACCAAAATAAACTTCTTCTACGTCTTGTGGAAAACCAACAATTGTAAAGATAATATCGGATTGCTCCGCTACCGTTTGGGGTGAATTCGCCCAGATTGCCCCTTTTTTCATCAAAGATTTTGCCTTGGATTTAGTCCGATTAAATACAGTCATAGCATACCCCTCCTCCATTATTCGACCGCACATAGATATCCCCATGACCCCCGTACCGATGAAGCCTATTTTTGTTTTTTTTGAAAGTTTTAACGCCATTTCTAACTTTTATTGACAGTTAATTGAATTTGGAGGAAAGGTAGAAAAAATAAACGGTTTGCATCTGTTCTTTTTAGAAAAATTTGCTCAAGAAAATGTGTCTAATCTCTGTTCTAATTCTAACTTTTTGTTTACTTTACGGATTAGTTCTAAATCAAAGAATACTATGCCAGAGTTCCTACACTTACATTGCCATACCCAGTACTCTCTTTTAGACGGTGCCTGCGAAATCGGCACCATGATGCGGAAAGCCGCTGCTGACGGTCAAAAGGGCGTTGCGCTGACCGACCACGGAAATATGTTTGGCGCCTTCAAATTTGTCGCTGAGGCGGAAAAAGCGGGAGTCAAACCCATTATCGGTTGTGAATTTTATTTAGTCAAAGACCGTCACATCAAATCGTTTGCCAAGGCCAAAGGCGAAAAAGATAAACGCTTTCACCAATTACTGCTCGCCAAAAATCGGAAAGGCTACGAAAACCTCTGTAAACTTTGTTCCATTGGATTTATCGAAGGGTTGTATTCCAAGTTCCCTCGTATTGATAAAGAAGTGTTGGTTAAATACCACGAAGGCCTAATTGCAACGAGTTGTTGTATTGGAGCAGAAATTCCTCAAGCCATTATTCATCAAGGGGAAGAGAAAGCGGAGGAACTATTGAAATGGTGGATTGACCTTTTTGGCGACGATTTTTACATCGAATTGCAGCGACACCGAGGATTGGAAAATATCGACGGTTTAGGCATCAGCCAAGAAGATGTCAATCAAACCCTCATCAAATTTGCTCGGAAGTACAATCTGAAAATGATTGCGACCAACGATGCGCATTACATCGACGAAGAGGATTCTTTGCCCCACGATTTGTTGCTGTGTATTAACACCAACAGTCTAGTCGCTGATGAAAAGCGATTTCGGTTTTCTAGTTCCGATTTTTACTTCAAAACACAAAAGGAAATGAACGTCCTTTTTCACGACGTTCCAGAATCCATTGACAATACCCTAGAAGTTTATGATAAAATCGAACCGTTGACGCTCGCCAGAGATGTCTTATTGCCCAACTTCCCTATTCCCGAAGGTTTTACGACCCAAGATGACTATCTACGATATTTAACTTTTGAAGGCGCTAAAAAACGTTACACGACCATCACGCCCGCTATCGAAGAGCGACTAAATTTTGAGTTGAACGTTATTAAAAACTCCGGCTACCCTGGCTATTTTCTCATTGTGCAAGACTTTACGAATACCGCCCTCGAAATGGGCGTCTCGGTAGGTCCCGGTAGAGGGTCGGCAGCGGGTTCAGCGGTAGCCTATTGCATCGGTATCACCAACGTGGACCCGATAAAATACGACTTACTGTTTGAGCGATTTTTGAATCCCGAGCGGATTTCGATGCCCGATATTGATATTGACTTTGACGACGAAGGTCGCCAGAAAGTAATTGATTATGTGATTGATAAATACGGTCGAAATCAAGTGGCACAAATCGTTACCTACGGTTCGATGGCCGCCAAATCTTCGTTACGAGATGTAGGTCGGGTAATGAATATTCCGCTATCGGAAGTAGATAAAGTTGCCAAATCTTTCCCCGTCAACTTGGCCGCTACGCTCAATAAAGTACTAGACGACGGAGACATCAACCCCAAGTTGAAGGGTAAAATGAACTCCGAAGATATCGAAAAATCCTACCAATTTCGCCAATTAGCCGAAGGCCAAGACGAAATCGGCAAAATGATTCAACAGGCCAAAAAGTTAGAAGGGTCTATTCGAAATACGGGCATCCACGCCTGTGGAGTAGTCATCACGCCCGATGATATTACCAATTACGTTCCCGTCAAAACGGATAAGAATTCGGGGATGTTGGTGTCGCAGTTCGACAACAGCGTTGCTGAAGATGCGGGGCTGTTGAAAATGGATTTCTTAGGTCTAAAAACACTGACCATTATCCGGGACGCCGTTCGATTGGTGAAAGAGACGCACGATATTCAACTCGTTCCAGACGAATTTCCGCTAGACGATAGAAAGACCTACGAATTGTTCCAACGAGGAGAGACGGTTGGTATTTTCCAGTACGAAAGTACGGGAATGCAGAAGTATTTGAAGGAACTAAAGCCCACCAAATTTGAAGACGTTATTGCGATGAACGCTTTGTATCGACCTGGGCCTTTGGAGTATATCCCCGAATTTATCGAAAGAAAACATGGTCGGAAACCTGTTGTTTATGATTTAGATGACATGGAAGAGTACCTACACGAGACGTACGGTATTTGCGTAACGGGAGATACCTTAGTTCACAATGCGAAGACGGGTGAAAGGGTTCGCATTGACGCATTAGAAAATGAGGTAGGACAATTTTATGTGCAAGGAGTTGACGAGGATTTGGCCAATCAATCGGCTAAAATCACCTATTGGGTTTGTAATGGCAAAAAACCAGTCTATGAAGTCACTCTGAGAAATGGCGCCAAAGTAAAAATGACCGCCAATCATCAAGTATTAACCGAAGAGGGTTGGAGCAAATTGGAAGAATTGACGGTAGGCGATGCCATTGCCACTCCTCGAAAATTACAGGTAAAGCAACCTACGATTTACAATTGGGAAAAACTTCGGGTGATTGCCTATTTAATTGCAGATGGCTATTTGAGTTCAAAAGTAAATGCAGACTTCGTATCCAAGAGCGACGCTTTGGTTGCCGAATACAAGCGTTGTTTGACTGCGTTTGATGACTTAGCACATAGCAGTCTCACACAAATCCGAGAGGTTACTAGGGTTATGGTGAAAGGCATCAATAAAGAATACTATCACCAACCGAATGAACTCGTTAAACTGCTTCGAGAACTAGGTTTAAAAGACCAAAAAGGTGGGTGTCGTTCTTGGGAAAAATTTGTTCCAGCATTTGTCTTTGGACTCTCGGAAGAACAAATCGGCTATTTTTTGGCGTCTTTATGGGACTGTGATGGCCACATCGCTCCCAAACTAGCCCACTACAAGACAATTTCCGAACAATTAGCCAAAGACGTTCAGACGCTCTTACTCCGATTGGGCATCCATTCGACAATCTATCAAGCCAAATATACCAAAGAAAGTACAGGAGAAGAAATGACGGCCTATCAAGTGACGCTTTATAATTTGACGAAGTTTGGTACTTTGGTTGCCCCCCATTTAGTGGATAAATCAATCCCTGAAAATGCTGTGTTTCACGCAGAATCTACGGATAATCTCTCCAGAAAACTATTTATCGAAGAATTAGATAAAGCGTGGACAGGAACGGGTAGAGGATTAATGCGAGAATATGGTTTCAGCCGACAGCATTTATTACCAAAAGCACGAAAAAGGAAAAGAATTTCTGCCAATGTAGTTAGTCCATTAACGGAAGTACTAGAATTGCTGAATACAAAGAAGAACCTCAATGTTCGTTGGGAAGAAATAGTTTCCATTACACCAATGGGAGAGGAATTGGTCTATGATATTACCGTCGATAGCATCCATAACTTTGTTGGAAATAATATCATTTTGCACAATTGCGTCTATCAAGAACAGGTGATGCTACTTTCGCAAAAGTTAGCCGACTTTTCCAAAGGCGAAGCGGATACCTTACGAAAGGCTATGGGGAAAAAGAAAAAGGCATTGGTAGATAAGATGTGGCCAAAATTCTTGGAAGGTTGTAAGAAGAACGGTCATCCCGAAAAAGTAGTCGAAAAAGTATGGAAAGATTGGGAAGCCTTCGCTTCCTACGCTTTCAACAAATCGCACTCCACTTGTTACGCTTTTGTGGCCTTTCAAACCGCCTACTTGAAAGCCCACTACCCTGCCGAATTTATGGCTTCCGTTCTGACGCATAATAAGAGCGATATTTCTAAAGTTACGTTCTTCTTGAGGGAATGCAAGCGGATGGAAATTGACGTATTGGGGCCCGACGTCAACGAAAGTCAACTCAATTTTACGGTAAATAGTGCGGGACAAATCCGCTTCGGAATGTCCGCTTTGAAAGGGGTTGGGGAAGGTCCCGTAGAAGCCTTTTTGGAAGAAAGAAAAGCGAGAGGGCCTTTCAAAGACGTGTTCGACATGACGCGTCGGCTAAATCTAAAATCCGTCAATAAAAGAGTAATGGAAAGTTTGGCCTTGGGCGGTGGATTTGACTGCTTCGAAGGAGTGGACCGAGCGCAGTACTTTGCGCCTTCGGACAAATACGACACCTTGATTGAACACGTTTTGAAATACGGTAACGCTTACCAGCTACAAAAAGCGCAAAGCGTCAATTCTTTGTTTGGTGATTCCGACGAAATACTCATTCCCGAACCACCGATGCCTAAAGCCGAGCCTTGGAGTTTGATTGAGCGGTTGACCAAAGAACGGGAAGTAACGGGTATTTACATTAGTGGGCATCCTTTGGACGACTACAAAATGGAAGTACAAAACTTCACTACTTGTAGTTTGGAAAAAGCGGAAAGTATCGTCGGGCAACCGCTGAAATTAGCAGGTATTGTCGCCGCCGCCAATCACCGAATTAGTAAGAAAGGTACCGGCTTCGGATTCTTCACCCTCCAAGATTACAACGGTTCGATGGAGTTCCCGCTATTTAGCAACGACTACCAACGGTTTAAACACCTTTTTGAAGTAGGCCAAGCCTTATATATTCACGGAACTTTTCAAAAGAAATGGAGCGGAGATGGCTACGATTTTAAAGTAAGTAAAGTAGAGTTATTAGAAACCGTAGCTGCCAATCAAACGACTTCGCTCACCCTCCGCTTACCGATTGAAACGCTAACTAAAGAATTGGTACACAATATTGAAATGACGTGCAAAGCCCACGAAGGAACGCACAAATTAAAAGTCCACTTAATTGACCGTGCTACTAAGTCTAAACTACAATTGGTTGCAAAAACCCAAACCGTGAAAGCGGATAATGATTTGATAAGTAAACTAGAGAAACTAGGGGTTGCATACCAAGTCAACTAAGTATCATAGAAGTCAGAGGTGTTCTTGACAACTAGCTTTTTAATAGTCTGCCATCCAAACTAGACAGAAAATAATTTATAAGGGACAAATTTAGGCATGGAAATTGGACAATATTAGCGGCAGTGTTAATGTTTTCAAAAACGCAACTGATTATTTTATTCTAGCTTTTTATATCGCTACTTTTGATCTAATTTAATTTAGCCCGTTTATTCAGTCGATTCTCTTAATAATTTATTTTCCGCCAAAAATATAATCGACTGCCCATCAATCTGACAAATTTTACACCTTCGGATTACCGCATATATCGTTTCTTAAAACAATCTTTACAATATTCGTTTTGCGATGAAGACGTCTTTACTAAAATACACTTTATTATTGGCTATCCTGTGCAACGTAGGCGCCTTGAAAGCCCAATACCAAACCGCTAATACGGACCAATCCGTCCCTCTTTATACCGACGAAGATATTCGGATGCGACTACGCAATATTGCCAGTTGTGTCATTCCTCGCTATACCGACGTAGTGAAAAGTTACATTCGTACGTACACGATTAAAAACCGAGATAAGACAGAGCGTATGCTAGGAAAAACGGTCATGTACTTTCCTATTTACGAGAAATACGCCAATGAATACGGTTTACCCGAAGCACTCAAATATTTGTCTATTACCGAATCGGCACTAGACCCCGTAGCCGTTTCGAGTGCCAAAGCCGTTGGGTTGTGGCAATTTATGAAACTAACCGGTAAGGAGTACGGATTGCGAATTGATGATGTAATAGATGAACGTTGCGACCCGCATCTTTCAACTGATGCAGCCATGCGCTATTTGAAGCGACAATACAAGCGATTTGGTAATTGGCCTTTAGCCATCGCAGCCTACAACAGCGGGGGTGGAAACGTTAGTCGAGCGGTTCGAAGAGGAAGAAGCACAAATTTTTGGAAAATAAGAAAATATTTACCAAGAGAAACAAGGAATTATGTACCTGCTTACATCGCCGCAGCCTACTTAATGCAGCACTACGAAAAACATAACCTCAATCCAAGCTATCCAGAAATGGATTTGCAACTGACGGATGTTACTAAAGTTTACGAATCATTAGATTTCAATCAAATTGCGGCAATTACAGGCCTTTCTATTACCACCATTAGGGCTTTGAATCCTTCTTACAAAAGAGACTACATCCCAATGAGTACGAAAGGTCGGTATCTTATTTTACCCAAAAGGGTGATGAACGATTTTAATAGCCATTTTGTCCGTCTCGACCAGCGACAGGTCAATCAGCGGCCAAGAACCCGACGAAAAAATACAGGGCAGCCACTATACACAAAATCTTATTACACCGTTCAGCAGGGTGATAACCTTCCTTTTCTAGCTAAACTGTTCAACTGTGAAACTTACCATCTAAAAGTGTGGAATGATTTAAAAACCGATGAAATTAAGCCTGGGCAAGAATTATTATTATTTGCACCGTATTACGAAGATAACGCTATTCGGCTTGCAGAAGATGCGCCAACGGTTGCTTCTCCCTTTGTGAAGATTCCAAGTATCCAACCCAAACCAGTTACCCCATTAAAAGGATTTAGCGTGCTACAAAAAAAGGCACAGCCAGAAACCGTAGAATATTTATACCATACGATTCAGCGCAACGAAAGTCTGAAAAGCATTTCCGCAAAATATCGAATTCCTATCCCAGTTTTGTTGAAGATTAACGAGATAGATGAGGATAAACTACCAAAACCGGGGAATATTATCCGGGTAAAAGTGATACAGTAAATGGTAAATTGTCAGTGGATAAATAGTAGATTACTGATGCACCTCCATCACTTAAATTATCTACACTCAATACTCTTCGCTGTCTCGCTTGAAACCTAGAAAGCAAAAAAAATAGTGACTTGTCGATGCAGGTCACTATTTTTTTTTGATATGAGGTATATGCCACCAAATCATCCATAAAAATTGACTTCTTGCTATCTTTTTGGATTGCAAGTCTTAAATTGAAAATTGGTGCTTACCAAACTCAGTAGGCCGTTAACGATTTACTAAATCTGACTTCTGACAATGAAATCCGTACGGACAAGTTGGTCTGGCTTCTGACTTCTCAATTATTTCATTCGACTTTTAACAAAATCTAACAGTTCATTATGCGCCTTTAGTAACATCTGTCCTGCACTATTCAATTGGTCAAAATTGGATACCACACATCGCAATTCTTTGGGCATGTTGTCCATCGACTTTAGTCTAAATTGGTGGCATACTTCCACACTTTCCATTACTTTCTTCAATTCTTCCGCTTGTTGGTAATATTTATTCAACACTTCTTTGTCCTCTTCCTTTAGTTCGTATTGATAATTATTTCTGGCCGTTCCCAAAGCAACGGGACAGCGCAAATCAGAAGTAGTAAGGTCAATCACAGAAACTTTATAAAAATGAGACAGATTGAGCAAGTTGCAAATTTTGGGTTCTGCCGTTCCTTTTTCGTAAGAAGCAATATTACCTCGATTGAGTCCCAACTCGTTCGCTAAGTCTTCTTGGCTCAAGGAAAGCTGCTTCCGTAGATGACGAATATTAGCAGCAAGTTTGTTGTGTACGGCCGTTTTTGACGCTTCCATTACTCGTGAGTTTTTAAATTATATTTTACTAATAACGATGAAAGAAATTTTGCTGTAAATCAAATGTAATGCTGGCGTTCTAAATTAAACTGCCAGAAAAACCAGCTGATTGCTAGATTATGCCATTCGTCCAATTTGGAAAAAGAAAGCGATTTCCTAACTAGCCGA
>JBCCQK010000341.1:0-9387 GCA_039024375.1 Bacteroidota bacterium
AAAATATCGGTTTGTTAAATAGAATTAGATGTTTGTAATTTGCACTCTCAAAAAATATTTAAAATCCTAATGTAAATGGACTCAAACTACTTTAGCTATGCTCTCTAAGCAGCTTTGATTAATAATGACAATGACAAACTTGATATTTATCTTCCATGGCTTATAAGATGTTTTCAAGGCCCAAATGAAGGAATAAATACGCTTAGGTCTTTTCAAAGAAAACTGAAGGAAAGGTTGAATATTGAATTGCCTGAAGCAACAATAAAGACAATTTTGGAACGTAATAGTAGTCATTCTTCTAGTAATCCAGGAATATTTTCTTTGTATTATGAAGATAACGGATTCTTGAAGATTGGTTTATCAGATATAGGAAATCAAGCACTTAACCGAAATGTAAAAAAAGAACGCGAAATAAATAGAACAAGGACGCTTTTTATTAAAGAGTTCATAGATTTTACTTGCGATAGTAATGGGAATGCTCGTTATCGAGAAAGTGAAGTAATGACAAATTTTGAAAACTTTATTTATTCTTACTTAAAAGAAATTTCCTTATCAAATAACGAAAACTTTTCTGAATCTTTGAATAAAGGGGATTTAAATGAGTTTACTAGAGATATTATTGTTTTTTTAGACTCAATCAACGAATCAAATAATGAACTTGCATCCTTTTATGACATGTATTGGAAAGGGGCTGTTATTTCTAGCGATTTAGCTACTTTTCAAAGTGAAGACAAGTTAGAACCTTTAAAAGTTTTTTTAGATACTAATTTTTTAATTAGCCTGTTAGGATATCACAATAAGGCATTGTGTAAAGAGGCAAAACAACTTTTTTCATATCTTAAAAAACGCCCCAATGTAGAAATTTTCATATACTCTATTACTGTCAGAGAAGTAATTAGCATTTTCGAAGCGTTTGTTAATTCTTCCAATTATTATGGTGATTATGAAATAAATTCTGCCTTTTACTACATGAAGGCAAAAGGACTAACACGTTCTAAAATACAAAGAATGGTTGATGGATTTGAAGACACCATACTAAGAGAGAAATACGGTATCTTAGTTGAGAAGGTTGAATATCTGGATGAGGATACCAGTGAGTATAATGAAATTTTTAATGCTCTTTATGAATCTAAGGAATACATCAATGACAGACGAAAAGAAACTGAGAAAAAATCAGAAAGTAGTCTTCGAAAAAGTACGGAACATGATGTATCTGCAATATTGCATACTATTAGGAGAGGAAATAGAGATTCAAGGTCTTTTGATAATAAAGGAGCTATTTTTTTGACTAGTAGTTTTTGGCTTCACAAAGCATACAGCTTTGTACGAAAATATGTTGAACCATTTCAGAGTGTAATGCTGGATAGTACGCTCACAAATATCCTCTTTCTTCTAAATCCGGCCCAATCAGATTTAATAAGTGTAGAGCAAATTATGAAAGCTCATAGTCAGCATCTTATTATCGATGACTTTGTATGGAAATCATACATTCTCGAGCTAACGGAATTATATAAAGATAAACTACTAACAGATAAAGACCTTCGCAATCTTCTTTCAGGAAATGAAATAGTAAAATCCTATTTAATAAGACGGAAAAGTAATGAAATTTCACAATCTTCTATCATGGAGTTGTTACAGAACGTCGAAGGTGACCACAAGCAAGAAAAAGACGAATTGCAAAAACAGATATCTAATAAAGAGTTGGAAAATATTGAACTCCATAAAAACTTAGAAAAATCTAATGAATTAATTGAGGCAATTAAAAATGATAATGAATTATTTAAAAATGAAATCAGTGAGAAATTTATTAAACTAGAAGAAGACGCTCAGAAGGATGAAAAATGGAGAGAAGAATTAGATAAATTACACAGAGTTAGGACTTGGATACTCATATTTACTATTTTGTCATTTGCTTTATTTTTTGCAATCAAGCAATTACCAGAAAATATAGAAACTAAAAATTTCGAATACCTTATTTTCTTAATTCCTTTTTTGAGAGCAGCTACGTCTTTCAATAAAGCAATCCCCTCTTTTGGTGTACTTTCAACAACATTTAAACAAGGATATAAGAAAGAATTTATGCGTAAAGCGTAGCACATACTAAAGTATCAAAGTTTAACTTTTCCGTAGCTTATAACGTTGGAATAAAATCAGCGATTTAAACGTTTCTTTGAAAGCGTTATCAACAAAATCAATGCTTTTTACAACATGACCCAACTCATTTTTCGCTGGAGCGCCCTCGGATTATTGCTCCCTTTACTAGCTGCTTTTTTTCAACCCAACCTGCCCACGCAACAAATCACGGTTCCTTTTTATTCGGAAAAAATTGTATTGAACCACGCCGATGATTTATTCTTGCCCGTAATTGGTAAATTGGAAGAACAATCCATCGTCAATTACTACGAAAGTCTAGCCGAAGAACCTTTTCAACCGCTCCTTCAATCATTGAAAAAAGCCAAATATCAGTTCCAACTCAACGATTGGTTGCTGTATGAATTGACGGAAAAGAGCGTTGGAACGATTTTTCCCGAAGCCAATGATAAAGAAAACGGTTTGATTACTTGGTTTTTATCGTCCAAAATGGGCTACGATACTCGATTGGCTTTTTTAAAAAATGAAGTGTTGATTTACGTGCGAACGGAGGACGACATTTACGAAACGCCTTTGATTGAAGACCGTGGTCACCGTTTTGTCGGGCTGACGGAATTGAAAAATGGCCGCAATCAACCCAATCGGTCTATCTACTTGCTAAATTTTTTGGCGGCCCCTAATGGCGAACCCTTCAAATTTTCTTTAGAGCAGCTACCACAAATGACCACC
Organism: Bacteroidota bacterium; assembly: GCA_039024375.1. GTDB lineage: Bacteria > Bacteroidota > Bacteroidia > Chitinophagales > Saprospiraceae > JAFMDF01. The sequence goes on from JBCCQK010000341.1 coordinate 2,821, forward strand.
GACCACCAAAAGCGGACGCTGCGCTTTGTTTGGGATAATGAAACTCACGAAGTGGACATTGTTTGTGATAAAAATTTGGTGGACATTCTGAAAAAATATCCCGTGATTGGCGAAACGGATTACATCAAAACTCCTTTTTCGGCGGGCTTGAAAAAAAGTCTATTACCCCAGATTCGACAAATTATTGCGGGTAAATCTACCGTCGAAGCCCTACAAATCATTACCACTTTCACGAGGTCAGCTTTCAAATATCAAGAAGACGAACGCTATTTTGGCCACAGCAAACCGATGATTCGAGATGAGGTATTTTTCTATCCTTATTCGGATTGCGAAGACCGTTCGGCGGTATTTTTTGGCTTAGTAGAGGCTTTGTTGGACTTGCCGATGATTATTGTGGCTTTTCCCGACCATCTAACGGTCGCTGTCGCTTTGGATGAACCGATTGGACCCTCGATTCGCTACAAAGGCAATAAATTTTACATCTGCGACCCGACGGGGCCCTATAATTCTAGCGAAATTGGGAAAATCCCGAGTGGTTACGAACAGCAGTCCTTTGAAATTTTAATGGATAATTTGTGAGTAAGGGGATAGGGGAATGAGGGGATAAGGTTTAGAGGGTGAGAGGTGGAAAGGCTGAAAGGAAACATGGGAAGAGCAAAGAGCTACCAAAGCATTGGAAAATGGAAGGTGAGCAGACTCTCTCTATTCAGAGTCGATTTTGCTTAGGCTCCACCTTACACTTTACAACTCATACCTTATAACTCATACCTTATAACTCATACCTTATACTTGGCTAGTACTCAAACTCCATCTGCTCGTATGGAAACCCAAATAAACATTTCTCTCGAATCAATCGAGCCACTTTAGAAGGCACTAATTTTTCCCAACCTTTTTCGTCTTCTTTAATCATTTCCAGCACTTGCTTGGAGAAAATATGCAAAACGCCTTCGTTGAAATTGGAAATATCAACAATTTGGCCGCTTTCCACCAAGTGTTTGTAAACGAAGGTAATCCCTTCGGGAACGGGCAGATTTTGGCAATTAATTAATTCGCCGCTGCCTTCTTGGAGGGCAGGATAGACGTAAAACTTGACGTTTCTGGAAAAAACCTCTCCGAAGGCCGAAAGCAAAGCACCGTCTTGATTTTGGTAAAACGTATTGTTTATCATTTCTAATAACTCCCGTACACCCGTGACCAAGCCCATTTGCTGGATTTTGTAATCCTTAAAATAGTCGATGAGTTTCTGCTGTTTGGTACAATCAGAAATGATGACGGTTTGCCCCAGTTCACAAAGTATATCCGCTCGGTCTAGAAAATCTTTGGTGTCCAAATCGCCGTCTGTTAATAAGTTATCCATGGTGATTTCGGTCGATAAAAAACACTTGCTGGCATCCACAGCCGTATCTTCTCGGAATTTCTTGTAGCCCGATTTTATCATATCCATATTGACCAACGTAGCGGGGCGAAAGCTACCACGAATAATCATTAAATTTTTCTTGTAGAGAAATTCCGAAGCGTGGACGTTACGCCCTTCTTCGTTGAACATGGCAACTTCCGTCAATTTGTGCTTGACTAGCATTAGACTTAGCAGGCGATTATCCACTTCTTCAAAATCGGGTCCCGTCAGTCGAACCATGTCGATTTTGATACGCCCTCTTAGGCTATCAATGAGTGATTCTAATAAAACCTCTGGCTGTTCGTGGTAATTATAACACGCATAGACCATATTAACGCCGAGAATACCGATGGCTTGCTGCTGCAATTGATTGTTCTTGTCCAGCATCTTGACGTGAATTACTAAATCGTTCGGTGGTGCGTCGGGTTCCAATTGAAAGCGAATACCCATCCATCCATTCCCTTTTATCGTTCGGCTGAAGTTGATGGCCGCTACCGAATCGGCAAAGGCAAAAAAGCAAGTATTGGGTCGGTCATTGTCAAGCCGAGTTTCCATTAGGTCGAACTCGTGGTCCAGCATCTTATATACTCGTGCCTCGCAGACGTATCGCCCCGTTGACTGAATCCCATAAATTTTATCCGACATCACTTTATCGTAGGCGGAAATGGTTTTGGCAATCGTGCCCGCCGCCGCGCCCACTTGAAAAAAGTGACGAGCAACCTCTTGGCCAGCGCCAATTTCGGCAAATGAGCCGTAAATGGTATCGTTTAAATTTATTTCTAATGCCTTTTGTTCGGTTTCAAGTAGTTGTCGACTCATAATCTATTTCGGATTTCAGTTTGCGGATTTCGATGAAATTGCCTTGGGACGTAAATTTAATATTTATATTTTTAGCCCGCAATTTAAAGAACTAAATCAATATGGCAGAGTTAAAATATACCAAGCATTTGCTAAAAAAATTGGAAACGCTTTTTGAGGAAATTGGATACACGGTTCGCTACGCAAAAGGAACGTTCAATTCGGGGTATTGCATCGTCGAAAACCAAAAAGTGGCCGTCATCAATAAATTTTTTGATACAGAAGGACGAATAGGCGTGCTAGTCGATATTTTGCTGTCCATTGATATAAATAAGGAAAGCTTTTCAGAAAAAAGTCTGAAAACATACAAGCAAGTAACGGCGTCTAAAACGACCGAAGAAGCGGAATAGGTTTGTAGTAACTAGTGACTAGTAATTAGTGGCTAGTCACTAATCACGAGTCACTAATCACGAGAAAATTGAAAATTACTTTTTTAGGAACTGGAACTTCACAAGGCGTACCCGTTATCGGTTGCGATTGTGCTGTTTGTCAATCGACGGACGTTAAAGACAAACGACTGCGAACGTCGGCGATGGTGCAAGAAGGGGACACTACTATTATCATTGACGTAGGGCCGGACTTTCGGCAGCAGTTACTACGGGCAAAGGTGACCGATGTGACGGCCATTTTAATGACTCACGAGCATAATGACCACATCATTGGCATGGATGATGTCCGGCCATTAAATTTTAAGCACCGTCGAGCCATGAACGTCTATGCCGAACCCAGAGTCCAAGCCGAACTGCGCAATCGTTTTGCCTACGTTTTTGCCGAAAGCCCTTATCCAGGAGCGCCTCGATTGGTGTTACAAGACATTGATAGCCAAACTAACATCGAAATTGGGTCTTTAAAAGTAATGCCCATTAGATTGTGGCATGGTCAACTGCCGATTTTAGGCTATCGTTTCGGAAAGTTTACTTATCTGACAGATGTAAATCGGATAGAAGATGCAGAACTTGAAAAAATAAAAGGAACCGAAATATTGGCATTAGATGCCTTACACCATTCCAAACACCATTCTCATTTTAACTTGGAAGAAGCACTGGCAATGATTGAACGAATCCAGCCCAAGCAAGCCTATTTAGTTCATATTAGTCATCGCATGGGATTAACCGAAGACATCAATGCGCAATTGCCCAAAAATGTGGCATTGGCCTACGACGGGTTGTCAATTGACAATGTGCAATGAGCAATTATCAATGAGCAATGAACAAAAGTCAACGTCTAATTCCGTGTTCCAAAAATAAGTGGCAGTAGCAGTTAGCAGTGGCAGTTAGCAGTGGTAATAAACTAAAGAGTAAAGCCAACGTCTAATTCCGTGTTACAAAATTAACGAACAATGAGCAACGAACAATTTACAAATCAAAAACTGTCAACGTCTAAATCCCCATACGGGCAAGCAGTTGTCCACGTCAATAACAAGCACTGTATCCGCTGTCCCAAAAAGTACTAAATTGGTATTCAATAACCGTCAGTATTTTTAGGTGCCAACGTCTAAACAAATAACGAATAACAAATAACCAACTCACTAAAAGTCTTCATAAATCACTTCTCGATTCACTGTTTTTGGCAAAGGGCCAACGTGCCCAATCTTCAACTCCGCCATTCTTCTCCCCGCTTTTGCTCGATTGAGTAAGGGATACCCATCCAAAAAGGCTGTTAAATAACCTGACCAAAAAGCGTCGCCCGCACCCGTGGTGTCCTTAACGGGAACTTTACGAGCGGGTAAAAAATGCTTTTCTTTGGCATTAGCGACCCAAGAACCTTTCTCGCCGAGGGTCAAAACGACTTCTTTAGCACCCAATCTTAAGAAATGACTCAGAATAGATTCGGGTTGGTAAAGGGGGCGTTGGAAAAGTCTTTCCCAATCTACGTCACTGATTTTGACGATTGCACCGTGCTGAACGTACTGTTGGAGGATGTACAGTGCTGTGATGGGGTCAGGTCCAATTTTCTTCGAATAGTTGGCGTCGATGCTCAGTTGGCAATTGGCTTTGTGAGCCATTTGGGCGGCTTGGAAAATATTATCCCGAGCGGGTGGCTGACTTAAAGCAAAACAAGTGGTGTGAAAAACCTTCACTTGCTGTAGTAAATCTAAGGAAAGTTGTTCGGATGAAATATGAAAATCTGCTCCCCGATAGGCTTCGAAATTAGCGGTTTGTTGCGTACGAGTAATCAGAATTAAAGTGGTTAGATGGGGTGTGGAATAAAGATGCTGGCAATCAACATTTAGTTCTTCGACGTACTCTTTCAAAAATTGGCCCATATCATCCTGCCCCACAGAGGCTACCAATTTAGACCGATTGCCCAAACGGGCCATATTCATCGCTAAATTGGCGGGACTGCCACCAGGAAGTCGTCGAAAATTTTCAGTAGTTTTTAAGGATGCTGCAAAGTCGGTACTAATAAAATCTACTAGAAGTTCGCCGACTGCTAATAGGTCAAATCGTCTGTTTTGAGTGTTCATTTATTGCTGGATACTGGTTTCTGGATGCTCGATACTGGTCACTAGCTGCTAGAAACTAGTAACCAGTATCTAGTATCTAGTGTCTAGTTAAAAACTTCGCTACTGCTTTCGCTACATTCTGTCCATCTAGTGCTGCTGAAATAATCCCCCCAGCAAAACCTGCTCCTTCGCCACAGGGGAATAGGCCAACGGCATCTTCGTGCATATAGGTCTCCTTGTTTCTAGGAATTCGAATGGGGGAACTTGTTCGACTTTCAGTGCCAATCACGACTGCTTCTTCCGTGTAGTAGCCCCGCATTTTTCGACCAAATTCTTGGACGCCCTTTTGCAGATGTTCGTAAACGAAAGCAGGGAGTAGGTCGTGCATGGGGGCTGCGTAAATGCCTGGAATGTAGGAAGTGCTGGGTAGTGAAGAAGATACTTTTTTATTCACAAAATCGGTCAGTCGTTGTGCGGGCGCTTTTTGACTACCATCGCCAAAATTAAAAATAGCTTGTTCCACGGCTTTTTGTAAAGCCAATCCCGCAAAAATCCCTTCCGAACGGTAGGGGAGTAGGTCTTTTTCTTCGACGGCCACCACTGTACCTGAGTTGGCAAAAGCCGAATCACGGCGAGACATCGACATCCCGTTGACCACCAATTCGCCCGGAGCAGTGGCCGCAGGAACGACTAAACCACCTGGACACATACAAAAAGAAAAAACGCCCCGTTCTCGAACTTGACAGACTAGTTTGTAGCTGGCGGCGGGTAAATTTTCTTCCCGTTCGGGTTGATTGTACTGTATCTTATCAATCAATTTTTGGGGGTGTTCAATTCGGACACCCAAAGCGAAAGGCTTAAATTCTTGTCGAATCCCTTTTTTACGAAGTAAGCTATAAATATCTCTAGCGGAATGCCCCGTTGCGAGTATAACGGCATCCGCAAGATATTCTTTTTCGGCATTGACCACCACTCCTTGACATTTTCCCTTTTGGAGGATTAAGTCTGTGACCAAACTATTGAAGTGAATGGCTCCACCAAACTTTAGAATGCTCTCCCGAATATTAGCCACAATTTTGGGCAGTTTATTGGAACCGATGTGCGGGTGCGCGTCAATTAGTATGTCCGATTTGGCGCCGTGGTCCACTAATAGTTGGAGCGCCTTCGAAATTTTCCCCCTTTTGTGCGAGCGTGTGTATAGCTTTCCATCCGAATACGTCCCCGCTCCACCTTCGCCGAAGCAGTAATTCGAATTGGGGTGGACGATGCCGTCCTGTTGAATCGCTTTTAAGTCTCTCCGTCTCGCCCGAACGTCTTTTCCACGGTCAAAAACAATCGGTCGATAACCCAATTCTATTAGCTCAAGAGCCGCAAAATAGCCCGCTGGCCCCGCTCCAATAATGATAACGGATTGTCTATCAGTAGTCTCGGCTAGTTGAGGTAAGATGGATGCTGGTACAGGAATGTTTTTCGTTTTGCTGACTTCAATTTGCAGCAAGAAAAACGGTTGCTTTCCTCTGGCGTCTATGGAGCGTTTGACAATGCGCCAATCTTCAATCTCGTTTTTTCGCCAACGCAGTTTTTTGGCAAGCCGTTCGAGTATAAACGGCTCGTTATCAATGTTTTTAGGTAATATTTTTAAGCTAACTTGCTTCACGAAGGTGACGAAGATTAATGATAGAAAAGAATTAGCTGAAAATCCATTTAGGCAAAATTAGCAAATTGGAGGAAAAGAGGTCGGAAGTCAGACCATTTTATTGTCAGAAGTGAGATTTGTTAGGTGGACAGGCTAAAGTCGTGGCGGCACAACAAATTGGGGTACGACATTTGTGTGTATAATTAAAAAAGAAAAAAAAAAAAAAAAAAA
>JBCCQK010000342.1:0-9369 GCA_039024375.1 Bacteroidota bacterium
ATGCGGACGAACTGGTTGATGCCGTGAAAAGAATTCCCGAAACCAATGGCGAAATAAGCAATCGCTACGAATTATTTTCTAAAATTTATAACAATCCCAACGCTTTCGAAAAGTTAAGTATTTCGGCGGTTGATGGTATTTATTTTGTCCATATTCGCGATGTGCTTCGATTGGAAGCGGAAGATAATTATACCCATATTTATTTAAAAAATGGTAGCAAAATAACGGCTTCTCGAACCATCAAATGGTACGAAGAATTGCTTCGACCAATGAACTTCTACCGCGTGCACAAACGCCACGTTATCAACTTGAATTATATGCAAAAATTCGTCAAAGGAGACGGTGGATATTTAGTAATGGACGATGGAAAGAACATCGAAGTTTCTCGCCGTCGCCGTCCCGCTTTTATGGAGCAAATGCGGAAGTTACAAGAGGGTATTTAATGGTGGTGGAACTATTTGCCCCTTCGTTTTTTACCACAAAGGTATGGAGTACATAGAGCACACAAAGTTTTTTCGAGCGCAGTTTTGACGAACTAAAATTGATACATTGCTTATCTATTTTTCAAAAAATCTACTAGCTTCTGTAAGGCTCTTGACCGATGACTGATTCCATTCTTTACGGCTGCAGGTAAATTAGCAAAAGTTGTATCGTATCCGTCGGGTTGAAAAACGGGGTCGTACCCGAATCCGCCACTGCCCATTTTTTGGTGGGTAATTTGCCCTCTCACTGTCCCTTCAAAAAGATGTTCTTCTCCGTCTAAAATTAGCGCAATAATGGTTCTAAACTGCGCACCGCGATTAGGCTTGTCGCCTAAGTTTTTGAGTAATAAGGCCATGTTGGCTTCCGCATTTTTGGCTTCTCCTGCGTAGCGGGCTGTGATAACCCCCGGTGCCCCTTCTAGGGCATCTACTTCCAATCCCGTATCTTCCGAGAAGCAATCTACACCGTAATTTTTTGCTAAATAGCGGGCTTTTTGTAGCGCGCAACCTTCCAAAGTGGGCATCGTTTCGGGAATATCTTCGGTGGCGCCAATGTCTTTCATACTAATCACCTGCATGAAGTCTTTTAGAATTTCGCCCGTTTCTCGGACTTTGTTGGGATTTCCTGTGGCAAAAATGAGTTGTTTTTTCATGATTTACACGGTTTACGGTGAACGGTTGCTTCGAAAAAATTGCTGATTATAACAGATTGCCTAGCTCTAATCATAGTCCGATAGGAACACGGATTTAACGGATTAGAGGGATGAAAACGGATTTCTAAATCAATTTTATTCCGAAGGTTAGCGTATTTATTAGAAATAAAAGTCCGTTCCAATCTGTTTTATCCGTTAAATCCGTGTTCCTATTGAATCTAGCTACGTAAAACGTTATAATTATAAAGGTTGCAATATCGGTTAAGATAAGTTAACAATTGCCAAAGCTATTTAAAAAAAGGAACAATGGTCTCGGGTTTGTGGTATGCTTTAGAAAATTTATAGCCTAAAATTGATTAACATGAATCAAAAAGTAAAAAACGTTACCACCCAAATCCTATCTGATAATTGGTATATTCTGAGAAAAGTTATTTTTGATTACCAAAAAAAGAATGGGGAATGGGAACGCCAAGAGCGGGAAGCCTACGACCGTGGAAACGGTGCCACCATATTGTTGTATAATAGGGACCAACAAACGGTTATTTTAACTCGCCAATTTCGTATGCCAACCTATTTGAATGGCAACGAAGACGGACTATTAATCGAAGCCTGCGCAGGATTATTAGAAACCGAAAATCCAGAGGAAAGCATTCGGCGGGAAACCGAAGAGGAAACGGGCTACAAAATCCATCAGGTAGAAAAAATCATGGAAGTGTATATGTCGCCCGGTTCTGTCACCGAAGTTTTGTATTTTTTTGTGGCGGCTTACACCAAAGAAATGCAAGTAAACGAAGGCGGTGGAGTAGCGGAGGAACAGGAAGAAATTGAGGTGTTGGAGTTAGACTTTCAACGGGCATTGGATATGATAAAGACGGGTGAGATTAAAGATGCTAAGACGATTATGTTGTTGCAGTATGCGCAGATACATGGCCTTTTGGAGTAAATCTTTGAAATCACTTTTTTATGCAATTCCGAGTATAGTTATTTAGGTTAATTTTTCCAGCACTCGCTCAATCATCTTTCTAACCGTTTTCTTTGGCGTTGCACTAAACTCACCCGTCGCCCGATTGGCCAATAAAGCGTTAAACGAGATAGCTTGGTGACCCAATAATTTTGCCATTCCGTAAATGCCCGCCGTCTCCATTTCGAAATTAGTAATGGTGTAGGTATTGTCACCATTGTTAGTTGACATTCGGATTTGTTCCGCATTAAATTGAGTGAAGAGGTTCAGTAAATTTTTGACCTTATTTTTTGCTCTCAATTGCCTCCCCTGTGGGCCGTAAAAACCGGGACAAGTTAAGGTAGTCCCTTTCAAAAAATCCTTACCTAGCGAGTTAAGCAGCGTTGCGCTGGCGGCAGTGACGTTAGAAATGAGTGGTAAATTATCTTGTTTTTTTTGTAAAAAAGTACGCAAATTTGAATGAAGCGCCGCTTCTTTTATAGTCGAAGACAAATCGTAATACGCCAACAAGTTGTCCATGCTAACGGCTATTTCCGATACTAAAACAGTATCAACTGGAATTTCCTTTCGTAAACAGCCCGATGTTCCTATTCGGATAAATTGCAAGGCCTTCAACTTATTTTTGACCCTTTTTTGAGCTAAATCAATATTAAATAAGGCATCCAATTCGTTGAAAATAATGTCAATATTTCCCGTTCCAATGCCCGTCGAAATGACGCTTAGTTGCTTATTGCCAATACGTCCCGTATGGGTTACAAATTCTCTTTTTTGTACCTTATGTTCTATCTTATCGAAATGCTGAGAAACGTTCTGCACTCGGTCGGGGTCACCGACGGTGATAACGGTTGGCGCTACTTGATGCGGTTGCAAGTTGAGGTGATAGACACTACCGTCAGCATTGAGAATTAGTTCGGTGTCGGAGAACGAGTCCAAAGGCATATTAACGACTTATTGACAAAGTTTTAAAAACTATTCGCTAAATTAAGGCATTGTTCTCTGTAAATTGCGTCTCAACGAAATTATTTATCACTTGGACGTTTATAAAAACTTTTGTTAAGATTAGGCGTATTTTTATGGGTAATTAGTTCCTCAAAATTTAGTGTTCTAGATTAAACTTAAATACACATGGAATTTTGGAATAAAGTTGTAAATGTCAGCAAACAAGCTGCGGAACAACAAATTGCTATTGTGAACACCTTTTCAGCCGAAAAGCGAATGAAAATCGCACTGGACTTCGCAAATTTTGGTATCGAGCGAATTAGGAATTGGATAAAAGAAAATCATCCAAATTTCTCAGAGTTGGAGATTAATTTGGAATGGGTCAGGCTCATGTATTATGAAAAAGGCGAAATGTCGGAGGAAATGTGGTTGTTTTACAAAAGTAGAATGGAAAAGAAAATTCGCCAAGATTGGTCTGACCGTTTTCGGCGAATGATGGATGAGAATAATTGGACTTACGAGGACATAGCAAAAATGAGTGATTTTAAAAATGGGAAGGTGATAGAAGCCACGATAAGTAGAGGTCTGCCTTCGTTCGCTAAATTAGCGGTCTCCATTTACGAAAAAACAAAAAAGAAAAATTTTAAATAAAAAATATGACACTTTCAATTTTACTATTTAGAGTAGGCATTGCGGCTGTTTTGTTAACCTTGCTAGTTGGGTTTGGATTGAAAAAACAGCGCAATTGGGTGATGACTTTTGTGCAGAATTATTGTGGGGCTTTGTTTCTCTTTTCGGGTTGGGTCAAAGCGGTGGACCCGTTAGGAACGGCCTATAAAATGGAGCAGTATTTCGGTGAATTTGAATCTACCTTCGCCGATACGGCAATGGGTTTTATTGCGCCGATGTTTCCGTTTTTTAGTGAGTATTCCGTCAGTTTTTCGGTTTTTATGATTGTTTTTGAAATTTTGTTGGGACTCATGCTGATTATGGGCGCTAAGTCCAAATTGACTAGTTGGTTATTTTTGGGATTGGTGGCTTTTTTCACCGTCTTGACGGGCTTTACTTATTTGACGGGCTACGTTCCGCAAGATGTCAATTTCTTTGAATTTGGAAAATGGGGCGTTTATAATGCCAATAATATGAAGGTGACGGATTGTGGCTGCTTCGGTGATTTCTTGAAATTGGAACCTAAAGTCTCCTTTTTTAAAGATATTGCTCTAATGGTTCCCGCTATTTATTTTGTGGTGCGCAATCAAGATATGCACGAAGTTTTAACCAATAAGATACACAATATCATCTTAGGTGTTTCGACGGTTGGGTTACTGGCTTACTGTTTTAGTAACTACGTCTGGGATTTGCCGCACGAAGATTTTCGCCCGTTTAAGGTAGCCGTCGATATTCGAGCAGAAAAAGAAGCTCAAAGCGACGCAATGGGTAGTGTACAAATCACAGATTGGATTTTGGAGAATAAGGAAACGGGGAAGCAGATTTCTCTGCCCAACGCTACTTACATGAGTGAGTTCAAAAATTATCCAAAGTCCGAATGGACTATTGTGGACCAGAAAAAAACGGAACCGAGCATTCCTATTAATAAAATTAGTGAATTTGCTATCGAAAATTTTGAGGGTTATGAAGTAACCGAGGAATTGCTCAACGAAGTGGGTTACAGTGTGATGATGGTCTGTCATAAATTATACACCAACGACGACGATTCTTTCGATGCGGATTACGTGTCTCGCTTCACGGATGTGACGAACGAATTTACGGAAGCGGCCGAAAAAGCGGGGTGGAAAGTGTACGGCGTAGCGGGCGGTGCGGGAGAAAATAAAATCGAAGATTTTCGGCACACGGCCCAAACGGCTTATCCTTTCTACGTAGCGGATGATATTTTATTGAAAACCATCGTGCGGTCGAATCCCGGCATCGTGGTGTTGAAGGATGGAAAGATAGTGAACAAATGGCACTACAAGCAGTTACCAGAATTTGAGAGCGTTTTTGGTTCGACGCAGGAACTGCTGGGGGCTAAGCAGTAGGGTTTGAGTACTAGTTGAAAGATGATTAATTGTAACCGAAGTTTACTTGAAGTAAATTCTATTTGGTTGCTTGTCGGGAGACGAGCAGATACTGATTTTAAGTCTGGAGACTTAAAATATCGGTTATTAATAATGAGTTACACTCGTCTAAATTTTAGTAACATGGGCAAAAAAAACAGAAGAGGTGTCGTTTATTCTACTAATCCAGATTATGATTACGAATACGAAGAAAATGAGGAAATGGAAACACTTCCCAATCAACAGCAGAAACTGCGGGTGATGATTGACCGCAAAAAGCGGAAAGGGAAGGAAGTCACTTTGATTACGGGGTTCGTAGGAACTAGTGATGACTTAAAGGATTTGGGGAAAATGCTCAAGTCGAAATGTGGCGTTGGTGGTTCGGCGAAAGATGGCGAAATCATCGTGCAAGGAAATAACAAGCAAAAAGTAATTGACCTTTTAAAAAGAGAAGGGTATTCGCAGACGAAAGGTGTTGGCGGATAGTGAAGTTTGTTCACTTTCTAGGTTGCTCTTGCTACTACGGAAAATTTAAAATTACAAACCCGCCAGACTGCTGTGTGGGCTGGTTCAAAATCTGAATGTTCTGACAATTAGACAATTAGAAATTTCAATTTGAATATTTATTTTATCTCTTTCCTAACATCTTTTACATGAATCGTTTTTGGAGTAAATTTTTTGAAGTGTGTCACTTTCAACCCAAGTTATTGGTCGTGAGTGTGTCTTTCGAAAAAAAACGCACTTCATTGAACTATTCTCGTTTTGGGCTTAAACTGCTTTCTTTTTTCCTACTTGTATCAACGATAGGCTGCCAATCTAAAGAAACGCCTTCCAAAGATATTGACCTTTCAAAAACACCCATCAACTGGGTGGATAGCCTAAAAAGCGTAACAACGTTCACCGAAGAAACCAATCTTTTAGCGCAACTAATAACCTCTGATAGCCTACGTATTACCCACCAACGACTCATCGGAAATCGCCTGCAGACCTTTGATTTTCGACATTTAGGAGCAACCGAAAGTAGTAAAATACTGGACTTGTATCAGCAGTTTCTGCAGGATTCAACCCAGCTTTCCCCAACCGTAAAAGAAGCAGCTTTCGCTAAATTGACCTTTTCTTATCCTACAAAAAACGATGCGCTCAATCTACGGCTAAGGAAGCTATTAGACCTAGAATAGTGGTAGATTCTTTCTATTCTACGGAACAAGTCTTATACCCGTAAATCGCCCTCTAGAGTTTTGAGCGTCCCAATTAAAGGTAACGTGAACAGGGTTGGTGACGACTAAATAAACATCTCGATAAATGCCGCTAAATAGCAAATAGTCCATTTGCCCACCATCGGGCGGTATAGTGAGATTTTTGCGTTTATCAACGCTTAGAACGACTACGTTCTTTTGGCCGTTCGGTCGAAGAAAGGCGGTAATGTCAAAATGAAAGGGCGTATAGCCCCCCAAATTGTTTTCTCCGACGTACTGTCCGTTGACCCAGCATTTGGTGACTTGGTGCGCGCCTTCAAATTCGAGGAATACCTTTTGCCCCGCTTTAGCGTCAACGGTCAATTCTTTGCGATAATAACCAATAAAACGTTGAAAAAATTCTTGGGTCGGCTCATCGCCCAAAGCAAAAATATCGTTAGAAACCAGTTCCATTGTGTGGGGAATGTTCACTTGTTCCCAAGCTGAATCATCAAAATCAGCTTTGGTAACGGCCTCCGACTGTTCGCCCTTCACAAATCGCCAATTGGCGTTAATGTCTAATTTGGTGCGAACATTTGTGATTTCTTTTTGGGACTGACCCGTTAAAAAGCTAGTAGTAAGGAAGCAGCATAGGACGACAAATGGCCTCATATTTCTAAGTTTTTTAGTATTTACTCTGAAGTTTTTCGTGCGGAGAGTGGTTCCAGCACTTCGAGGGCTGGAACCACTAAAACTATTTAGAATAAAGTTTTTTGCAGTTGGTTAATTGCTTATAAAACTGCAAAGATGATGAGGAAGACCATTGGTGGCTACTATTTATGTTTTCATTCTTAACACAATTGGCTATTAATTATTCGTAAACTTTCACGAAGGACTGCACAAATTCTTCACATCCCCCTTGGATGCGTAATCTGTAAATTCCAGATGGAAGGTTGTTGGTGTCTAATTGGAAGCCATTTTGTTGGATAATGAACGGTATCTCAATGAGGTGTCCCAAATGGTCAAATACGGAAAGCTGAAAATTATCGAGCGTATTCTTTGTACTAGAAAACTCGACAAAAAGGTGGTCGTTGGTTGGATTTGGATAGAGTAGAGTGGGGCAGCTTTCGACAATTTCGGGTTCGGCTACGGGTTGCTCTATTTCGGTTTGAAAGAAGGCAAAACAGCTTTTTCCATCCGCTACATTCACCGTTGGCGTTTGGTCATCTTTATATTGGAATAATTCATAATTGTCACCAACAACTATGTTAGTCCACCAGCCTTCAATAAAGCCTCGATTGGGGCCAAAACGGTCGTAAATCACGGTAGGAATTTCCCCGTTTAGGTCCAATGCCATAGAATATTTGTTTACCGTTGTTGTTTCAAATTGTATTTCTTCCTTTTCCAGAATCCTAAAATAGGCGTTGAACAAAAGGGACGTAGTAATTTCCCCTACCTCATAATTTAGTTTAAACAAAAAGTCCTCTATCAGCCCCGTACCGCCATAGTAAAAAATCGAATCGTTGCGTTGAAAAAACCAAAATTCGATGTTGTATTCGTGATGAGAGTTGTCTAGATGGTGGCGAAAACCTTCGCCTTCGATGATTTTGTAAGTTCCCGTTTCCAAAGTGGTATCTCTGGCGTACGTCAAGCGCAAATAACCTGGATTTTCGTTTTCTAGGGGTAATAATTGGTAGCACCACTCCGCACCTGCGGGGGAGAATTCTATTTGTCCAAATGAGATAATTGGGGAGCAAATTAATAGGAATAAGCAGGTATAGTAACGGAAAAACATACGTTTAGCTTTTCTAGCAAAGATAATTATTGAAAGGCTAATTTCTAGAAAGGAGCCTATTACTAAAAATGAAAAAGCTACTACGAATGTTTACAAATACCAGTATGGTTTAACAAGAACTGGTATTGCCCTTAGTACATATCTATCTAGTTTTGCCTACTGTTATCCCGACCATACGATAGCGTACACTCTGAGACGGGCAGCATTGCATTTGATACACCGCCAGATAGTAGGCAGTAGGCAAGTGGTTACTGCCAACTGCTACTGCCACTGCCAACTGCTACTACGTCGTACTCCATCTATTTCCTTAAACCACCTTTCAATTCAACTTGCAACTGCTTCAAAGTCTCCCAATCACCCTTCGCAGCTATCCCAGCCTGTTCGGCCCAAGTGTCGGGTTTGTGCATTCGGAAACGAGGCCCCGCCTTGTCTAAAATACCTTGCAGGGTATCGAAAGAAGCCTTGGACAACTTTTTGAAGGTATCAATGCCGTCCGCTTTGAGCAATTGTTCAATTTTTACACCGATTCCTTCCACCCGCTTTAGGTTATCGGGGCGATTCGTCTTGGATTTCGAAGTTCTTTTAGTTGTTGTCGTTTTTGTTACTGGCGGAACAGCCTCAGTAGTGGTAGCGGTAGTATTTATGTCTATGGCGGTTGAGACGCTATTCGTTGGTTGAAATGTTCCTAACGGTTTTCTAACGAAGGGTTGCTTGGCAGAAGACTTTCTGGTAGAAGCCTTTCGGGCTAAGGATTTTCTTGCTCCAATTTTCTTAGCTAATGATTTTTCTACTTGCGTCTTCGGAGTGACCGATGCAATAGTACTCACTTTGGGTTGGACTGACTTAGAGGCAGTTGTATTAGCAGCTGATTTATCCGTTTTTTTCTTCGCTTTCTTTTTCGCCTTTTTCTTTGCGGCCTTTGCTGGATTCAGCTTGGCTTTTATTTTAGCAATAGCCTTTTTACCCTTTTTGACCTTCGTCTTTTTTGCATTCAAATCTGCTTGAAGTGATTCAACACAGTTTTGACACTCTTCAATTTGTGCTACTAAGGCTTTTTGTGCGGATAATTTCTTTGATTTATCAGCCTTTAATTGCTTTTTGAGTTTTTTTAATTTCGATTTGAAGGCATTGGACTTCTTCTTTGATATTTTCTTGCTAGTCTTTCCCATTGGTAACGATGCTTTTAGTTATATAAAAATAATTTGCATTTAATTAACAATGAGTTAAAAGTAGATTAAAATAGAAATATGACCAAATTTTGTTACGGATTTCTTGTGTTAAGTTTCACGTTGTTTGACAGGACTACTAAA
>JBCCQK010000343.1:0-9303 GCA_039024375.1 Bacteroidota bacterium
ATAACTATCTGCTCGTCTCCAGACGAGCGCCTATTGAAAAGAGACATCAATCCACAAAATCTATAATTTTTGCGCCCTTTTCGTGCTTCGCCAAAACCTTTGAAAACGCCTTAATGAACACGTCCACTTCCCGTTTGGTCAAGCCTAATGGTGGCAACAGACGAATAACATTGGGGTCGGAAGAAGAACCCGTAAAAATGCGGCGCTGGAACAGCATTTCTTTCCGCAGTTCTTTAATTGGGTAGCCCATATCAATGCCAATCATTAGGCCCATCCCACGTACCTCTTTGACGCCTTTAATCTTCTTCGCTTCTTCCAAGAAATACGCCCCGACTTCTCTGGCATTATCAATTAAATCGTCCGCTTTTAGGACATCCAAAACAGCGATAGTGGCGGCACAGGCTAAGTGGTTGCCCCCAAAAGTCGTCCCCAATAATCCGTAAGAAGCGTGAAAAACTTTGGGGTTAATCAGAATACCACCAACGGGAAAACCATTCCCCATTCCTTTGGCCATCGAAATAATATCAGGTTTAATGTCGGCGTGTTGGTAGGAAAAGAAGTGGCCGCTGCGCCCAAAACCCGATTGAATTTCGTCTAAAATCAGCACTGCTTTATGCTTTTTACACAGCTTGCTTAAACCTTCCAAAAATTTTGTCTCGGCCACGTGAATGCCGCCAATTCCTTGGATTCCCTCAACGATAACGGCACAAACGTCCCCCTTGGCTAAACTCTTTTTGACCGATTTTAATTGATTAAACTCGTGAAATTCTTTGACGAAGAGTTTATTGATGGGTGCTTGAATACTCGACTTATCCGTTACATTCACCGCCGCTGATGTACGCCCGTGAAAGGCCTTTTTGAAAGAAATGACTTTGGTTTTGCCCGTTTTGAACGACGCTAATTTCAAAGCGTTTTCGTTCGCTTCGGCTCCCGAATTGCACAGAAATAACTCGTACTTATCACAGCCCGACATTTCCCCTAATTTTTTAGCGAGTTCTTTTTGTAAAGAATTTTGTACCGAATTGGAGTAAAAACCCAGCATATTGACTTGATGCGAGATTTTTTCTACGTAGTGCGGATGTCCGTGACCAATGGAAATGACGGCGTGTCCACCGTATAGGTCTAGGTACTTATTTCCCTCTTTATCGAATACGTAATTACCCGTTCCTTTGACGGGTTCGATGTCGAATAATGGATAAACGTTGAATAATTGCATAATATCTAAATAATGATGACGCCTGCTGCTAGTTTATAAAATAAGCCTTCAAATTCGTTGCTAATCGATATAGTCAGAAAAATCGTTTTATCGGTTACTTCCTCTATTGGGTGCTGTTGGTAATTGGCCAAAAAATCCACGTCCGTTACGGGCATATCATATTGGGCATCCAAGTAGGTGAATTGAACTCGCAAGCGAAGTTCCACTTCCCATTCTCGGTATTTTTTATTGTAAAAACGCACGTTTTCTGCTCGAACGATGCAAAGCGAATGATTAACTGAATGGATGCTGTCTTTGGGAATCGTTTTGTGCTGCCCGTAAAAGATACATTTCTGTTCTTTGACGAGTAACCAATTCATCTTCTCAGCTGTAACGTTTTCGAGCGTTTTTACTTTTTTCAAAGAGTATTTATCAAACAGAACATTTTCCGTTTGATGGCCTTTTGGATTAGGACGAATAACGTTCACTTCGTACACGTCCAATAGTTTCATTTTTTCCACCAAAGAAGTAGGCACTTCTCCCCGTCCTTCTTTCGTGACGGGGCGAATCCAAACGGGGCGTTCTCCTTGGAGGACGACGTGAAATTTTTGGTTTTTACCCAAATAGACTTCTACGCCAGCAATGCACCGTTGGTTGTACTTTTTGGAATTGGCTAGGCAAATAAATAGTTTTCTCATCATGGTAGTTAGCGGTTTTGTTTTGAGGAAAAATCGGCCCCGTCACTCCAAATGAATGATATCGACGTCCGAATTAACTTCTTTGAGATATTCCGCTAATAATCGACGGTGACATTTCTCCGCCGTATGTTCACTGCATAATAGGCAGTTTTTGTGTAATTTTTCGATGTCTGTTTTCTTGTTGACTTTACGCATATCCAACAGATTCAAATAAGCCACCTCGTACTCTTCCCAAGTCATTTCCTTTTTTCGATACTTACTCAACAATTCTTTGGTTGGGGCAAAATCTAACTCGTGAGAATAATCAATATCCCCAATCTGTTTGGCAAAAAATCGTAAGTCTCTTCCCTTGGCGTAACCTGATAATTGCGAGGTGTTATTGATACGAGTATCCACTATTTCTGTGACTTCATTACTCGTCAATAATTCAAAAAAGCGTTCTGCACTTTTTTTGGTAAATCCAATGGTATATAACTCAATCATAAGCATCGTCGATTTGATTTTGGTCTTTGGGTTTCCAACCAATCCATTGATTGTGCAACTCGTAGGCGGCCTCTAGCTGTGCTTTTTTATCTATATATGGTTCAAAGAGCGATGGTTGGGGCAACTTCTTTTTGAACTTTTTCAGCATTTGTTCCTCCAATTCGCCGTTAGATAGGACCGTCTTATCTTTCAAAATATGTTTGACCCTAATCCCAATTTCCTCTAAATGAACCGAAACCATCGAAAAGCGATGACATTCTAGCGGATTACTTTCTGAACACATCAAAGCAATATTGAAACCTTTTTCCAATCCGATGTCAATTCGTTCCACTCCGTCTTGAAAAGCCCTCGTCTTTCTGAACCATTTAAAATTAACACAACCGTTTTCGTCCAATAGTTTTTCGTCGTCTTGCCTAGCACCAAACTCGTGTCCAAAATGCAAATAAACGACGCCGTGTTCTTTCAAAAAATTTGCTAAAGGACGCTGGTTAAATTGCGGATTAAATTTACTAGCGGGCGTACTGCGCACATCCACAATGCACGTAATCTTCTGCGATTGCAACAACTCTAAGAAGAAGTCAATGGGGTGATTGGAGTGACCAATCGTGTAAATGGTTTTATGCTGTGTAGTCATTTTCAATAGTTATGACATCTGATTTCCCCCCCACGTTACGGTGGCATTTCTTTTTTAGAAAGCCACCGCCTTCAATCCCAGCCCAACATTCTCTGCGAGACCAAACATCAAATTCATATTCTGTATCGCCTGTCCCGAAGCGCCTTTCACTAAGTTATCAATCATGCTGACAATCAACAATTTATCACCGTGTTTTTCTAAATAAATAATGCATTTATTCGTATTCACAATCTGCTTGAGGTTCGGATTATTTTTGGTAATAAAAACAAACGGGTCGCCTTTGTAATAGCTTTGGTATAACTGAATAGCTTCGGCTTCCGTTAACGTGCAATCCGTGTAAACATTGGCAAAAATCCCTCTTGAAAAATTACCCCTAACAGGAATAAAGTGAATCGTTTGTTCAAAACTGGGTTGCAATTGCTGGACACTTTGATAAATCTCGTCCAAGTGTTGATGCTTGAAGGCCTTGTACACCGAGACATTATTATTTCGCCAACTAAAATGTGTGGTGGCGGCAGGTTTCTGTCCTGCCCCTGTTGACCCCGTGATGGCGTTGACGTGCAAATCGTTGGTTAGCAAACCTGCTTTCGCCAACGGCAAGACGGCTAGTTGAATCGCCGTCGCAAAACAGCCGGGGTTCGCTAAATGATTCGTCGATTGAATCGCCGCTTTGTTCAACTCAGGCAAGCCGTAAACAAAATCTTGGGCATCCACTTTCAAGCGATAATCTCGGCTAAGGTCAATAATTTTGATATTTTTATCAATTGGATTTTTTTCTAAAAACGTTTTGGACTTACCGTGTCCCATACAGAGAAATAGCGCATCTACGTTCTGTTGCAACTCATCCGTAAACACCAGAAACGATTCTCCCAGTAAATCCGCGTGGACATCACTCACCAAATTGCCCGCATTGCTATTGCTGTGGACAAATTCGATTTGAACTTCGGGGTGGTGTAATAAAATCCTCAGTAATTCTCCTGCGGTGTACCCTGCGCCACCAATAATACCTACTCGAATCATAATTTTTGTAATACTTTTTTAAGGTTAACCTAAATGGAGCATCGCCACTACTACATAAGTCGGACTGCTTATTTGGCTTGGTCAACGTCATGAGTCTGACTTCTGACAATGAAATGGTCTGACTTCTGACCTCTCGTTCACTCATCTTTTATGACTATTTGTTGCGACCAATATGCAAAAATAATTTCCAAAGAATTACATACTCTACTTCTTCTGATTCACTAACTGATGAATCTTCGGCTGATTGCCCAAAATTTTGGTAAAACCTCGAACGTCTTGTCCTGACCACCCCTTGTTCATTTCACCGTAGCTACCAAAAGCGTTGCTCATCAAATCGTGTTTGGATTCGATGCCCTGCAATTCGAAGCGGTAAGGGAGTAATTTCACGATAACTTTTCCCGTCACCGTTTCTTGGGTGTCTTCCAAGAACGTTTCGATATTCCGCATCACGGGGTCGAGGTACTGCCCTTCGTGCAGCAACATTCCGTACCAATTGGCCAATTGTTCCTTCCAGTATTGCTGCCATTTGGTTAGCGTATGCTTTTCCAGCAAATGGTGGGCTTTGATAATGATGAGCGGTGCCGCCGCTTCGAAACCAACTCGTCCTTTGATGCCAATAATCGTATCACCGACGTGAATATCCCGCCCAATGGCAAATGGTCCCGCCAATTTTTGCAGGTGTTGAATCGCTCGAACGGGATTTCGATATTTTTTACCGTTGATACCTTTCAGTTCGCCCTTTTTGAAATGCAGCGTTACTTCTTTGGCCTTTTTCTTTTCTAGTTGACTCGGGTAGGCTTCTTCGGGCAACGCTTGGTGAGAAGTGAGCGTTTCTTTTCCACCGACACTCGTCCCCCAAATTCCTTGATTGATACTGTATTGGGCTTTTTCCCAACTAATGTCAATCCCATGTTTTTTCAAATATTCGATTTCTTCCTGCCGCGACAACTGCATATCCCGAATAGGCGTAATCACTTCCAAATCGTTGCCCAGGGTATTAAAGACCAAATCGAAACGCACTTGGTCGTTACCTGCTCCTGTACTCCCGTGCGCCACGTACTGGGCGCCCACGTCTTTGGCGTGTTCGACGACAGCCAAGGCTTGAAACATCCGCTCGGCACTGACCGAAAGTGGGTAGGTATTATTTCTCAATACGTTACCGTAAATCAAATACCGAATACATTTTTTATAGTAACCAGGAACGGCGTTGATAATTTTAAAGGTTTTGGCACCCAAAAAGAACGCTTTTTCCTCAACCGCTTTCAATTCTTCTTCCGAAAAACCACCTGTGTCCACAATACATGCGTGGACTTCCAGACCCCGCTCTTCCGACAAATATTTCACACAGTACGACGTATCCAAACCGCCACTGTACGCTAAAACAACTTTGTTATTACTCATTATTTTTTTTTGAGAATAAATTCTTAGAAAATGATTCCTGTAGCGTTTTAGTTATGAGTGCTAGGTCAAAATCGACTTTCATGGAATTGCTATATTGCTAAATGGTTATATTGTTTTGGGGTCAACAAATCGTGAGGTAGCAATAAAACAATTCAACAATAAAACCATTTGCAGAAATCTTTATAAACGACAAAACAGCTTTCATTTACGCCAAAGCCTCATAAAAAGCACTACTCTAAATTGGATTATTAATTATTTGATGACTCAAATCTACCTTCATCGCTTCCTCTTTCGAAGGCGCTAACATTCCCGTACAAAGGCAGAGTTTTTGAAAATTTCTCTGTAGAATATCGTAATTGGGACAACTTTGGCAACCTTTCCAAAAAGCATCATCTTGGGTCAATTCGGAAAAAGTGACGGGACGGTAGCCGAGGTCGGAGTTAATTTTCATGACGGCCAAGCTGGTCGTAATACCAAAAACTCTAGCCGTCGGATAAGTATTTCGAGCGTGATTAAACGCTTTTTCTTTAATTTTTTTGGCAAGGCCATTTTTTCGAAACTTTGGATTGACAATCAACCCCGAATTGGCCACGTATTTCCCGTGGTCCCACGCCTCAATGTAGCAAAATCCCGCCAATTCGTCGTTGTGCAAAGCGATAATAGCATTGCCCGCCGCCATTTTCTTTATCACGTATTCGGGCTTTCGCTTGGCAATACCCGTCCCTCTTTGCTTCGCCGATTCTTCAATCAACTGACAGATGGGTTGGGCGTATGGAAAATGCCGCTCGGTGGCAATTTCTACCGTGAATGATTTCATTATTATTAAAATTGGAAGACTACTGGTACAGCAATGTATTTTAACAGCACTACTGTCTTTAGCAAGTCACAAACAATTAAGAATGGCTATTTACTTGGCTAGGAGGATGTATTCGAACAAACGATAGAACACATCCAAGATTGGATGATATGTTAAGATAGGCGCCCTAAGGGCGACGACGAACGCAGCGGTTGCGGCGAGTTAGTGAAGAAGAGTTATATGTAGTCGTATTACTTAACATGAATCACAAATGTAAAAGGAGATTTGTCAATTTGCAAGTAAAGTTGACTTTTATTGAAATTTTTATTGCTTTTCGCCCTGTCGCTTGTAATAATAATAGAGTTCTACCTGCGACCGCGTGCTCAAATCGGCGCTGCTTTGTTTGTAAGCGTTGGAATCCGCTTCGTCGATAATTCGAGCCTTTACGTTATCTTCTAATTGAATTCGTAAAATTTCTTTGATTTCTTTTTTAATATCTTCTTTATAAATTGGGAAAGCCGTTTCGATTCTTCGACGCAAGTTCCTTGACATCCAATCAGCAGATGATAAGTAAATATCCTCCGCACCATCATTATGAAATAGAAAAATTCGGGCGTGTTCTAAGAATCGGTCCACGATACTGATAGCATTGATGTTTTCGCTCCACCCTTTTTTGCTTGGCACCAAAGAACAAATTCCTCGAATAATGAGGTCAATCTTCACGCCTGCGTTACTCGCTTCGTACAATTTTTCGACCATTTCTTCGTCCTGCAGGCTATTCATCTTTAGTACAATTCTAGCCTCTTTCCCAGCTTTAGCGTGTTCGATTTCACGGTCAATCATCCCAATCAATCGTTCCAACAAACCAAACTGGCCGACGAGTAAGTTTTTATAACTTTGAGTGGGCGCTTTCACCGTTTCCAAATAAGAAAATAATCGAGCTACTTCGGTCGTAATTCGTCGGTCGGTCGTGAATAACCCTAAGTCACTGTAAATTTTGGCCGTTCCTTCATGGAAGTTACCTGTACTCATGTAGGCGTACATTTTCTTTCCTCTTCTTTCCTCCCGAATAATTAGCGCAGACTTGGAATGTACTTTTAATCCAGGGAAACTGTAGTGGACTTCGACCCCTGCCTTTTCCAAAATCTCGCCCCATTTCAGATTGGCTTCTTCGTCGAATCTAGCTTTTAGTTCGATAAATGCAGATACCTGCTTTCCGTTCCTAACCGCTCGCATTAGGGCTTTCATAATGCGAGATTCGCCTGCGACTCGATACTGGATAATTTTAATGTGGGTAACGGCATCGTCCACTGCGGCTTTTTCAAAAAAGAGCACTACCGATTCGTACGATTGGTAAGGGACGTGGATAATGTGGTCTTTCGACCGCATAGCGGTGAAAAAGTCATTCGCTTTTTCTAGGGGCTTGTACGGTAAAGGGGGAAAGGGAATATTTTTTAGTTGGCTTAGACCGAAGTCGGGAAATTTAAAAAAGTCGAAGTTATTATGGTAGCGGCCTTCGACCAAGATGCCTCGCTTTTCCAAGTGGAAGGTTTCTAGCAGAAAGTCCCGTAAATTCTTAGGCATTTCACGGTCAATAACCAATCGAGAAGGCGGTCCGATATTTCTTTTGTTCAGACTACTTTTAATTTTCCCCACCAAATCTCCCGAAAACTCATCTTCGATGTACAAGTCGGCGTCTCTAGTAATCTTTATGGAATAAGTATCTTGAATTTCGTAACCAGGAAAAAGGGATTTTACACTATGCCGAACAATATCATCTAACATAATGATGTCTTTCCGTCCTGGTGCCGAAGACGGTAGGTGAATGAATCTTGGCAGATGGTCAGAAGGAATTTTAATAACGGCGTAGCGTTCTTCGGTTATTTCGGGGTCTTTATCTTCCATTCGGATGGTTAAATAAAGGGCCGCATTATTGAGGAAAGGGCGTATTTTGTGTTTGAGCAATAAAACGGGCTGCACAAAAGGAAGCAAATTTTCCCGAAAATAATCTTCTACAAACTCTTGCTGTCGAGCGTTTAAATCCAATCGGCGCAGTAAATAAATTTTGTATTTGGTGAGTTCAGGAACAATTTGGTTTTCAAAAATATCGCTAAACTCCTCTTGCTGGTCGTTGACAATTTTTTTGATTTGACTCAATAATTCTTTTGGGTCATAATCCAACTTTTTCTTTGTTTTTTTCCCAACTCGGATTAAACTCCGATGCTGCGCCACGCGCACTCTAAAGTATTCGTCTAAATTATTAGAGTAAATGGCCAAAAATTTGACCCGCTCAAATAGTGGTAAAGCAGGGTCTTTGGCCTCTTGCAAAACCCGATAATTGAAAGATAACCAACTTATATCTCGATGTATGTAGGGAATCGTATTTTCCATTTTCTACTTTTTTTCCGTAAGAAAACAAAGATAGAAAAGGTCTAGGGAAAAGGGAAGGAAAAGACGAAAAGTTAGAATTAGTAGAAGCTAACCTACCGCGCTTAATTACTTGGACTGCTGAAAGAATAACTTGTTAATGTTCAATCCCACTGGGATTGTAGTCGCATTTAATATTATCTATCCCCGAATTGTAAACCCGCCCGCCAGAAGGCATTCGGGCTGGTTCGGAGCTATTCGAGTTTAAACCTTTTAAGTTGGGTCTTGGAGAGTTAACAAGTTAATTCTTCGCTACTCCTCGTAATTGTCAAACTGAGAATTGCCGTTAGGCTGGATATTCCACGTAGTTTCTAGGAGTTTCGTACAATCGGACGGCTAAGTCATATTTATCATCCAATTTTTCTCGTAGAATTTGCCAAATCACGTAACAGATATTCTCTGCCGTAGGATTCAAATTTTTGAATTCTTCCGTTTCTAAATTAAGGTTTTTATGGTCGAATCGTTTTTCTACGTTTTCTTTAATCAAGTCTTTCAACACTTTCAAATCAATCAAGTAACCCGTTTCGGGGTCCACTTCGCCCATAACTTTTACCTCCAAATCGTAATTATGACCATGATAATAAGTGTTATTGCACAAGCCAAAAACGGACTTGTTTTTTTCGTCCGACCAATCTGGATTGTGCAATCG
>JBCCQK010000344.1:0-9292 GCA_039024375.1 Bacteroidota bacterium
ATGGCCCATTCGTCTAGTGGTTAGGACGTCAGGTTTTCATCCTGGTAACAGGGGTTCGATTCCCCTATGGGCTACTACAAACAACCTTATCGAACTTAATTCAGTTCGAATCGTAAGACTGCAAAAAAGCCTTCAAAACGTACGTTTTGAAGGCTTTTTTTTGTCCAAGAACAAGGTAGCAAACTATTGGAAACAGGTACTATGACTATGCCTCTCCTGCTTCTTCGGCCGCTTCGGCAGCATTCAACTTTTCCACTTCTTTGTCAATGTAATATAAAGTGGTTGGCCCGTCGCCAATCAGTTTAATTCTATCCAACAATGACCGCATCAAATTTTCCTCTTCGCGCTGTTCCATGATGTACCACTGCAAAAAGTTATGCGTCGTATAATCATTTTCCTTGACTGCTATATCCATCAGCTTATTAATCGAAGCCGTCACTTTTTTTTCGTGTTTATACACTTCTTGAAACATATCCTTGATTGAAGTAAAAGTATGTGGAACAGCTTTGATAGCGGGCGTCAAAGCGTGCGCATCTACTTCACTGAGATAGGCAAAAATCTTCAACATGTGCTCCCGTTCCTCAGCTGATTGACGGTGCATGAATTTACAGCAGCCTTCTAGACCTTCAGCGTCACACCAAGAAGCCATGGATAAATATAGAAAAGAAGCTTGACCTTCCAACTGAATTTGGGCATTTAATGCCTTTGTCATTTTATCCGAAATCATATTCTAATCTCTTTTAATGTTTGTCAATAATCTACCAACCACAGATAGCAGGTAAGGCGACAAACCGCAGGTGATAGTTAAACAAATACCTCCCAAAAGGTGCAATATGGTATAACCTACTTTTGTCCAATAAAGTTTTGCTTCATGGAAAAACAGCACTAATTCGCAATTAGTCTAAGTAGGTAAAAAAGAAAATGAAAAGCTAGAAGAAAAGTAGTTAGTGATAGTTAGTTGGCAAGGTAAAAATAACCGTCGCCAAACTTATTGAGCGTTTTAAAAATCCCATATGTCTCCTTTTGGGCATCGCTTACATTGCTTCCCTTTTTTGTACTTCTTACAACATTTTTTCTTTAGCTTCTTTCCTTGAATGACAGGTAAGGCAAAGGGTAAGCGTAAATTGGCTCGCTCGGGGTGAAAATGTTTTTTGCTGTTTATTGAAATTTCCATTTTTAATACACTTATTCTTATTTAATCTAAATAAGGACAAATATATAGCAATTTGGGAGTTACTCATAATTTTTTACAGCGTTTATTGTCAATTTTTCACAAAAAAACCTCTAGTGGTTCAAGACATAAATTCTTGACAGGTTAAATCGGCGTATTTTTCCACTAGGCTTTGTCGTCTAGAGGTTCTTTTTTTTCGGAAAACAAAGAGAATAAAACGCAACTATTCTTGCGCTAATGCTTCAACGGGATTTCTAAAAGCAGTTCTTAACGCTTGAAAGAAGATGATGCCAAAAGTTAGTACCGCAAAAATACCCGAGGCTACCCCAAACACGGTGTACGAAACATCTATCTGATAGGCAAAATTGGCTAACCACTGTTGCATGTAATACAAAGAAATGGGAACGGCGATAACAGCAGCGACTACAAGAATGGTCGTAAACTGCTTGGAAATCAACCATGTAATATCTAGTAAATTAGCCCCTAATATTTTTCTGATACCAATTTCTTTGGTTCGTTCAACTAGCGTTAAGGCAATCAACCCAAACAGCCCCAAACAAGAAATCAAAATCGCTAATAAAGTTGCCCCCGTCAGTACTTTATGCCAACGATTTTCCGCCACGTACTGGCGCTGAATATCTTCGTCTAAAAAAGAAAAAGTAAAGGGTTTTTCGGGGCGAACTTCGGCCCACTTTTTCTTCAATTGTGGCAGTACCTCATCAATCGAATTTGGTTCAATTCGCACCAAAATATGCCCAATCTTCACTTCTGGTCTAGTGTGTAAAATCGCTGGCTTGATGGCTTCTCGGAGGTGGCTGTAGTGATAATCTTTGGCTACCCCAACGATACTCGCCCCCGCAAAGTCGTTGAATTTTTCGGGCAACCGATAACCTATGGGTTGGTTGATTTGGAATTTTTTCAGAAAAGTCTCATTTACAATCACCGAAGCCTTCTGCTCCTCGGTATCTTGATTAAAGTTTCGTCCCGCCACTAATTCAATCCCCATCGTCTTGAGATAATCCGTATCAATTCGATATTCGAAGATAAAGGTCGTCTGACCATCATCTTCCTTCACAAATTGCGCTCGATTACCTTGATGAAAAGAATTAGAAACAGCGCTAATTTCTTTCACGGTCGGTAGTTGATGAATGGATGCTTTGTATCTTTCCACCAACAATTGGTCATTGATGTTTTCTCCCGATTTAATTTGTGTGGGAATAACCACTAAGGCTTCTTTATCAAATCCTAGATTGATATTTCGAATAAATTGCTGTTGTTGGTACATCAGTAAAGCGCTGCTAAATAGCACAATGGAAATCGTAAACTGAAAAATTAGGCTTCCTTTCGTTGCCCAATTATTTCCTCCAATTTTTAAGTTACTTCGGAACGTTTGAACGGCTGGAAAACTAGACAAAACTAGAGCAGGATAGATGCCTGCCAAAACGCCTGAAATCACGGCAATCCCCAGTAAAGGCATCCATACGGAAGGATTTTGCCAATTGAAGTGAAGTACATACCCTGTTATATTGGAGACGTAGGGTAAGGCATATTTTAGCAAAATCAAACTCAAAATGACGGAAAACAGGCTCAAAATAATGGCTTCCCACATAAACTGACGGCGCAATTGTACCGATTGCGCCCCCAATACTTTTCGGACGCCCACTTCCGTCAACCGTTTGGAAGATTTGGCATTGGACAAATTCATAAAATTCAGACACGCCACCAATAAAACTAACAAGCCAATGATTCCCAAAATTCGAATATAGTTAGGGTCCATAGAGGGAGCAAAGCCATTAACTTCGTAGCCTCCACCCAAGTGAAAATCGCCAAAAGCATGAGCTAGGAAAGTGTACATCGGCGGACCTTCCGATTTTTTGTGGACACTTTCATATTTTTGGGTACCGAATGTTTTTAGCTTTTGTTGAAAAATTGCCTCCTCCGTTGACTCGGCTATTCTCACAAAGGAAGTCAACCCAAATGCTGTCCAGTTATCGTTCAACTTCGCTATATCTTTCTGGTATAGATGGGATAAGGGTAGCAAAACACGGTACTGTAAAGTCGAATTATCGGGTGGATTTTCAGCAACTGCATCCACTCGAAATTCGTATTCTTTCGACTGAAAATCCATTCGCAAAGTTTGACCAATAGGATTCAAAGAACCAAAATACTTAAAGGACACTTCTTCACTAATGACCACCGATTTCTTATCTCGAAACAATTGCTGCTTGTCCCCCAACTTTAACTCGAAAGTAAAAAAATTGAAGAAATTGCTATCCACAAAAAAAGCCGTCTCGGGAAAAAAATCTTGCTTCCGAACAACCATCACTTCTTGAGTTCGCATCCGACAACTTTCAGTCACCTCCGGAACTTCTTCCACTAAAGTCGGGGCTAATACCCCAGGCGAAGTCATCAAATTAAAATCCTCCTTAAACTTGGTCGTAAACCAGTAAATTTTGTCTGGACTTCGGTGAAATTTGTCAAACGACCATTCGTGCTGCGCAAACACGTAGGCTACAATCGCACAGGAAATACCGAGCGTCAGCCCAATTAAGTTGATAGCGGTCGTTCCTTTTTGCCTAACAAAAGAACGGAGCGCTACTTTCCAATAATTCTTTAAAATACTCATGTTAATTGTTTGTATAGATAGGTGATTTCTTCGGAGAATGGCAGGATGGAAAAAGCGGAGTACATTGGTCAAAAAGTAGAAACTAGCTCGCTTAGAAGTCGTTCGGCGGCAATCTTCGTCATACCTTTCCAACAAGTCTCCTAAAATGGACTCTTGCAACTCCTGCGGGCAGAACCATTCCAAAAAACGAATCATCCAATTAGGTGGTGTCGGTGGTGATTTCATACGTTTGTGTAATTTTCAAGAATTGAAAAAGCAATACATTCTAACTGAAACCAGGACAGTCAATTCCATGATAAGTGAATGCTATGCGTTATTTGTTCAGCCGTTGACGGCCAATGTCCAAACAAGTAACGAATATCTAATAACCAATATCAATCACCCCTAATCGGGCAATAACCGCCACAACTTCATCCGCTGCGCCTGCATTTCATCAATATAGTTCCGTCCCGCATTGGAAATCTGGAAAAATCGCTTCCGCCGCCCTCCCCTAGTAGCTGTTGCGCCCCCATAATGCGAAGTAACCAACCCTTTATCCTCCAAGCGATAAAGGGTAATGTGAACGGCGCTCAAATTCACCTCTCGGTTCAGTTCTTTTTTAATGGTGCTAACGATTGCGTTCCCGTAAGCTTCCTCTCGCAAAATGGCGACTACGGTGAGTATCAATTCTTCAAATTCGCCTAGCTTCTTTTTCATTGGTGTAGTGATTAGTGATTGGTGACTAGTGATTAGTGTGGCTTACTATTTACCGATGGACTATTTGAAACCTATTCATTCTTATATGCCACAAACCATTAGTTTATATTTTGTCAAACAAATATAGTATTTCTATTTGTTTTGTAAAAGAAATCAGTATTTATTTTTATATATTTTGTAAAAGAAATAAAAATTCCTTTATCCTATGTATTTTCTTTTCGAAAATCATCTTTAAAGAAAACAAAGACCGTATCTATTACTTTTTACTAAAAACTGTGACCAATCATTAAAATAGTGGTCTATAATTCGTTACAACCAACAATTTTTTAATTGTCCTGCAAATACCCAAACGTCAAAATCAAGCGTTTAATCAATTACCAAACTACTACTATTAGTTTGATTAACAACTAGTCGCTAATCACTAGTCACTAGCCAAATTACTAACGAACTTATGAAATGGATTAAAAATATATTAAAGGTGCTGGTCGTCTTTGTCGTTCTTTTTTTAATCGCAGCCATTGCGATTCCTATTTTTATGAAGGACGATATTGTCGCTTTTATAAAGGAAGAAACCAATAAATCGGTTAACGCCAAAGTGGATTTTGACGACGTAGAATTATCCCTGCTGCGCAATTTTCCCGCCATTAGCCTGTCAATCGACAACTTAACTGTGGACGGCATCAACGAATTTGCGGGGACAAGACTATTCTCCGCACCGGGCGCCGAATTGGAATTAGACTTTTGGCAAGTATGGAATAATCGGGAGAGTATTCCCGTCGAAGCCTTTACTTTGGAAAGTCCAACGGTGAATGTACTAGTATTAAAAGATGGAACGGCTAATTACGACATTGCCAAGCCTTCCGATACGCCCGAAGATACCGAACCTGTCAGCTATTTGATTCAAATGGAAGAATATGCCATTCGAAACGGGCGCATCACCTACGTCGATAAAAGTCTAAATTTCGATATGACCATCGACAATTTGGAGCACACGGGCAGTGGCGAC
The DNA here is from genome assembly GCA_039024375.1 of Bacteroidota bacterium. Lineage (GTDB taxonomy): Bacteria > Bacteroidota > Bacteroidia > Chitinophagales > Saprospiraceae > JAFMDF01. The sequence continues at coordinate 5,500 of JBCCQK010000344.1, forward strand.
TTTTCGGAATCCGTATTCGATTTAGACACTAAAACGAGCATCGACGCCTTTTCCGTAGAAATGGATGGCTTGACGTATTTGGCAAAAGCCAAAGCGAGTTTGGATGCCATTATTAATATGGACCTCAATGAGCTAATTTTCAAACTAAAAGACAACAAACTGACTGTCAACGCCTTGACGATTGAGGCCGACGGGATGATTGATATGAACGACGACGATTACGTGATGGACCTAGAATTCAGTTCTCCACAAAATGAGTTTAAAAACCTCTGGTCTATCGTTCCTTCTGCTTACACGGCCGATTACAGTCAAGCGAAAATCGACGGTAAGATGACTTTTGGCGGCCAAGTGGCGGGAACCTACAACGGTGAAAAGGAAATCTACCCTGCCTTCAAATTATCTACGACGATTGATAATGGTAACGTGCAATATCCCGATTTGCCGATGGCACTTCGGAGCATCTTTGCGGACGTGACGGTTAACAGTCCAAGTTCTAACTTTGACGAAATGACGGTGCGGATTCCGCAATTTGAGTTCAAATTGGGAAGTAATCCCTTTGCGGGAAATTTCAATTTGCGGACGCCCCTTTCTGACCCCAAGTTGAAAACGGAGTTACGAGGAACCCTCAATTTAGCGGATATTCAAAAAGCGATTCCCACCGAGAGTATTCAAAATCTAACGGGCGTCATCAAATCCGACTTTTACCTCAACGCCGCTATGTCGCAAATGGAACGGGCCGATTACGCTAATATGGACGTTCGGGGTAATTTGAACCTCAGCGATTTGGTAGTTGAACAAACGGGCATGCCCAAAGTGGTAATTCAATCCCTACAAACGGACTTTAGCCCACAACGCCTAAAATTCGACAATTTTGTCGCTAACTTAGGACAGAGTGACGTACGTGGTTCGGGACGGATTTTTAATATTCTAGCCTATTTCAGTCCCGAAAAAACCATAGACGGTACTTTTGAAATCGAATCCAACTACTTCAACGCCAACGAGTGGGCGACGGAGGAAACAACGGCGGATAATGCGGTGGGCTTTACACCCAAACATACCCAAAATTCAAAGGAATTTAGGGCAGTTTTAACGGCTAACGAACCAGCTACCGAAGTGTTCGACCGCTTCAACTTCAACGTCGATGCCAACATCAAGAAATTGGATTATGACGTTTATAAAATGTCCGATTTTACCTTCGACGGTACGATTAACCCACAACGAACGACGATTGATAAGTTTTATACTAAGATTGACCAAAGCGACATCGAAGCCCGCGGCAGCGTGAATAATTTAATGGGTTATGCGCTTGACAATGAAACCCTTACGGGAAATATTGAACTCAATTCTAACTACTTGGACTTGAACCAATTTATGACCGAAACGGAAGAAGAAGTGCCACTAGAAGTCATTCCCATTCCCGACAACGTGGACCTAACTATCAATTCTAATTTGAAAAAAGTGCGCTACACCAACTTTGATTTGAACAACATCAAAGGGTCCGTCGTCGTCAAAAATAGCATTGCGGAAATGAAAGACGTAGTAGGGAAGATATTGGGTGGCAACGTCACCTTCTCAGGGGCGTACAATACCCAAGACCTCAGTCAACCAAAGTTCGATATGAAAACAACGCTAACGTCTTTGAACTTTGACAAAGCCTTTTCGACGTTCAATACCTTCGAAGCCCTAGCCCCAATTGGAAAATTCATCGAAGGTAACTTCAACACCGAATTGTCCATAAACGGTATTCTTGGGTCGGACATGATGCCCGATTTATCCACGCTCAATTTGAATGGCTTTTTCCATACACTGAACGGCGTTATCAACGGTTTTAAACCCTTGCAGCAATTGAGCGATAAAATCAACGTGGATAAGTTGAAGAGCATCAAAATCAAGGATTCTAAAAACTGGATTGAGGTTAAAGATGGCTTCGTCAGCGTCCGGGAGTTCGAACAAGAAATTGATGATATGTCTTTTCTCATTTCAGGAAAGCACGGGCTAACTCAAGAGATGGAATACGTTGTCAAAGCAAGAATCCCTAGAGCTTTAATGGAAAAAACGGGTGTTACTGCCGCCGCTAATAACGCTTATTCGGCCATTGCCAACGCTGCCAAAGCGAAGGGTATTAATTTGGCCGACGGCGAATTTGTCCGCCTAAAAATTGACCTGACAGGTTCCATTACTGACCCCAAGTTCAACATCATCCCCGTAGCGGCCGACGGCGAAACTTCCCTACAAGACGCTACCAAACAAGCAGTGGAAGCAACGGTCAACAAAGCCGTCGATTCGGTCAAAACCGTCGTCAATGAAACTACCGATAAAGTCAAAGCCGAAGCCGAAGCACTCAAAGATAGCGTAACTTCAGTCGTTGATAAGAAAGTAGAGGAAGCGAAGGAAGAGGTTAAGGAAACCGCCAAAGAAGCTGCTAAAAATGTGTTAGATTCTCTGAAATCGGGTGGTAAAATTGGCTTGCCCGTACTGGATAATCCCGACGTTGGTTTACTAAAAGATACCACAATCGGGAAAGAATTGGATAAAGCGAAAGATAAGCTAAAGGATTTGTTTCCGTTTGGGAAGAAGAAGAAAAAAGAGGAAGGCGAAGGGTAAGATTTTACTGAAAAAATTACGCAATAACGGGAAATTGAATGTCGTCAACTTAGTGGAAGGTGATTGTTCTAAACTTACCCCGTGACGGGAAGTCACAGGGTAACCTCGGCCCTATCTCGGTGTAACTTCCCATTATGCCGAAGATTTAAAACAAGGTGTTTCCCTTAAGTTGACGATATTAAACGGGAAATTATCCCGTAATCCTGCCAATCATTAGAAACGTATTTTTACCTGAGAATCTCGTGCTTCCAATCATCTACAGTTTTCAACTCACTACTAAAGTTGATGCCCATCAATATTTTTTCTCGGTCGTCAGCATAGTACTTTTCGGCGTAGCCCTTATTCTCTATTTGGTCCAAAGCTGCTTGCCCACTTTCATCTAATTTGAATTCTAAAATGTAGATATATTGAGAAGTTTTCACTACCGCATCCAACCGTCCATCGTTTGTATTGACCTCACTTTCAATATATTCACCCAAATAGAAAAACACTAGATAGATTAAACTGTGGTAATAAAATTCTCCCACTTTATCCTTTGATTGGAATATTTGGCTAGGAATATTTTTGAAAATGCTTTTGATTAGCCTTATTATTTGCTCAAATTGCTTTTCTTCCAGCGCCGTTCGTAGGTGAATAACTGTTGGTGTAGAGAAAGCAGCATCCGTATTTCTAAGATAGCCGATAATATGCTGTAAAAGAGAATCCCGAACCTCCAAATTGGGATAACTTAAAGTATATAATCCATTGGAGTTTTTTTGTTTAATAGTCAAATATCCTGTCTGGAAGAGTAGCGGTACCAACTGTAATTTTTGAATACTATATCTAGTAAAATTTCCCTCTCCTACCTCTATATTCTCAAAACGAACCATACGTTGGTTCTCCATGAGTTTTAGTAAAAATGTAGGCGTTCCCGTCTCAAACCAAAAATTTTTAAATTCTCCAAAATCAAATAAAGACAGTAAGGAGTACGGATTATAAACAAACTTTTTTCCATCCCAACTGTAACCGTTGTACCATTGACGTATTTTAGCTTTCAACTCTTCCACTGTCCAGCCGTTCTCATTAGCCAGTTCTTCAATTTCTTCGGCAAAATTTTCGTCTAATTCTTGTTGAGAAACACCCGTTAAACCTAAATATCGTTTGTGAAAAGTAATATCGGTGATGTTATTCAGTTCAGAAAAAATACTGA
>JBCCQK010000345.1:0-9229 GCA_039024375.1 Bacteroidota bacterium
CAAATTCAAATCAATCAGCAACCCGTTACGCCGACGGTTAGCCATAATAGCCCCGTTTGTGAAGGTACGCCAATTCAGTTGACGGCCTCGAATGTTGTCGGTGGTGGAAATCTGGTTTACGAATGGACAGGACCAAATGGTTTTAATTCCAACGTACAAAATCCATTGATTGAAAATGCAGATACGTTGAACGCTGGAGCGTACGTCTTGCGAGTAGGCGTGGACGGTTGTTTCTCTTTACCTTCCTCACCGATTCCATTACAAATAAAACCCTCGCCCGAACAGCCCGAAGTGCGGTCAAATGCCTCCATTGCTGACCCGATTTGTGAGGGTGAAATATTGCAACTAGAAACGGACTATAATCCCGATGCGACTTATCAATGGGTAGGACCCAATGGTTTCAATTCCAATTTATACAACCCCTTTGTCAGCAACGTAACGACTGCTCAAAGTGGTCAATATAGTTTGAATATTATCGTGGCCGATTGTCCATCCGAGGTAGTCATGGTAGATGTAGGCATTCAGTCAAAACCTGCCAATCCAATTGCGGGTAATTCTAGTCCAATTTGTGCGGATGCCGATTTGCAGTTGAACGTGGCGAACGCCGTAGCGGGTGTTACCTACGAGTGGTTCAAAGCGGGCAATAACGAATTCGTGGGAGAAGGCGCACCGTTGACGGTTGAAGGAGTTGCGGCGCAAGATGCAGGTGATTATTACGTGGTGGCGTCCATTGGCAATTGTGCCACCGATGCGTATAGCAGTCAAGGCGCAGTTACCCAAGTATTTACCGAAGTAGTCATCGAAAATGCGACCAGAGAAGTGGCGTATGCGGGTGGGGAAATCTTCTCCTGTGACCCAGAGGTAGAGATAGCGGCGATTGCGCCCGAAATTGCCAAGGGTTCGTGGTCGATAGCTGACCCAACTAATTCTGCAGCGATTATCAACCCGACCAATGCGCAGACAGTCGTAGCTAATTTAGAAACGGGTGTGACTAAATTAGTGTGGTCATTAGACAATGGCGTTTGTGGCGTAGTTTCGACCGATACCCTCGAAATTTCTTACAACGTACCTCCAACGGCCGTTACCGATTCTTTCTCCATCGGCGTCAACGAAGTGATTGATTTAGGCTTGATTAGAAACGATGAATTGAAAGCCAACGACATCAATATTTACATCAACGACCCGCTGCAACTGGGCGAGACCCAGCGGAATTTTGAGGAGGTGGAGTTTGCCAATAATTTAGATTCGCTGTCTCGCTACACCTATTTTGCGGCAGAAAACGCCGTTGGTACAGAAATATTTGAATACGAAATCTGTAATAAAGAATGCCCCGATTTGTGTTCTTCGGCGATGGTGGTCATTCAAATTGGGGAAGATGTGGAATGCGAAGCCCCCGAATTAGTTACCCCGAATGACGATGGTTTCAACGATACGTTTATCATTCCCTGTTTAGCGAATCATCCCAATAGTTCGATTACCATTTTCAACCGTTGGGGAGATGAAATTTACCGTAGTGATAACTACCAGAACGATTGGGGCGGTACTTATAATGGCGAATTATTGCCTACGGGTACTTACTACTATTTGTTGGAGGTGAATGACGCAGCGGGGACTACCCTAAACGGTTATTTGTTCCTACAACGGTAAAATAAAAGAAAACGATGGTTCAAGTCTCCAGACTTGAATCATATATCATAGTCGTCTCCAGACGACAAAAAGTAAGCTGGTCAGGAGACCAGCAGATATTAATTTCAAGTCTGGAGACTTTAAATATCGGTCACGGTAAAATCATGGTAATTTTTAAAATCACCATGATTTGTAACACTAGATATATGAAAACTCTATTTACAATTTTAGCAATTTTTCTAGGGGTACAGTTGGCAACTGCCCAACAAGACGCCCAATACACCCAATTTATGTTCAATAAAATTGCCTTCAACCCTGCCTATGCGGGTAGCCACAAAGCACCGTGTTTATCGGGTATTTATCGAACACAGTGGGTCAATTTAGAGGGTGCACCCGTCAGCCAAAATTTTAATTTTCATATGCCGTTATTCCATAACCGCATTGGCATTGGCATGAGTGTACATCACGATAGAATTGGACCGACCAATACGTGGAATTATGCCATGCAATACGCTTACCGAGTAAAAATTGGCAAAGGCGATTTATCGTTTGGCGTACAAGGGCAAATTCGAGATTATCAAGTGGATTGGCAAGGTGTAACGGCGGTGCACTCGGGCGATGCGTTGTACGGTTTTCGAGAAGATACCAAGTTGATTCCTAATTTTGGTTTTGGGGTTTACTACGGTCACGAAAATTTTTATGCAGGCGTTTCCATGCCTCGTTTGTTGAATAATGACCTAACCTTTCAATATGATGGAAACATTCAAAATTCGGATTTTTCCAGAGAAGCCCGACATTTTTTCGGCATGGCAGGGTTAATTTTACCTATTAGTGATGCCATAAAATTAAAGCCTGCCACTTTAGTAAAAGTTGCACCCAACTCGCCTTTCGATATGGACTTGCACGGTGGTGTTATTTTCTACGATAAAGTCAACGTTGGGGCGACCTATCGAATCGGTGGTTTTCAGGGTAATGCGGGAGAGTCGATTGATTTTGTGCTACAACTTATTTTGTCGGAACGAATAAAAATTGGCTTGGCTTACGATTACACGCTGTCGGATATACGGACGTATCAGAATGGTACTTACGAATTGATGGTGGAGTATTGTATGCACTCTAAGCAGCGGGGTAGTACGAATCCTCGGTTTTTTTAGGGGTGGTTTTAGATGGATAAAAATCTGGCATTGCGTTAGTTTTGGAAATAGTTGATTATCAGTTGATAGTGTCGGAATCCTGTACTAATTTAGCAGTTCTAAAAGATAAACAATAATGAAAAATACACCGCAAGTACCATATTTAGACAAAGTAGTAAGTATTCTGGAATCCGCCCGAAAACAGGTAGTTAAAAGTGTTAACCGAACTATGGTTAGAGCTTATTTTCAGATAGGAAAAATCATTGTTGAAGAAGAGCAAGGAGGAAATGCTAGAGCTATGTATGCAAAGCAAACCATAGCAGCGCTATCTAAAAACTTGACACAGGAATATGGTAGAGGGTTTTCAACTCGAAACCTAGAGCAAATGCGTCAATTTTATTTAACCTATTCAAAAGCGCAGACAGTGTCTGCGGAATTGCAAGAAGTTGATTTTCAATTGAGTTGGTCACATTATCTGATATTAATGAGAATAAAGAAAGAAGAGGAGAGAAAGTTCTATGAAATCGAAAGTCAGACAAATAACTGGTCAATTCGGGAATTAAAAAGGCAATTTGACAGCGCATTATACGAGAGATTGGTCTTGAGTAGAGATAAAGAGGGTGTAGAGGCATTGAGCAAAGAAGGGCAAATTTTAAACGAGCCGAAGGATGCTATAAAAGAACCTTATATCCTTGAATTTTTGGGACTAGAAGAGCAAGCAAGATATAGTGAAAATGATTTTGAAACAGCAATTATTGACAAAATAGAACAGTTCTTATTGGAGTTAGGTAAAGGCTTTGCTTTTGTAGCTAGGCAAAAAAGGATTTCCTTCGGGGAACGTCATTTTTTTATAGACCTAGTTTTTTATAATCGCTTGCTCAAATGCTTCTTGTTAATAGATTTGAAGATAGGAGACCTAAAACATCAAGATATTGGCCAGATGCAAATGTATGTAAATTACTATGACCGAGAAATGAAGTTGGACGACGAGAATAATACAATAGGTTTAATTCTTTGCAAAGAGAAAAGCGAATTACTAGTTGAGTACACTTTACCAAAGAAAAATGACCAAATATTTGCCAGTAGATACGAAACGGTCTTACCGAGTAAAAAAGAATTACAGGTGTTACTAAAAGAAAGGGAAGAAAGCTTATAAATGAAGTTCGTCAACATAGATGACAACTGAAAACCATTATACTTCACTTGAAAGCGAAAAAATAATACGTACTATGCGAAAATACATCCTCCTTTTATTCATTGTAACGGCAACCACTACCTTCGCCCAACAAAAAAAAGCCAATCAAACTTACCAGGAGTTGGGTTATAAAGCTGCCATTCCCCTATTTGAGAATAAGGACGATTTATCCACCGAAGACCTCATAAAAATAGCCAATGCCTACCGCCTTAATCACGATGTGGTCAACGCAGAACTGTGGTACTCCCAAGTAGTGCAAGAAAGTCAAGAGGCGATTCATTTACTTCACTACGCACAAGCCTTACACAGTAACGAAAAATACGAGTTAGCAAAAGAGTATTATCGACAGTATCAAGCAAAAATGGGGGGTAACGGCCCTGACCAAAGAGGGGCGAATTTGGCAGATGCCATCGAAAATATTCATAATTTCAAACACACCAATATTTTGGTGAAAAACGAATCGGCGATTAACACGGGAAAGCTAGAATTTAGCCCGACTTATTACCAAAATGGGATTGTGTTCGTCTCTACTTTAGACCCGAAAAAGCGGAAGAAAAACGGTAAACTCAAAGAAGAAAACGAGGAAGTGGATTTGTGGATTAACGACAACTTTATGACGCTTTATTTTGCCGAAAAAAATGAGGAAAATGAGTTAGAAAATGTCGAAGTCTTTTCGGGCAATTTATCCACTAAATACCACGAAGGACCTGTCACTTTTGATAAGTCGGGCGAGCGCATTTTTTTCAGCAGAAACCAATATCTAAAAGGGAAAAAACGAACGGATAAAAAAGGTATTATGAAAATGAATATCTACTCGGCGGTTAAGTCAGGGGATGATTGGCAAAACGTCAAAGAAATGCCTTGGAATACACAAGAATACGAAGAAGTGCATCCTACTTTGACGGCGGATGGCAATCGACTCTATTTTGCCTCCAACCGAGAAGGAGGTCAAGGAGGAATGGACTTGTATTATTCTGATTTTCAAGGAGGTGAATGGAGTGAGCCCGTTAACTTAGGTAATAAAATCAATACGGCAGGCAACGAGATTTTTCCCTTTATTCACGAAGATGGTACGCTCTATTTTGCTTCCGACGCCTGGGGCGGTTTTGGTGGCTTAGACATTTTTTCGGTCGAAAAAAATAACGAAAATTTATGGCAAGAACCGACCAATATTGGTACGCCCTTTAACTCGCCCAAAGACGATTTTGGTTTTATTTTAAACATCACGGGAACGGAAGGTTACTTGTCTTCTGCTAGAGACGGTGGCAACGGTAAAGACGATATTTATAGCTTCAATATGAAGGACAAAAGTCAGTTGGGAAAACAACTGATTAAAGCCAATATCTGCATCTACGACCAACGCACGGATAAGCGCATTGAAGGGGCAGAAATCTTCGTTAAAAAAACAGAAAATGGGGTAGATGGAAATACCGAAGAAGACTTCACCATGCGCTTGGTAGAAACCGAAATTGACAATGAATATTTACTAAAATTAACCAAAGATTTAGACCAATTATCTGCCGAAGAATTACAAAAAGTAACTAATTCCAACGGGGAGGTAGCGGTTGATTTAGACCCAAATGCGAATTACCTTTTTATAGCCAAAAAGAATGGCTACCAAATTGCCCAATATCCTTTACAAACCAAAGCAACCACTATTCAGCAACGTCTAGATTTTTGCATACCGTTGACCAAATCGGCTTGTATGTCCTTGCAAGGAAAAGCGGTCAATAGCAAATACGAGAGTTTGATTCCCAATGCTAAAATCACCTTAGTCAATCTATGTACAGGTGAAGAGGAAACCACCATCTCTAATGCCAATGGTAATTACGCATTCACGTGTTTACCCTGTAGATGCGAGTTCCTATTAATCGGCGAAAAGCAATATTTCAAAACTGCCAACGCAGAGACCAATACGCTAGGTGATAATTGCGAAATTGGCGGTACTATCATTCAAAATCTCTTATTTACGCTCGGCAAAGACGAACCAACGCCAACTTTAGTTGACGGTAGTAGTACTAACCCGAAATCCGAAATCCAAAATCCGAAACCGATTGACCTCACCGTCGGCAACACCATCGAACTCAAAAATATCTATTACGATTTTGACAAATACTACATCCGAGAAGGTTCGGCGGAATCTTTAGATTGGGTGGTGCGATTAATGCAAAAATATCCTTCATTAGTTTTGGAATTAACCTCGCATACGGATGCTAGAGGAACGACGAATTATAATAATTGGCTTTCTCGCAAACGGGCAAAATCGGCGGTAAAGTATATTACTGATAGAGGGATTTCTCCTTTCCGCTTACAGGCCAGTGGCTACGGAGAAACGCAGATTAGAAACCATTGCGAAGATGGGGTCAATTGTTCAGAAGAGGACCACCAGTATAATCGTCGAACAGAGATTAGGGTATTGGCTTTTGAGCGGAAAGATGTGCAGGTGTATTATTTGGATAACGAGCCAGAGAAAATTGATTATGCGCCGTTGAATCGGCAACGATAATAAAAATTGGTTCTTTGGCAGATTATACAGGCTTGATTAATTTCATTACAAAAAAGGTCAGCAAATCTTCCAACTCCGTCATTTCCTCGGTCTTTATGCTTATATCAGTCAGAGTTGGCAAATGTTCGGCGAAGTACATTTGATTATTGGCCATTTCTAAAAGATTTGTAGCGAGTGCTTTAGGATAAGGAAAGTCTGGATTAATCGCTTTAAAAATAGAAACGATTTTTTGGCTCAAAGACTTGTATGGCGTGAAAAAGCCCAGTTTATTCTCTTCGTCGATGCTGTTAATATGATAGGCTTTGATACCCTCTTTGACAACGATGCGATGTAAAATATCTCGGTCAATGTAGTCCGCAGGAGTGGCCAAACGAATGTTGTCCACAATAGTTTTGATGGTAATTTTTAGTTTTTCTACAGGGTCGGTAACGTTCATCGAATTAAAATCAATTCTAAAGCGAACCCACTCCCAATACCAAGAAACCAAATAAACTAAAAGCAAATGTTTATTTTCAAAATAACGATAAATCGAAGCCTCGGTGGACTTCATGCGGGTTGCCAACTTTTTGAACGTAAAGTTTTCGATACCAATTTCGTCCATCAATTCAATGCTGTATCGAATGATATTTTTACCAAGTTTTGTCTCCTGTGGGTCGCGTAGATATAGGTTTGAGTTTACTTGTATTTGGACGGAAACTGCCATAACTGAACGGTACGTTTTCTTAAATTGCGTCAAAGTTAAAAATAAAAAATAGTTTTACTATTACAGCAGTCAGGAAAAATTGTTTTTGTAGAACTTCTTTAGAATAGATACAGGTGAGTAGTACCTTAGCAAACTACTCACCCGTATCCTTCCTTCCACTAATTCAAGCTAGCCATTTGCGGCTCCGAATGTTCGCTCATTGACTTTTCAAATAGTTTGGTTGCGTTCATTGCCATACCGCTTATTTTTCTTCCGATAAATTCAACTTCAATATCTTTGTATTGTGCGCCTTGCTTGAAATCGGAGATGATTTCGACGACATCCTTATCAATTTCAATGGAACGACTGGCGTCGATAATTACCTTCGTATTATCTGGAATCTGATTTAACGTTTTTAAGATATTCGCCTTGTTTAAAAAAGTAACATCTTCGGACAGTTCTAATCGAATGACTTGTCGGTCGCCTTCTTTAGAAATATCAAACTGATACGGCTTTTGGTAATTTTTGTACAGCACGTAGAAAATAGCGACGACCATTCCCAAGCCGATACCCATCAATAAGTCCGTCAAGACGATTCCGATAATCGTCACCATAAACGGCACAAAATATTCTTTTCCCGCTGCGTACATTTCTTTGAATAAAACGGGCTTCGCCAGCTTATAGCCTACTAAAAATAGAATAGCCGCTAAACTCGCTAGTGGAATCATATTCAAGATATTAGGAATCAACATGGCCGTTAAAATCAAGAAACAACCGTGGATAATCGCCGAGGCTTTGGTCTTACCGCCCGACTGAATATTCGTGGAACTTCTCACGATTACTTGGGTAATGGGCAAACCGCCAATCAAACCAGACACCACGTTGCCAACTCCCTGTGCTTTCAACTCTAAATTAGCTGGACTAACTCGCTTGTAAGGGTCTAATTTATCCGTAGCCTCCAAGCACAAAAGTGTTTCTAAACTCGCCACTACCGCAATGGTTATCCCTGTGATATAAACGGCCGGATTGCCCAATTGACTAAAATCGGGCATGGTAAATTGACCAAAAAAGCCCGAAATCGACTCCGCTACTGGGATATTAACCATTTGTTCTCCCCGTAGCGCATATTCTGTACCTTGCAAGGCTAGTCCAATGAAGATGGCCGAAATGACTACTACCAACGGCCCTTGGATGATTTTTGAAAAACTTTGTTTCTTCATAAAGGGTTGTTCCCAAAGGATTAAAATGGCGAGCGAAATCAACGTAATGGCCACTGCACCGGGGCTAATTCCTTGGAACATATAGAATAGTTCCGACAAAGTATTGTGCCCATCGGGTTGATTAAAGGCTAGGCTACCTTCGAAGTCTTTATCGTAACCAACGGCGTGCGGAATTTGCTTGAGGATAATAATAATTCCAATACCTGCCAACATTCCTTTGATAACGGACGATGGAAAGTAGTAACCGATAATCCCTGCTTTGGCAAAACCTAACAAAGTTTGGATAATTCCACCGATGACAACAGCCAAAAGAAACGTTTCGTAGGCACCCAATTCTTGAATAGCTGTGAGGACAATGACCGCTAAACCAGCAGCAGGACCACTAACACCCAATTGAGAACCACTAATGGCACCTACGACGATGCCGCCAATAATCCCCGCAATAATACCCGAAAATAGGGGCGCACCAGAAGCAAGAGCAATACCCAAACAGAGGGGCATAGCGACAAGAAAGACAACAACACTGGCGGGTAGGTCACTTTTTAAATTGGCGAAGAATCCCTCCTTTACGTTTGGTAATTGATTCATAATGACAGATAATTTTTAGAATTTTAAAGGATGGAAAGCGATGAAAAACGTACAATTTAGACTAATTTTTTGTCCCCCCATTAATTGAGGATAACTATTCTACCAACAGAATTTCGGCTGGTAAGCAGAAAACTAAGACCAAAATTGGCTTCTAAAATTGCATGGTTATTACTACATCGTTCCTAATGTTTTTTGTTAAATAATATTTTTCTAATCCGAAAATTTACTTTTTCTTCCTCAACCTTTTGGCTAGGTTTAGAATAGTAAAACAGGTATGTG